>DATITY010000562.1:0-1754 GCA_035467235.1 Draconibacterium sp. | reverse complement strand
ATTTATGCAGACGGAGCTTATTCCAATTTTCTGAAACAGGGCATTACCCTGATCCCAAGTGAAATTTTTGGAGGGCCTCCCGGCGAATTTGAAGAGGTCGTTTTTGGTACAAAGCAGAACCTTACAGGTACCGTTACCCTTAATCAATTGCTCTTTGATGGCTCCTATCTCATCGGTTTACAAGCTGCTGAAACATATCTTAAAATTTCCTCCCTGTCAAAAGACAAAACCAACCAAACCGTAAGAGAGGCCGTAATAAACGCCTATGGCCAGGTTTTGATCTCTAAAGAAAATATCCGGATTCTTGAAAACAACCGGGCCTTACTGCAAAAAAATCTTGACGAAACCAAAATTATATTTCAGAATGGTATGACTGAGGAACAAGATGTTGAGCAACAACAGATTACGCTGTCAAATATCGAAAATGAGCTGAATAAAGCCATACGCCTGGAGTCCATAGCCGAACAAATGTTCAACCTTAGCCTGGGTATACCCATCGATTCTGAGGTACAATTTTTGGATACCATAGAAAACATCGGCTTGAAAAGCTCAGACCTCGCATTGCTGTCCTATGATTTTGATCTGAAAAACCATATCGACTACAAGATTGCAGACAATTTAGTTACAACGAACGAATTGATGGTTAAATATGAGAAAAGCAGGGCACTACCCACTTTAAATGCCTTTCTGAACTATTCTGTTTTTGCCAACAACGACAATAACATTTTTTTTGAAAATAACGGGGAATGGTTTGATTCTTCACTCCTTGGAGTCAATCTAAAGATTCCCATTTTTAGCAGTATGGGCAGGAGTGCGCGAACACAACAGGCGAAGATTGGACTGATGCAGTCACAGATCACACTGGATGAAACTTCTCAAAAACTAAAATTGCAGGTCGACACAGCCCGAAACAAGTATCAGTTTGCCCTTGATCATTACCAGACCTCAAAGGAAAACCTCGTTCTGGCAGAAAGCATTGCAAGAAAAGAACAAATAAAGTTCTTTGAGGGATTGAGTTCGAGCTTTAATTTGACCAATTCACAAAATAAATTATTTAACAGTCAGCAGAATTATTTACAATCGATCCTGAATATCATTCAGTCAAAAGTAGCACTGGAAAATGCACTCAATAATTTTTCAGGATATTAAGAATAATAAAAGAGAAACCCTATGAAAAAAATAATAACAGTTTGTTTAGTCCTGATTTTGAGCTCTTGTGGTAGTGGTGATCAATCCAATATTGAAACCGTTCTGGCATCTAAGGATCTTAAAAAAATACGCGAGAAAAGGTTATCCCTTGAGAATGAATACAACGCCCTTTCGGATCAGATAAAACAATTGGATCAGGCAATTCACGAACTGGATACTACTGCGAACATCCCCCTTGTAACCACACTGACCGCCAAATCGGAGGTTTTCAACCATTTTGTTGAGCTACAGGGCAGTGTGAAGACAAAAGAAAACATTATCATCTATCCGGAATTGCCCGGAATCCTCATTGACATCTATGTCAAAAAAGGCCAAAAGGTCAATAAGGGTCAGTTACTGGCCAGCATTGATGATGGCGGGCTGGAGCAACAAGTCTCACAACTTGAAATTCAGGCCGGTCTGGCTCAGACCACTTTTGAGAGACAAAAGCGGCTTTGGGATCAGAAAATAGGAAGTGAAATGGCCTATCTTCAGGCAAAATCAAATTATGAGGCTCAAAATAAAGCAGTTAAACAACTAAAAATTCAACTGGACAAAACACGGAT
>DATITY010000561.1:0-14856 GCA_035467235.1 Draconibacterium sp. | reverse complement strand
CACTCAACTTAATTTCATTGGCCAAATCCGATTCTTTTAAACCATCAAAAAATGGTCGGCTTTTTAAATACAAAATAATAGGAAAACGTGTTTTTTTCATCCTAAATCCCTTTCACTCTTCATTAAACAGTATTGATTTATTAAGGTTTATGTGCAAATTTAGAAATAATAAAATCAATAAATTTTGAATAATATCATTCTTTCAAAAAACCCAAGTCAATCGATTTTGCTAAGTTTGCACTTCAATTTATAAACGCAGAAAAAACAACAATGGAAATCAGTGCGCTAACAGCAATTTCGCCGGTCGATGGAAGATACAGTAATAAAGTAGAAAACCTTTGGAAATATTTTAGTGAGTTCGCTTTAATAAAATACCGGGTTTTTGTTGAAATTGAATATTTTAATGCACTTTGCGAAATTCCATTGACACAATTAAGTGACATTTCAAAAGAAAAAAAAGCCGGGCTGCGTGAGATTCACATGAATTTTTCGCTGTCGGATGCCAAACGTATCAAGGAAATAGAAAGTATTACCAATCATGATGTTAAGGCTGTTGAATATTTTATAAAAGAGGAATTCGACAAAATTGGCCTGGGGAAATACAAGGAGTTTATTCATTTTGCGCTTACCTCGCAGGATGCCAATAATACCGCCATTCCAATGACCATTCAGGATGCACTTGAACTTGAATATTACCCGTTAATAAATGAGTTAACAGGCAAACTGGAAGAATTGGCAGCCGAATGGATAAATATTCCGATGCTGGCCAAAACCCACGGTCAGCCGGCATCGCCAACAAAGGTTGGTAAAGAAATCAAAGTTTTTATTGAACGAATCAAAGTTCAGCGCGAACAGTTGCGCGCTATTCCCTGTCAGGCTAAATTTGGCGGCGCCACCGGAAATTTTAATGCCCATTTTGTAGCTTATCCAAATATCAACTGGGAAGAGTTTGCAGATAAATTCTGTAAAGAAAAACTTGGATTGGAGCGCTCGAAATACACGACACAAATAGCACACTACGATAATTACAGCGCCATTTTCGATGCCATGAAACGCATTAACACCATAATTCTCGACCTTGATCGCGATTTCTGGATGTACATTTCGATGGGTTATTTCAAACAAAAAATCAAGAAAGGCGAAGTAGGTTCGTCAACCATGCCACATAAAGTAAATCCCATCGATTTTGAAAATTCTGAAGGAAACATTGGAATTGCCAATGCCGGATTTGAGCAGCTTTCGTCAAAGCTTCCGGTTTCAAGATTACAACGCGATTTAACCGATTCAACTGTAACCCGTTTTATTGGAGTTCCTTTCGGTCACACTTTGATTGCAATAAAATCGACATTAAAAGGATTAAATAAACTGCTGCTTAACGAACCAGTAATTTCAAAAGATTTGGAAGATAACTGGGCAGTGGTTGCCGAGGCCATTCAAACCATTTTAAGGCGCGAATTTTTCCCGAATCCTTACGAAGCATTAAAAGAATTAACCCGTAAAAATGAGGTTATCGACCAAAAATCGATTCACAATTTTATTGATGGACTTGACGTTAGTGAAAGTATAAAAACAGAATTAAAACAAATTACTCCTCAGAATTATACAGGAATTTTTTAATAACTATCGATTTAAGTGTCAATTGTAGTTATTACACTGAATATTTACATCCATGAAGGATTTTTTCAAGATTTTAAAGCGGTTCATCCCACCATATAAAAAGCAGTTAATTTTGAATTTTCTGTTCAATTTGCTTTCTGCACTATTCACTGTATTTTCAATGGCGCTTATGGCACCGATTCTTGAAATACTTTTCGGTGTGTCGAAAGAAGTCAGAACTCTACTGCCCTGGGAAATAAATCTGGAAATTATCAAGCACAACCTGTATTACTATGTCACACTTTTTAAGGATGAGAACGGAGCAGGATTGACCCTCCTTCTTGTTGGATTTTTTATAATTATTGCCACCACCTTAAAGGTCGGATTTGCTTATCTCGGTGCGTTCGAAGCAGTTTATATCCGAAACGGCGTTGTAAAAGACATGCGCGAGCAGATTTATGCCAAAATCCTGAAACTGGCGCTTACTTTCTTTTCGGAAGAAAGAAAAGGCGACATAATTTCGCGGATTACAGGTGATGTAACCGAAGTGGAAAATTCAATTATGTCGTCGCTTGATATGTTTTTGAAGAATCCAATTATCATTATTGTTTTACTGACTTCAATGCTCATTATGAGCCCGAGTCTGACATTGTTTATTTTTCTTGTTCTGCCTGTTGCTGGTTATTTAATCGGTCGTATCGGGAAATCGTTAAAGAAAGTTTCTGGTCTGGCACAGGATAAAATGGGTATGATTTTAACGGTGGTTGAAGAAACGCTGGGAGGACTTCGTATTATTAAAGCGTTTAATGCTGAAAAGAAAATGGATGCCCGGTTCAATTCTGAGTTACACGATTACCGCCACATTATGAACCGGTTGATGCGCCAGCGGGAACTAGCTCATCCGTTAAGCGAACTTATTGGAACCATAATTATTATAGTTGTAGTTTGGTATGGAGGTTCTCTTATTCTTGACCAAAACGCCGAACTAAACGGCCCTGAATTTATCATTTACCTTGGTATTTTTTACCAGATAATTAATCCTGCCAAAGCCTTTACTCAGGCACTTTACAGCATACAAAAAGGATTGGCGTCAATGGACAGGATTGATAAGATTTTAATGGCCGATATAACCATTCCTGAAGCGCAGGAAGCTAAACCAATCAGCGACATGAAAGATTGCATTGAATACAAAAATGTGATCTTTGCCTACGACGAAAAGGAGGTACTAAAAAATGTTTCTCTCAAAATTGAAAAAGGAAAAACCATAGCTTTGGTAGGCCAGTCGGGAAGTGGAAAAACAACTTTTGTTGATCTTCTGCCCCGGTTTTATGATGTTATTGACGGCAATATCCTGATAGATGGAACTGATATCCGCGAACTAAAACTTCATGATTTAAGGGATTTAATGGGAAATGTAAATCAGGAAGCCATTTTGTTTAATGATACAATTTACAACAACATTGCTTTTGGCGTTGAAAAAACTTCGATGGTAGAAGTAATAGCTGCCGCCAAAGTTGCAAATGCCCATGATTTTATTGTCGAAACAGAACATGGTTACGATACTGTTATTGGTGACAGGGGAAGTAAACTTTCAGGTGGTCAGCGGCAACGGCTGAGTATTGCCCGTGCTATTCTGAAAAATCCGCCGATCCTGATTCTTGACGAAGCAACCTCAGCACTTGACACCGAATCGGAACGCCTTGTTCAGGATGCCCTTGAAAATCTGATGAAAAACCGTACATCACTGGTTATAGCGCATCGTTTGTCAACAGTGAGGAATGCTGATTTGATTTGTGTTTTTCATGACGGCAAAATTGTTGAACGGGGCACACATGACGAATTGATGGCAATGAAAGGCAGATATACCAATCTGCACAAAATGCAGGTTTTTTGAGTTTAGAGTTCCTGGTTTAAAGTTCAAAGTTTGCCAACAAATCAGCCAGATGAATTGTTTTAATTGGCAGCTTTTGTTTTTTAATGTAAGCCTCAATATTCATTAAACAGGAGGCTTCGGTGGAAACAATATATTCGGCACCGGTTTTTAAAGCATTTTCAACTTTTTGTTCGGTCATAGCTGTTGAAATGGAATGAAATTTAGCGGCAAAAGTACCGCCAAAACCGCAACAGGTAGTTAAATTTTCCATTTCAACAAATTCCAGTCCTTTAACATTTTCAAGCAAAATACGTGGTTCGCTTTTAATTCCATATTCCCGTAATCCGGCACATGAATCATGAAAAGTAACCTTGTGATTAAACACTGATCCGAATTCAACTTTATGAATATGATTTACAAGAAAATCAGAAAACTCATAAATCCGTGGCGTTAACTCAGCCACTTTTGTTAGAAATTTAGGATCTTCGGCAAAAACCTTTTTATAGTAATTTTTAATAAAACCTGTGCAGGATGCTGAAGGTGCAACTATGATTCCGGCATTTTCAAAATCATTCAGAAATTTAACGGCGAGCGTTTTGGTTTCTTTCCAGTAACCACTGTTAAAAGAGGGTTGTCCGCAACAGGTTTGTTCAGGATTGTATTGAACTTCGCAACCTGCTTTTTCTAAAACCTTAATAAAGTTAAAAGCGGTTTCAGGATAAAGCTGGTCGATAAAACAAGGGATAAAAATATCAACTTTCATTGTATAAAATTTGAACCGAAAATAGAAAAATGAAATGGGTTTAAAAAAGAAGAGGCTGTCTAAAAATGCAGTCTCTTTTTTTATGCTGCATTTTTTAAAGTGACACTTTCTTTCCTGGTTATTTGTAATTCGACAACCGGGTATTTCTGAAAATTGGAGAATGTATCTAATGGGCTTAAAATTAGCCTTAAAGTGGATAAAAATGGCAAATTTCAGAAAATGAAACAGTCCTGGCAGCCAATTTTCTTAAATTATGGGTAAGCGCCATTAATCCAAATTCTATTTCAACCTTCAGAAATCCTCTTAATGTGAATCGGTTAAACCTATTGTTTGATTCATCAATATAAATTTTTAAAAGTTAATAGCATCGCAGTGAAACTGATTCGGGAGTTTTACCATTGCAGCCTTCGTTTGTATCCAATGAGTACTGCACTACAAATGAACTATGCAGGTTGCCGGATATCGTCCATCAATACTGAATTTTTCCAATTGAATAAAAATCAAAAATCTTATCGGCATCACTTACTACAGAATTATATTTTTGGATAAAATAATCTGGCCCATGTAACAGTGTTTCTTTCAATACATCTCTGCCAAGTTTATCGTCTATTACAGACGCCATGTCAAATCCAACGATATAAAATGCCCTGTCAATAATACCAGTTTGAATAAGTTTTGTTTGCAGCTCATTTTTATTAATTAAATTACTGGCTTTACTTTCGTATAATACATTCAGTTTATTTCGAAGTTGAATTATATTCATGGTATCTTCAAGTAGTTTATAATCGTTTTGCAAAAGCGGATCAACTGCCTGAAATTCATATAAAGCCTTGTATCCTGCATATGTAGCCGTTCCTTCAATCCATAACAATAAATAGATTTGGTCCAATTCAGGATTATTGGATTCTTTCTTGTCACTAATTGTTTCACAAGCTCTCTGGCATCTATGGAATAATTCATGAATAAAAAGATTTTCCTTGTCAGAATTCTCACCATAAATTACAACATCATTACCCATTTGGAAACCATTTGGCAATATTGCGGTTGTAAAGTAAATGGTGGCATCTATCGGAGGACAATCCTTTGGCAGGAAGCTATATAAATATGGAATAGCCCGCTCGTTAAAATAATCAGTCTCTTCCTTGTTTAAACTTTTTTGAGAAATTATTAGTTGGGAATTTTGATGTCTTTCATTGTTTGGAATATCCACATAAGATTGCAGGTTCTTTTTCCATTGCTCCATATCAACAGGATAAGAAACAAATTGATGCCAAAGCTTATAAAGCTTATATGCAGGATCATTATCCCAAAAAGATTGAGGATTATCTAATATAGTTTCAGGATACAATACTATTTTCTTAAGAGATGAATTGTCAAATCGAATCGTTGATTGTAAAAATGTGCTGTCAGTTTTTTCCTTTTGTTCTGCTTGCCTGGCCTCCAATGAAAAAACAAAGGTCAAATTCAAAAGAATTAATACCAGAAATAAGTTATTTGTCATATTTGTTGTTTTAAAGGATTGCCGTTTTTCAGCATGTTGCCTAACTTTTACTTTCAATCATAAATTAAACCATATAAGTTACGCAGAAATTTCAGAAAAGTCAACCACCAAATGATCCATGCCAAATTTGTCCGAGTTCTGCATTTTTGCAACTTCAAACGTGATGTACTCTTCGAATTCGAATTCGTGTTTGAATATCAGCATTTCTGCCAATATTACTGTATCTTTCGCGATCTGAATGTTCGTTACTGGGTACAATCTTTTAATATTTCAACTCTTAATGAAAATAAACAGTTTCTTTTTCATTTTGCTAATTTTAATTGAATGGATTTTGCGGAATATGACTTGGATAATGCAATATGGTTAAATCATTTTATAATTATTAATTCATTATTTATACGACGCATGATTTGGAAAGTCCGGTCAATCGGATCTGCTTCTTTTTCAATCGTTCTGGCTTGTTCTGATTTGCCGGAATAAACAAAATCGCACCATTGAATGACTTTTGATGAAGGATTCTGTGTTAACATTCTGTCTATTAGCTGATCCCCTTCCGATTTATTCCCGGTCTCTTTCAAAAGCCAGGCTGTCAGAAAGTCGTTGACATCAAACTGTGAATTTTGAAGAATTGATTCTTTAGTGATTTTGTGCTGCATCTTTTCAGCAGAAGTTTTGTCTTTCAGCTTTTTATAACATTCCATCGCGATAAAATCCTCAATACGTTCATCTACTTCATAAGGTCTTCCGACTCCAAGGTTACCAGGCCATTGTCGTGCTTTGTCTATGCTTACAAGAGCTTTCCTGTAATTTTTAGCCTTCATTAAATCCAACGTCTGGCCAATATTTGCGTTCCGCCAAATCGTTCTTCCTTCAGTCGCTCCTTCATTTGGTAAAACTTTTATATTCTGAAGCAGACTGACACATTCTGAGTATTTGCCATTCATTTCCAGCACTTTCGCAAATTGCAATCCCAGGTAATAGTTCTCAGGATTATTCATGTAAAAATCCCGTACCAATTCTTCGGCTTTGAGCAAGTTGCCATTCTCCAAATAATATTTCACAGCAAACAACCCTGCCCGCCAATCGTTTCCCGCCAGCGATAATGCTTTCTCTACATCGGTTTGAATCTGCCGGCTTTCTGAACCAGCTATCCGGGAACGGGCAATGTAAAAGGGATAAAAATCAGGTTTGTCTCCGCAGCTATTCCACAATCGTTTTGCTTTTTCATCATTCCCCGCATTCAAATAAATTAAGCCCGCATAATAGCTGAGTTTCCAGTCGTCGGATTTGGTTTGTGCCCATTCCAAAGGTTTTAGTGTTTCTGCCTTGAATGGGAAAACGAACTGCGGATTCGTCTGAAGTGCTTTAGCCATTGACGCATCAGCCAATTGTGCCTTATTTGAAAGATGATTAAGATAAGCATTCCAAAGCAGTATAATAGGCTGATTGTCCGGCGCCAATTCCAGAACTTTCAAAGCATCAGCTATTTGTCCGTTTCTGAAATACCACAACGCATATTCCAGATAGGTTTCCTGTGGCAATTCGTTGGTAATATTTTTTTGGACAAGCGCTTTATTCTCAGAAGAAGGATTGGCAAGATATTTTTCAAACCGGATAAAATGGTTCAAAGGGTCTTTTGTTTCCAACCGGGCAAGTTCATCGACCGCATCTTTCATTCTATTCAGTTTTCTGAGGCTTAAAATTTTCAATTGAACAGCTTCTGAACCAAGTTGATTGTAAGCCAGGCTTTTCCCGACATAATCAAGCGACTTTTGGTAATCGTTCTTATTCATGAAAATAGAAGCGAGTCCATTGAATGCCGCACTTCGTTGAGAAACACCTGATGACGCAATTGAAAACCCGTCGATTGCTGAGATGGTATCCCCCAATGCAAGACCTGCCAACCCGTAGACCATATTGGCCTCAGGATCATAAGTATCTATGGAAAGTGCTTTTAGTGAATATTCAAATGCCGTTTGGTAATCGGTTTGCCGGTAAGCAAGGTTGGCCATTCCTGTTAAAGCCGGAACAAACCAGGTTTCCTTTTCCAGCGACTTTTTGTACTCTTCAACTGCATCTTTATACAAACGTTGTCTTTCTTTTTCTTTACCATTCAGATAATGACCATAAGCTGTTTCCCAGTTAAAGCCGGATGGAGATTCTAGCGGGCGTTTTATCGTATTCTTTTCCCTGTCGGCATCAAACAGAAGCTGTTTATCCAGCCAAACAGACAGGCTTTTATAATCGCCACTGTATTCGAATGACGTTGTAATCGTCTGCAACGGGGATGTTTGAATTTCCTTTTTGAATATCACCACATTATCATTTCTGACTTCAAGATTTCCATCGATTTTTTCGTTAGGGCAAAATGATACCTGAACATTATTGTCTTTTTGTTCAAGATTTACAGAGCCAACAGGAGTGGCATTTTTCAAACCCTGTGTTCCTTTTACCGGAAACCAGTGTTCTGTCCATTCATCTGTCGATCCGGGAGCAAATCCCCTGTTTTTAAAAGGAGTTTTGCTGCTGCCTTCTGCTGCCTGGTTAAATAACCTGCCTGACTGAATTTCTGTGTATTGACCATCGGTATCGGTCAGGAGCTTTTCCCAAATCATCCCCTCGTCTGATAAACCCCATATCCAAACTTTCTTTCCGGGTTTTTCATCATAGGTGGAATAATGAACAAAACCGAAGTCGTCATCGTGCCAGTATGCTCCGTAAAATCCGGAAGGCTCTCCAAAAACATGGTAAGATTTATAACTTCCGAAGTTATTGTTCTCATAGAAATTAATCTCCCTGCCCTGTTCATCAACGGGCCATGAAAAATGCTGACCATCATGACCAAGGTGGTAATTGCCGGGAAAAGAATATTCCAGGTTTCCGGCAGTTTTTACACCAAGATTCATCCAGTGGTAATACGATTGTTCCTGAGCCGTTGGATTGTCCCACACCGAACGCGTTGTGAAATAAGCTTTGTCTTTAGGAAGGTTGATCTCCACACTCCAGCGTGTGCGCGATGGAAGGTCCATGGCGCCGACAAAACAACTCACACTGCCATCACTATTCTCACGAATCATATAATCGACAGGAGAAGAACAGGTTGGGGCATGTCCAATTACCCCGAAATTCAGCTCAATCCCTCCGGAAGTCCAGGGACCACGCATCGCTACATCCCTGAATTTCACTGCATGATTGTAATAAATGAATTCTTTACCGGTGGATTTTTCAACAGCACCCCAGATTTTTCCTCCTATTTCAGGAGTAATCCAAAGTTTGATGTAGTCATTTTCCATCTCAATCATCTTCCAGTTTCGGGTCACTGCTTTATCGGTATAACCTTCGAACCGAAAATAGGGATAGAACTTTCCAAAAGCAGGTACCGGGTCGGGATCGGAAAAAGCATAGGTTGGCAGAGGTATTTGTTTCTCAGAGATTTGCGCATTTTGTGCATCAAGATGATTTGAAATTACAGCGCAAATCAGCATCATCATACTCATGAATATTTTTTTCATATAAATCAATTTTAATGTTCAATTTCATAAAGATACATTAACCATCCTTTTTTTGGTTCGATAGGAATTGAATCAGTAACCTGGAAAGATTTGGCTTGCTGAAAATCCTTAATCTCCGGTGTAACCAATGTTGCTTTTTCAGCATCAATCCCAAGCGCTTTCCAATCAAACTGAAATAAAAAAGATTCAGGCTTATCTGACCAACTCACAACAGAAATCAGGGATTTTCCCTCTTTCTGATAAACTGTTGCAAGTACGTCGGGATTATTAGTTCTGACGGGACAACCTTTTTCCCAGTATCCAATCATTTTTGCAGATTCAATTCCGAAATCATCCCAGATTTTCCAAACCGGGCGCGGGTCGCAGGTTACGCCTTCTGTTTTCCATGGATGGCGGACTGTCATCCCATAAACCATTCCCATCCAACGATTCCCACCTCCATGTAGCATGTCGCCCATCAATCCAAAAGGAATGCCTGATACTTCAACCAGCCAGTTTTCAGGCGGCATTTTATCGTAAATAAAACTTTCGCCAAACCATATTTTATCCATGTATGGAAAATACTCAGCGTATTGCATTGCCGGACCTTTCGAGAAACCGGTATTGGAATGCAAATCGAGCAGGCAACCCGGCTTTTCATTGTCCAAAACCTTCCTGATTCGTTTCACTGTTCTCCTGTCATACGAAACATCGTCAAGATAAAGTCCGTCAATATCGACATTCCTGACCAGCCATGCCAGCCCTTCGATGTAATAATTGTACCAACGGGAATCGCCCGGAGCATTTACAATTGACGCATCGGCGCTTTTATCAGGAAAATACTGATACCACTGCGGGTGATAGCCATCGATAAGATGTTCGCGCAGCCAGGGATAACCGCCTCCCCTGCCGGTTCCAAGGATTTCGTCGCCAAGACTTCGCAGCGCCCAAAGTTCTGTGGTATAGTTAGTCAATTCGCGGATTGTATAATAAATTTTTACTTTCTGCCCTTTTTTATGGAGCTGGTCAACAAACCATTTCATTGAATCGACTGCAACGAAAGGATAGTTGATGTGCGGATTGTAATTGTTGGCATGGTGCAGGTTCACAATCTTCACACCACAGGCAAGATCCTCGTCCGAAGGCATCGGGCTTCCCCCATTGTGATAATAGCGGTCGAGAAACTGGCTCTTGTAATTGATTTTCTTTACCGGTGTTATCAGCATCGACCATTCAAAAACAATTTCTTCATTTGCTTTCAGGTCGCGTGCGCCGCTGTACACAATTGCCTTAGTTTCATTAGAACTTTTCTCTATTTTAAATCCACCCAAATCATTGTTGTACCAGGAAGAAGGGGGCTCCGGATGGTAAAGATTGAGCAGCGGACCGTGGTAATTGCTACCCCTGAGTTCGCACCAGATTCCACCTTCCGGATTCCCAATCCAGAAACTGTCGTACGGGCCTTTCCATTTCGACTGATGGTTTTCAGGTACTGATGTTCCGGGCAAACCCATGCCCATCATGTATTGGGCTACCTCTCCGGAAAAGGGTATTTCGAGGCGGACATCATTCAGGTTAATATCACTCAAAGCTTTTAATGTGATTCTATAATTGATATATCCGTCTGATTCAATTGAACCGATGCCTAAAAGTTCAATATCGGCAGATTTGCTTTTCCAGGATGCGCTCATAATACCCGGCTCATTTTTCAGCATTTCAATATCTTCAGGCGCCGAAAACTGTTCTTCACCTTTCGATGTTTCAGCAATAAATGAAACAGACCCGGCTAAAACATTTCTATTATTTACTGAAACGAATCCCGGCATCCCGTTTTCTGCAATTGACAATTGTTTATCCGTAAGCCGGTAAATTCTGTTACCCAGGGGCTGAATGGCATCGTACGATTTTGTCGGTTTATCGTCGATTCCCAAAGTCGAGTTCAGCCAGCGAAGTCGCGAATGTCGCCAGGGTTCGCTGTCGCCACGATCAGCCAAAACCTGATCTGTGATTTTAAGTGTAACATCGATAATTTTTGGTTTAGCGTTTTCAGGTTTTACCGTGACCTGGCCTTTGTATGTCCCTGCCGTTATTTGTTCAGGAATATCTACTCCAATCCAAAAAGCCTGAACAGCTCCTTTTGCCACATCCACTCTTTTTTCGAAAGGTTTTCCATACGGATCGACACCCCCGGTATTGAAACAGGTGAGCGCTTTGGCGGGAATTTCATTACTTTCATTTTTAAGTGTAGTGAATTCAATTTTTACATTTTGCAAATCTTTATTCGAAGCAAAAACGCCAAGTTGAAATGCATAATATTCGTTTCGAAGTGCTTCCCCTGTAAACTTTTGTGAAGGACCATTTTCTACCCACCTGGAGGGAATTTCATCTTTCATCCGGATAGGGAAAGTTCTGTCCTCAGGGAAAACAAGGTATTCGTCTGTGAATTTGGAAATAAGGGATTTTTTTTCTGAAGCCAGAGGAATAATTTCCATTGGGTAAAAACTGTCAAAGGCAGAACGCGCCTCGATTCCTGCAACCTTTGCAGCCGGAAAAGACTTAAAATTACCAACATCGGATACTTTATTTTTTTCCACCCACTCCTGTGAAGGCGCTTTTTCAGATTTCAGATAGTCTTTGCCGTAAAAACCATATTCTTTCTGGATTTCGTAAGGCATATAATAAAAGTAATAGGTTCCGGGCTTTTTAACAGGCCCGAATGAAATTTTACACCTTTCGTTGTTTACTTCATGGCGGTAAATGTTCGGCACTGTATCGCCTGATGCAGCTTCCACAATGACAAAACGCTTATTTTCAGGCTGGCGATCATGTCTGCGCCAGAACAAATCGAGGCCAACTACTTTAGCCTCTTTTGTAATTTCAAGAACAGCCCTGTGATTGCCAAAAGTTTCCGGCCAGGGAGAGTTTGGAATGCTGGTAAATTTCCACCCTTTCTCAAGGTATTCTTTTTTAACAACCGTTTGCGCTTTTCCATGAGTAATAATTAGTGTGAATGCAATTACAAAAAACAGGGGTGCTATAATTTTCATTCTTCCAAAAATTTACACGTTATATGGAGCTCTTGATTCCCTTTGAAAATACAAGGTTTTCAATTCGGGATAGTTTACAATTTCACGGTTAACAGCATCCCATACAATTTTATCTTTCCCCGAACGGATAAGTATATTTCCCATGTGGCTGATACAATCGGAAAGAATGGCATCATCAAGCGGATCAAATGGTTCAATTTCACCATTTATTGACTTGATGAAATTCAATCCGTGCCTGTTATTTTCGCCGTACACTTCAACATTCAGTTCATTGTGAAGTTTTGGAATATCGGATGCTGCTGCTCCACGGCCCAGGCTAATCCAGCCTTTTGTTCCATAAAAGGTTGTTCCGTCACCGGATTTAAGATTTTTCATCATTTCGTCAGCATAGTTTGTGCTCACATAATGAATCTGCAGCTTATTGTTATATTCAAGATTTAAATCCCAGAAATTTATAGTATCAAATAGCGTGTTATTGGAAAATATTGAACCTGATCCTGTAATTGTGAAGGTGTCGGTCATTTGTTTTTTGCATCCCCAAACTGCAACATCAAGTGGATGGGCACCCCAACCGGCTATAAAACCAAGTGCATAATCGTAAATATTCCATATGCCTGTATTTGCAACCCGTGCCTCGCAATATGGTTTCACCGGGGCTGGCCCCAGCCAGCGGTCGTAATCTAAATTTGCAGGAGGTTCTTCACTAATAATTGAACCTTTAGGAGTGCCATCGGCAGGCGGAGCCCAAATATCAATTTTTTCAATGTCACCGATTTCACCTGCTTTTATCATTTCAATTCCTTTTTTCACATGTACGAGCGACCTTTGCTGAGTCCCATACTGAAACACAAGGTTTTTTTCTTTTATAATCATTTCCAGCTCAACCATTTGATTAATGTTTAAACCAAGTGGTTTTTCCAGATAAATGTGTTTGCCGGCTTTGGCGGCTTTTATTGCAATTGGTAAATGCCAGTAATCTCCTGTTGAAATGTGAACTGCATCAATATCAGTTCTGTCGAGAATTTCCTGAAAATCGGGATAAGGAGTACAGGTAATTTCTTCCTGGTACTTTTCCTTATAAAAAGCCGAAATATGTTTTGCCAAATCTTCCCTTCTGTTTGTAAATGCGTCGCAAACCGCCAGTGAGCGTGAATCGGGAACCGGCAAAAAATATCCTTTGGTTGTACCTGAGCCTCTGTCGCCAACTCCAATATGTGCCATTTGAATACGACTGTTTGCTCCTTTTGAACACCTTGATAGTATGGTTGGCAGTATTAAAGTTCCTGCCGCTGCATAAGTTGTCTTTTTCAGAAAATTCCTTCTTCCTGTAAATTTTGAATTCATAAATAGCTGATTTATTTAGTTTTAAACAGATAATTAATCATCTTATTTGTTTGCCAGACCCTTTAAGAATTCCAGACTTTTTTTTACGGCTTCTTCACCTGCAATTTCGAAAGTTGAATAACCGTCGAATCCCATTTTAACCAATTCATTAAAAACTTCCTCAACAGGTACCACGCCCGTTCCCAATGGAATTACAGCCATACCGCAACCAAACATTTTGCCGCGAAGAGCTACCATTTCGGCAGGTAAATCTTTCCAATGCACATGCTCTATTATATTTCCAAACTTTTTGATGTATTCAACCGGGTCGCCACCGCCGAGCCAAAGGTTTCCGGTATCAAGATTTAAACCCAGCGCCTCTGAATTGCATTCATTCAAAACCTGTTCGGTATAAAATACTGAATCGGTAATATGTCCGTGCGGTTCTATCAAAATTTTTACTCCCATATCGGCTGCAAGTCGCAAAGGCTCATAAAGTTTTTCGGTAATGGTGAAAACTGCCTGTGTATCTGTTAGTTTTTTACCAAATTCAGTTTTCGGATCTCCTTCGGAGGTGATTACATGTTTAATACCAAGCATGCCAGCAATTTTAACCGCTTTTATGATCTGGGCAGTTCCGTAACGCCACGGTGCGGTTGGGTCCAGAAGTTCGGCATGTGCACAAACTGACGAGATGGTCAATCCCGCATTGTCAAACATCCTTTTCAAATCATAAGGATTGGCGTCTAAACTTGCCAGCGATGTAAAACCGTAGGCGGCACCCAGGCAAGCGCCGTCGGAATTATCGGTTATATCGGCGTTTGAAAAACCCCACGATTTTATTGTACTTAACTGTTTATCGAGCGTTGTAAATGCTTCTACCAAAGCAAAACAACCCACTTTGTTTACTATTTCCAATCTCTTCTTTTCCATGAGTTTAAATTTTACGTTTTTGTTATATTTATCAAAGTTATGAATATGTAGTTAATGTTTAATCTATCAGAACATAGCTTTTGGGAGTGTATTTTAGAATTGTAGTTCTGAGCAGTTAACGAAAATGCCCACTCCAAAACGAGAACATTTAGTTCAATGAGATTTGCATGATTCTTCATCTTGTACAAATTGAATTTTACCTTTTTAAAAAACTGTTATGAATCAAAAAATAGTCTATTCCCAAAGCATATTTATCTTTAACAGAAACTGCATTTTTATTCGCCCCTTTAAAAACAAATTTCAATGTAAATGCATTGTTTTCTGGTTCA
>DATITY010000560.1:0-8050 GCA_035467235.1 Draconibacterium sp. | reverse complement strand
GCAGGTTTATCACTTCGTTCAGGGCAGTAATCGACCAGGGAAAAGTGGCTGCCGGTCAGTGGGTTGCGGTTCATGGCTGCGGCGGTGTTGGGTTATCTGCAGTAATGATCGCCAGTGCAGCCGGTGCAAATGTAATTGCGGTTGATATTGACGACGAGAAACTTAAACTGGCTGAAAAAGTCGGGGCAAGTGTTTTAATAAATGCAAAAACGGTGGGAAGCGTTTCCGATGAAATTAAAGGAATTACAAGTCGTGGCGCCCATATTTCAATTGATGCTCTTGGAAGCCAGGAAACCTGTTTTAACTCCATTTCCTGTTTGCGGAAACGGGGAAAACACATTCAGGTTGGATTAATGACAGGCGACCACAAGCACCCGAAAATTCCGATGGACAAAGTGGTTGCAAATGAACTTGAAATAATTGGAAGCCACGGTATGCAGGCTTTTCGATACACGGAAATGTTTGAAATGATAAAAACCGGAAAACTAATACCTGAATTGCTTGTTGGAAAGACTATTTCGCTGAATGAAGCCCCGGAAGCGCTGGTAAATATGAACAAGTTTGAAAATGTGGGTGTTACGGTAATCAAATTATAAAATGCGAAACCTTAAAATTACAATCATTCAACCCGATATAATTTGGGAAAATGTTCAGGCTAATCTTGTTAAATATTCCGAGAACATTGTCGGAATTGAACAACCCGACGTAATCATATTGCCCGAAATGTTTACCACCGGTTTCTCAATGAATCCTGAAATTCTGAAAGAAAAAATGGATGGTAGTTCGGTTCGGTGGATGAAAAAAATAGCAAAAGAAAAAGACGTCTCGGTTGTTGGAAGTTTAATTATTGAAGAAAACGGGAAAATTTTCAATCGTGCAATTTGGGTTTTCCCTGATGGTAAAACTGAAATTTATGATAAACGCCATTTATTTGCCATGGGGCAGGAGCACCTTCATTATTCTCGTGGAGCTGAAAAACAGGTAGTGGAGTTCCGGGGCTGGAAGTTTTGCCCGTTGATTTGTTATGATTTAAGGTTTCCTGTCTGGAGCCGGAACACTGAAAAATACGATGTTTTGATATATATGGCAAATTGGCCATCACCCAGGCATCATCACTGGAAAGCATTGCTACTGGCGCGCGCAGTCGAGAATCAATCATATTGTATTGGCGTCAATCGCACAGGAATCGACGGTTCCGGATTAAAATATCTGGGCGATTCCTGCGTGGTTTCTCCAAAAGGAATTGCTGAATTCATGGGCGAAAATGAAACTGTCAAAACCTTCGAAATATCTTACTCAGAACTTGTGGAATACAGAAAAAATTTCCCGTTTCTGGCCGATCGGGATGAATTTCAACTCATCAATTAACTGAATTCTTATCGTTTTGGGTGAAAGAATTTATTTCAGCAACTTTTTAAATTAGGAAATGCGCTAAGCGGTTTGGAACCGCTTAGCGCTTATTATACATTCAGAATGTTTCAAATTTTCTGTTTTGGAAGGAAAACAGAATCAAAAATCTGTCATTTTTTCAATATTTAATTAGGCTCATTTTCATTTTTACAAGTCAATAACTATTTTTAAACTAAATAATTAGTTGTGTATATATCAGAAATACAGTATATTAAAATATATTTTCAATAATAACTAAATATTTAGTTTGAAAACTAAAATCTTAGTTGTATATTTGAACCGGATATCCGGAAGAGAATTAAAAATTAAAAAAACTAAAAGTCATGAAAACAATTAAATGGTTCATTGCGGTGACAGTTGTATTCGCCGCGGTTTTGTGCCAGGCACAAAGCAAGGAAAACAAAAGTAAGGATGGGGTTTATCAGCAGGTAGAAGTAATGCCTGAGTATCCCGGTGGGGAAACAGCATTAATGAATGACCTGATTGGTGCAATCAAATATCCGGAAGAAGCCAGGAAAAAGGGAATTCAGGGAAAAGTTTTTGTTTCGTTTGTGGTTGACGAACAAGGGAAAGTAACCAATGCGAAAATTGAAAGGGGAGTTGAACCTTCACTCGATAAAGAATCGCTGAGGGTTGTTAACGAATTAAAAACCTGGAAACCGGGTAAAGAAAGGGGTAAAGCTGTAAAAGTTGCTTATACAATTCCAATCAATTACGCACTGGATGGCAAACAGGATAAAAAAGAATAAATTTAAATTATACCTAAGAAAATAGTTGCAAAACTAATTACTTAGGTATAATTATTGTTGTCTTGATACTTGTGTCTAAAATTCTATAAATCTAAAATAATGAAAGAATTAACTAAAGCCGAAGAGCAAATCATGCAACTGCTTTGGGAGCAGGAAAAAGCATTTGTGAAGGATATTGTTGAGCAAATGCCAAATCCGAAACCCGCTTACAATACAGTTTCTACAATCATCAGGATTTTAGAGAAAAAGGGATTTATCGGGCATAATGCATACGGAAAGACGCACGAATATTTCCCATTAATTGCCAGAAAGGATTACACAAAATCCTACATGAAGAATTTTATGAGGAACTATTTCAGTGGTTCTTTTCAGGAAATGGTGTCGTTTTTTGCCAAAGAAGACAAAATGAGCCTTACCGATTTGGACGAATTGGTTGAAGATGTGAAACGCGATTTACAAAACGAAAATACCAGGGAAAATGAATAGTATGGTAAATTTTATCATTGAATCGGGTGTAAGTCTGGCATTGCTATCGCTGATTTATGTCCTGTTTTTGAGAAAGGAGACCTATTTTAAAATCAATCGCTTGTTTTTGCTGGGGTCAGTTCTTTTTTCGGTGATTTTACCAATTATCAAACTACGGATTTTTAGTCCGCAACCTGTTGTTTTGTCCGAAGTTACCGTTACTCCGTACCGAAATTTGTTAGAGTCAATAACAATTTATAGTCACGATTTTTCAGGAAGTGTTGAAAATGCAATACTTTCAGTTAACTTATTGATATATATCTATCTGGCTGGAATCACTTTTTTCTTTGGAAGATTTTTATTCCGAATTATCCAGCTTTTACTAATAATAAAAAGAAATGGAGTTCATCCGGCCAAAGGTATTAAACTGGTAATGCTTGAAAAAGAAAGTAGTCCATATTCGTTTATGAACTATGTTTTTGTTAGTCAGTCGCTTGCCAACAGCAAGGGATACGATAAAATGATTGAACACGAAATGGAACATGTAAAACAGGGACATTCATACGATGTAATCATTCTTGAGTTGTTAACTGTTTTTCAATGGTTTAATCCGTTTATGTGGATGTTAAACCGTGCAATTCGCGAGAATCATGAATATTTGGCCGATCAGGCTGTCATTTCAAACGGAATTAACCGTGGAGAATATAAAAAGTTATTATTAAATCAATTTGTTGGCGGACAACTGGTTATTGCCAACAATTTCAATTATTCACTAATTAAAAACAGAATTAAAATGATGTCAAAAATAAAATCATCAAAACTGGCCATATCAAAAATTGTAATTGGCGTTTTGGTTGCAGCAGCGCTTGTAGTTGCATTTGCCTGTGAGCAAAAAGAGTCAGTTGAAGCCGGTCAGCCTGAAGAACAGGTAGTTAAAGTTACAATTCAGGGCGATAAATTAAAAATTGATGGTACTTCAGCAGATGTTGATAAACTGAAAAGTATGTTTTCAAAAAGTTCAGGTTTTGAAGTTATCACCGACAGTTTGGGAAATACATTACTTGTAAAAAAAGAGGCTATTCAGCCTAAATCGTTGAATACAAATGAAGAGATATTCTTTATTGTTGAAGAAATGCCCGAGTTTCCGGGAGGAGAAATGGCATTGCGGCAGTTTATGGCAAATCATGTTGAATATCCCGACGATGCTCAGAAAAGTGGAATTCAGGGTAAAGTTTATGTAACGTTTGTAGTTTCGAAAGACGGGAGTGTGGCTGATGCAAAAATTGCCAGAGGTGTGAGTCCATCGCTTGATGCGGAAGCGTTAAGAGTGGTTAACGCACTTCCAAAATGGACACCCGGAAAACAAAAAGGTAAGTTTGTAAATGTAAGTTATACTGTACCTATTAATTTTGTACTTCAATAAAATGATAAATTGAACTTTTTCATAAATAAATATGAATTGCATTTAATTTATTGGGCGACTGAGACAATTTTTGAAAAACCGAAACGCTCTTCGCGAAATAACTAATTAGAAAACCGAAGCTTAAAATTTCTATTATGATGGCCGCAAAGCATATATTTATATTCTGTTTTATATTTGGAATTTCAGCAGTTTCTTACTCTCAGGAAGAAATCGATCTGCTGATTCTGAATAAAAAATACGACGAGGCACTGGCAAAAATTGACCAGCAAATCTCTCAAACTCCATCGTATCAAATGTATTTCAAAAAAGGTGTGGTTTTTAGTAATCTCCAAAAATACCAGGAAGCGGTAAAGGCATTTTCTGAAGCATTGAAATTTCAGCCAGACAACGTTGAAATTTTATCGGAAATGGCTGAGGATTTATCGATACTGGGAAATCAACAGGATGCGATTACTTATTATAAAAAAGCTATTAATATAGAGCCTCATAATCTTGCGCTTAAAGCAAAACTTGGCCGGGTTTATATCAGCAAAAAAGAGATGAAAAAAGCCTGCGATTTATTTTCTGAAATTTATGCAATTGATTCAACCAATGTTTATTGGAATAAACAATTGGCTTTTTGCTCATTTCAAACAGGAAAAAGGTTACAGGCAGTTCATTTATACGAAAAGGTTTTAGAGGCGAATCCCCGCGATTACGGGACATATTCAAACTTGATTCATTCATACAGCCGTGAAAAAGAGCCGGAAGAAATAATGGTAATAATAGATAAAGGATTAATGGAATTCCCCGGCGATGCAGAATTAATCCTGGAAAAAGCTAATTTTTATTTTCGAACCAGGAATTATGAACCGGCAATGAATGAATTTGAGAAATACTTTACGGCTGACGGAGATTCAATTTATGAAATAGTTATGAATTATGCAATTAGCACCTATTTCTCGAAATATGAGAAAAAGGCAATGAAAACACTGGGCAATCTGTATCGGGCAAATCCTAACGATTTATTTGTAATGTACTATATGAGTTTGTGTTACAAGAAAATGGGCGATTACGAAAATGCCGAAAAGTACATGCAGTGGGCTATTGATATGTCAACCCCCAGCTATTTGCCTGAAATGTATCACCATCTTGGCCAAATTTGCGGACAACAGCGCAAGTTTAAAGAGTCGATTGCTGCGCTTCAAAAATCCAATGAACTCGATCCAACCAATGTTGAAGCATTATTTGAAATTGCCACAACATACGAGGAGTTTGATTCGAATAAAACGCTGGCGCTCAATTATTACCGTATTTATTTATTGGAAGCCGGGGAAAGCGGAAGGAATGTAAATTATGCGCTTGACCGGATTACACGATTAAAAGAGGAAATGTTTTTTGAAGAATAGTGCTTTGCTCCATTCAATTTGTTCGGTGGCTGAAAAATGTATTAAATACCTGTTTTTTCCCGAACCAGGTTGGTCAGTTGCCCACGTGTTTTAACACCAAGTTTCGAGTAAATCCTGTAATTATGATCTTTCACCGTTTGAAGAGATATAAAAAGTTTTTCGGAAATGTCTTTATTTGATTTTCCGGTACAAATTTCCATGATAATTTCAGCCTCTCGTTTCGAAATCTCATATAAATTGCAGAAATCAGAAAAGTTAATATTGCTGGGGTGTTGAGGCAATATCTGTGTTTTTTCGTTTAGTTTTATAACTATTGGAATTGAAATACTTACGGCGAATAAAAATAAGATTGAAATACAAATTGAAATAGCTCCAAAATAATTGTAAAAACTCAAAACTGCCGAATACAGAAGTACCCCGACGAAATAAAGTAAAGCATGTTTTTTCAGAAACCTGATTTCCTTTGTTAAAGGTTTATTCTTTTTATCATTAAAAAACGGAATTGTAAAAATAATATGAATGATAAAATTGATAGCGACAATCGACCTGATGATAAACAGATCGGGTTCTGATAAAACATTTATTATCTCTTTATCAACCAAAACCGAGAATCCTAAAACAAAAATGAAAAGCAATGGGAAATAAATCACCGGAAACAATTTTGATTCTTTGATTCCATTTAAACGAAATGAAAACCGGAGTAACATAAACCAGCTCACAATTAAAAATGGAATACCTAAAACAGGAATATACACAGTCAATTTGTTGCTCAATTCTTTGCTGAGACTTAAATCAGCCAGTATTTCGTGTAAGGCAATATTTCCCCAAATTCCATAAATAAAGAAAGAAATCAGAAATATTTGTTGATAGAGTAAAATCTGTAAAACCGGTTTTTGATGTGTGTTGTAAAGTTGATAAGAAATCATGATTCCGATAACTGCAAGAGCAGCCGAAATAATGAAGGTAATAATAAACAAGGCGTAATCAAACAACATTCGGTTTCCAACTTTAGTAGTGATGTGCAATAATACAAAGAGTGCTGAATTTGAGATACCTACCAAAGTAGTAAATATTAAAAATCCTACCAAAGTAGGAAGGATATTTTTTTGATAAGTTCTACTTTCGAATCAAAAAAGTTCAGTGAAACAATTTAAAACACAGAAAAATGGAAACTATGAAGTATTTTGAGTTAGTACCCAGCATTGGCGGAAGTTTTAGTTACGGGTGGAAAAAGATGTTTGAAAAAGCGTTTTTACCACTTTTACTTGCTGTAATAATCGCGGGTTTGTTAAATGGACCAGCTGGCGCAACCTGGAAAGCAGATGGTAATTTTGGCCTTAACTTTTTATTGTTTCTTCCTGTCATTCTATTTGGAATGGCGTATGCATTTCTATTTTTACCCGTTATTGAATACGGCGAAAGATATCTTTTCCTGAAAGCCATGCGCGATGAAGAGGCAAATTTAATCACACTCTTCGATGGTTTTAAAAATCAATACTTGAATATTATTTTGGCCAGATTAATAGTTGTCGCCCTTGTTATCATTGGATTAATCATGTTAATTATTCCCGGAATTATAATTGCCTGCCGGCTTATATTTGTGCCTTATCTGGTAATGGATAAAAACATGGAAGCAATGAAAGCCGTTGAAAAAAGCTGGCAAATGTCGAAAGGTCATGGCTGGGAAGTATTTTTTATGGCCATAATTTCATTCTTTCTGATAATTGCCGGAATTATTGTGTTTATTTTTGGAGTTCTGATTTCCATAATGTGGATACATTCTGCATTTGCATCACTATATCAGGCAGTTTTGAATGAAACAGACGACAACAATCCAATTCCAATTTTAGGAGTAAATGAAGCAAGATAATCGACATTGAAATTTATTTAAGCCTGGAAATTTTTCCAGGCTTTTTGTTTTTATGTACCCATCTTTGTGTATTTTGGAAAACTTAATTTTTTTGGATGAAGAAACTATTTCTACTCTTTATTTTTATCGGTTTGCTCAATTCTTCCGAAGCACAGTATTTTCAAACCGGACAAGATCCGGCTTCGCTGAAATGGCGGCAAATAAATACCGAAAATTTTCAAATCATTTATCCTGACTATTATGAAGGTCAATCTCAAAAGCTGGCTTCAATTATGGAGATAGTTTATAAAAAAGGGGGACAAACTTTAAAATATCAACCAAAAAAAATATCAATTATTCTCCACACCCAAACTGTAAAATCGAATGGTCTGGTTGCCTGGGCACCCAAACGAGCAGAATTTTACACTATTCCACATCAAGGAATTTATGCTCAAAACTGGATAGAACAACTGGCAATTCATGAGTTCAGGCATGTTGTGCAAATAGATAAAGTAAATAGCGAGTTACCCAAAATAATTAAAATTTTACTGGGAGAACAGGGAACAGCTCTGGTTTTTGGAACGTATCTTCCATGGTGGTTTATTGAAGGCGATGCAGTTGTATCGGAAACTGCGCTCAGTAATTCGGGACGTGGACGATTTCCATCGTTTCTTATGGAACATAAAGCACTTGCAGTAGAAAAAGGAATCTATAAATATGATAAAGCTTATAACGGATCCTACAAAAACTATGTGCCGGATCATTA
>DATITY010000559.1:0-16232 GCA_035467235.1 Draconibacterium sp. | reverse complement strand
CGGTTACATTGGCTGAAACGATCAGTCTGGGCTCCATTGAACTATTAAAATACAATACCATTATTTTGCCCGGTGGCACTTACCGTGAATGGAACAACACCGATGTTCAGAAATTAAAAACATGGGCGCAGGAAGGCGGAATTATCATTGCCAACGAAAGTGCCGTTTCCTGGGCAGCTAAAAACGAAATTGGAAAAACCACATTTAAAAAAACCGGGCAAACCGATAGTACGCTTAATTTGAATTATGCAGACAGGGAAAAAGAAAGAAGTTTAAATACCATCAGCGGCGCGATTTTTAACACCACACTCGACATCACCCACCCGATTTGTTACGGTTACACAGAAAATACCCTGCCGGTTTTTAAAACAGGAACTTCGGTAGCCAAACCGCTGGATATTAAATATGCCGAACCGGTAAAATTTTCCGCCGAACCTTTTCTCAGCGGATTTGTATCGGACAAGAATCTCGAACTTATTAAAAATGCACCGGTTGTTTCAGTTCAAACCATTGGCAAAGGAAAATTAATCAGTTATCATGAAAGCATGACTTTCAGGGGAATCTGGATAGGCACAAACAAATTGTTTGCAAATGGTGTGTTTTTTGGAAAAATAATTCAATAAGACTAAAACTCGTAAGTTACTCCTGTGTAAAATCCAATCCGATAGGGTCGAAAATCAACAGATGGATTGGTGTTAATCGAGTTCAGATAGTAATTAAACCGCGGTTCAACAGCTACCGAGAAATGTTTTCCCAATGCATAATTTACTCCCATACCAAGAGTTCCAGACAAATTTACCGACGAGATATCCTGCGTTTCGCCAATATTTTGTAATCCATACTGATTGTCGATGTACGCATTGTTACCTACAACAACGCCAGCATTCAAACCTGTTATCAGTTCAATTCCCAACTTCGAATCAACCACCCGGTACCTGACATACAGCGGAATTTCCATAAACTCAAATACCTGCGAAAACTCTCCATTTGGAACCATCAGGTTGGCAACGCCTGTTTTTGTTGCTTCAAAATCACCGGTAAGTTCTGCTCCTTTGGGTGTTCCGTTAAACTGAATAACACCTGCTGTACTGTTCATCGCCAGATTGTTATTTTCAACCCTCACTTCATTGCTGAAATAAGATAATTCGGCAGGTGCAAAGGCATAGTCAGCATTTTGATTCCGGGCAAAAACATTGGCTGAATTTTCGGATTGCTGTCCATTTTGCGCGTAGTAAATCCCACTTTCAACAATCCACCGTTTACTGGTTTTATATTGAACAGAAAATCCGCCCCCGACATTTGTATTTCCATCGCTTCCGGAATAGGTCATCTCCTGCGAATAACTTTCGGTATGACTGGCAGAATAAGAGGAATATCCCGGAGCAATGTACATTCCCATTTTCCAGCTATTGCCGGGCTTTTCTGATTTGTTAATATTTTTAATATTCTCCGCAATTAACATTTGTTCCTGTTCTGAGAGAGTATTTACCTGAATTGTTTTGGTGTGTATGGCAAGTTCAGTTTTAGTATGCTGATTTTGTGCAACCTGTGCATTTACACCTTCGAGCATTATTAAGTTTATATTCTCTCGCGAATTGATGTTGTTACCGGGTGCAGATGTTTTAATTAAAGTTGTTTTTGAGCTAACGGCCGAAACTCCAGCAAGTTGATTTTTTTCAGGGGAACCTGAATAATTTGAGTTTTTCGCTTCACTTGCCGCCGATAAAGAATTTTCAACAGTTGTTTCTTCAGAATGAATTACTTCCTCGTTACCGCTCATTTCTGCTTGAATAATTTCATTCTTAACAACCTCATTTTTGCTTGTTTTCAAATTATCGTTAAAATACCATCCTGCCAGAAACGCCAGCACAACAACCGCAGCGGCAGATATCCAACCTGCCAAAACCATTCGTTTTTTGCGACGCCGTGCTGCAAGTTGACTCTGTAAATTATCCCAAATATGCGGTGCAGGTGTTACCTGAAAATTCTCCAGTTTTTCGCGGATAATTCTTTCTATATTTTTTTCGTCTTTCATTTTTTCATACTTGTGGTTTGCAAATTATTTCAAACCAAACCGTTTATGCCGGGTAATTTTTAATGGTTTCTGTTTCGCCATACAGTTCAGTTACTTTTCGTTTTAAAATATCCTTGGCTCGCGCAAGGTTCGATTTCGAGGTTCCCTCTGTAATCTTCATTACTTCACTTATTTCCTTGTGACCCATTCCTTCCATTACAAACAGGTTAAAAACCATCCGGTATCTTGGCGGTAAACACTGTATCAGTTCAATCAGTTCGTCGGCCGTAATTTTTTCAATTATATCATTCGAATAATTTTTAGATTCGAACATTGTCAAATCTTCAACAGGATACATCAAATGTTGCTTTCTGAATTTTTCGAGCGAAACATTCACCATGATTTTTCTCACCCAGCCTTCCAAAGAACCTTCGTGCCTGAAGTTTTTCAGGTAGGTAAAAACCTTGATAAACCCCTCCTGCAAATTATCTTCAGCCTCGGTTGTGTCTTTGGCATAACGCAAACACACCCCAAACATTTTTGGCGCCAACATGCGGTACAAGGTTTCCTGAGCGCGAACATTCCCTGAAACACATTCCTCAACAATATTTTTTAAATCTTCCAAAATCCGTTTACCAATGTTCGCTCAAAATTAAGGATTATTGATTTCAAATCGTTTAAAACAATAGCTTAATCACCTTGTACCTGTTAAACCTAAATAAATCAATTTGCTTTAAACAACTGATAGATGTAACCAAATTCAAATCGGTTGCGTGTAATCTGAAAAAAACAACGCAACCTTTTTAAAACTGGAATCATCTTGGTTAAAATGACATTTGCCTGAAAAATATTATAACTTTAAATAAAAAGAATCCTGAAATTTAAATAACCTGATTATGAAGACACTTTTCACAACACTGGCACTACTTGTATTTGGCACACTGTGCTCGTGCCAGCAGGACAATATCAACGACGATGAAAACAAAACCATTAATCTCGATGAAAAATCGGCGCAACTGATTGAAGCCGATAATACTTTCGGCCTCGAAATATTTCAGAAAATCAGGAAGGAAAGCGAAAAAGAAAACATCATGATTTCGCCGCTGAGCATTTCGGTTGCCTTTGCGATGGCATATAACGGGGCAGACAAAGACACTAAAACCGAAATGGAGAAAGCCATGAAACTGAACGGGCTGACAACAGAGCAAATCAATAATTCATACAAAATACTGATTAATGCATTGCAATCGCTCGATGATAAAGTCGTTTTTGAAATTGCCAACGCCATTTTTTATGCCGATGGTTTTACAATGAAACCTGATTTTCTGAACATCAATAAAACAGTTTACGATGCTGAAGTAGAAAAACTGAATTTCGGTTCGCCAACTGCTGTTGAAAGAATTAATGACTGGGTAGCGGATAAAACAAACGATAAAATCACAAAAATTATCGAGCAGCTCAATCCTCTCGACAGAATGGTTTTACTGAATGCCATTTATTTCAAAGGAATCTGGAGTACTAAATTTGATGAAAAAGGTACACACAACCTTCCTTTTACCAAATCAAACGGTAATACGATTGAAATACCGATGATGAATAAGGAAGAAAAACTGGATTACACATCCAATGCATTATTCAGTGCAGTAAAAATGCCGTACGGAAATGGACAGTATCACATGATTGTGATGCTCCCGGTTAATGGAAAAAGTTCGCAGGATGTTATTGATGCACTTACCTCAACCAACTGGACAAGCTGGATGGAAAGTTTTGAAACCAAAGATCCGGTGGTTGTGACCATGCCACGGTTTAAGTTTGCCTTCGAAACAAAATTAAACAACGTGCTCGCTGAAATGGGTATGGTGAAAGCATTTCAACCAAATATTGCTGATTTCTCGAAAATTTCGGATAAAGATTTGTATATCAGTTCGGCAGTTCATAAATCATTTATCGATGTAAACGAAAATGGAACGGAAGCCGCTGCTGTTACTTCCATCACATTTACCACAACAAGCGCTGGTAATGAACCGCCAAAAACTTATTTCACCGTTAACAAACCCTTTGTTTTTGCCATCACCGAAAAAGATACCGATGCCATTTTGTTTATTGGCGAGGTAAATAATCCGGAATATGAATAAAATAGTATGGATATTCATTTTGATTTTTCTTATCTCGTGCGGAAAGGAAACCGAAACTGACGAACCACCTATTTTAGAGGGAACCGGAACAGTCTGGCACAGCGGCGGATTAATGTATTGCGCAACCCAGGTTAGGATGGAAAATGGTGATACTTTAGTTCCCTACCAGTTTAACACTGAAATAATGAAATTGAAAACCGGAAACCGGATTAGGTTGAAATATCAATTATTAACCGTCCGTGAATCAGGATGCACGATTGGAAAAGATTGTAAAATATTTGAGGTGAACGTTATAGAATAAATCATTCACTTTAACGTTCTACATTAAAAAATTCAGATGCCATGAAACGAATTATATTCTTATTCGCTGTATTTGCAATTTCTTTAACGTCATGTCAGAATGATAACGAGGAGATTAAACTGGAGGAAGTTGGAATGGTTGTGGATTATGCTGGTGCCGGAAACTGCGGTTTTGTAATTGAACTGGAAAACGGTTCAAGGATTCAGCCGCTGTATTATCCTGAAGGTTTTACCTTTTCGCAAGGGCAGCGGGTTCATGTAGAATATTTTGAATTAACCAGTGTCGTGCCATCGTGCGACCGTGGTGTTCCCGCTGAAATCGTATTCGTTGAAGAATTGAGTTGTGCTCCTTATGTTGACTTATATTTCAGCAATTACGACAGCCTGGCACGCGATCCCATATTTCTGCACGAAGCATTTGTTGATGGCGACTGCCTTCAGATTAAACTTTCCTACAGCGGAGGATGCAAAACACATACCATCGATTTAGCCCGCATGCACCCCTGGACAGTAAGCAGTTCAACAGTGCCCACTTTCGAAATCAGGCACAATGCCAACGGAGACATGTGTGAAGCCTATTTCACAAAAGAACTGCGATTCGATTTAACATCTCTTAAACTGGAAGGTAAGAAGGAATTTGTTTTAATAGCCAAGTTAACTGACGGAAAGATTTATAATCAACTTTTTGAATTGAAATAAAATGTCTGTCAGCGATATACTTCTTCTCGGAAATCCCCTGCTTTATGAAAAATCGGAAATAGTTGAAAAGCATGAAATCATTGAACTTCTGCCCAAATTCGATTTAATGTTTGAAACGGTTCTTGATTTCAGAAATAAATACGGTGCTGGCCGGGCAATTGCAGCTCCGCAAATTGGATTGTTAAAACGAATTATCTGTTTGAATATCGACAAACCTGTAGCCATGATAAATCCTGAACTTACCAATTTAAGCGAGGAAAAGTTCGAGGTTTGGGACGACTGCATGAGTTTCCCGAATTTACTGGTAAAAGTAACGCGTCATAAAAAACTCACGCTCACCTTTTACGATATCAATTGGCAAAAACATGCGTGGCAACTGGAAGATGACATGGCCGAACTCATTCAGCACGAATATGATCATCTGGATGGAATTCTGGCCACACAAAGAGCTATTGACGACAAATCTTTTCGCTGGAAGCCATAAAAAAAGCCACCCGTTCAGAGTAGCCTTTTCAATATCAATAATTATAATTTTTTAGAATATACTGTACGAAATACCTGCTGCAAAACTCAAAGTAGTTTTTCCATAAACATCATCGTAAGAAGGTACAACCGGGTCGGCGAAATTAACCTTTTCATCCTGATAGAATGTATCTGAAACACCTGCATCCAATGTAAGTTTATCGGTAATTTTCCACATGATACCAGCGCCTGGCGTAAATGATGGGTTACTGTAACTAAAATCACTTTGATAGCTTGGTGCAACACCCATATCGCCATACAAACCACCTACACTCACTGAAAAATTATCATTAATATTAAACTGTAAACCTAAACCTATTTCGTAACCGTTTTTATCGATTTCGCGATGACGGATTTTTGTTGGATCAACACTTTTCCAGCTCGACAAATCGCGTACATTCATTCCCCAGTCAACATTTTTATTAAAATAATAGGTATATGAAACCTGTGCTTCCAAACGGTTAAAGCCTTTATAACCAACGCCTATACCTAAAATACCAGGAACATCACTTGCAGACTCTTGATCGTCGGGAAACAATCCCAAATCATCCACTGTAGTGTTATTCGTCAATGTCATATAGGTTTTATGTTCATATTTTATTCCAATATTCCAATCTTCATTTGGAGAAAAATTAATCCCGATAATGGGAGTAATTCCGGCTCCTGTTTGTTCGGTATCCACTTCTTTATCACCCAATTGAGAGGCAGTACCATCTAGTGAAGCAGCAACCCCTGTTAGTTGATTTCCTGCTAAATTATATGCACCCTGAACCTGAGTTATATTCATAACAGCAATGTTTTCCTGTGGAACACCCATCGCCTTCAAACCACCTTCTAATTGGGCTTTTTGAGTTGGTGTTATTATTTGGTACTGTTCCAACTGATTCAATGTATAAGAACCTCCGCCGTTATCAATAATAGGCTGTACAGAATTAGCACCGGCATATGCAACAGAAGCCATCATATCAACAGTTCCCGCAGTTTGAGTTAACCATGCAGACGCAGGCGTAAGATTTCCCGCAACTTCAAGTTGAATATTTTTGATGCTTCCTTGGTAAACGTTTTTTGAAGGCATGTATCTTGCGCCTCCATAAACCGACAACATATCATTGATTTCATAGGTCGCACCCAGCTGAAATCCCCAAAAAATTGAACTCCCTGTAAAAGAAAGATCGGCATCATAACCAGTTACTTCCATGGTAGGACTTATTTGCTTTAAACCTGCCAGTCCGGGTACAACTTTCGAAATCGGAATTTCAAACGAAGGCAAACCTCTTTCGAATTCAGCAGATCCTCCACCGGCATTCGGTCCAAAACCAAATGAAAAAGCCCAGTTATCCTTTTTATAAACAGCAAATCCGGTTGGAAAAACCGGAACCGAAACCTTTCCAAGGTAATTTGGATCGTTCAGCAGCGGGAATCCGCAGTTAACATTTTTATCCTGTAAAATGGTTTGACTGTAAACTCCAAAATGCCAGCCATCCTCCAACTTAATTAATCCGGCCGGATTGTAATAAACCGCGTCAATATCGAGTGATGCATTGCGTGACATCATACGAATAAATTGTGCACTTTGGTTGGTGTTTGTAAGCAGTCCCCCTGCAAATACAAAATTGGTCAGCATAAAAGATGCTAATAGAAACGTTAGTTTTCTCATTGGTTTTTTTCAGTTTAAATGAATAATCACATTAACAAAATAAATTCTATTTTGAGATTTAGTTTTCGATTGCAGTTGATAATAAAGTGCGTAAAATTATAACTTAAAATTTAACGACAAAACATTCAGCTGGTTTTCAATTATTTAAAATTTTTTGAATGAATCGGTCTTGTTTTCAATTTTATGTCACAAAAAAACCCGGGAAAAACTCCCGGGCTATCCTTGCAGAAATTATTATTTAAATATGAATTACCTCATCGTAAGCTGCGGCTGCGGCTTCCATAATTGCTTCGCTCATGGTTGGATGCGGATGAATGGTTTTTAATAATTCATGTCCTGTAATTTCAAGTTTTTTGGCAACTACCATTTCGGCAATCATTTCAGTTACATTACCGCCAATCATGTGTGCTCCAAGTAATTCGCCATATTTCGCATCGAAAATCAATTTAACAAATCCATCTTTTTGCCCGGCAGCGCTTGCTTTTCCACTCGCTGAATACGGAAATTTACCAACTTTAATTTCGTAACCGGCTTCTTTTGCTTTCGCCTCTGTTAAACCCACCGAAGAAATTTCAGGATTTGTGTACGTGCAGCCAGGAATATTTCCATAATTGATTGGTTCTGGATTTAATCCTGCAATTTTCTCGATACAAACAATTCCTTCAGCCGATGCAACATGCGCCAAAGCTGGTCCTGCTACAATGTCGCCAATGGCATAAACTCCTTCAACATTGGTTCTGTAAAACTCATCAACCTTTACACGACCATTTTCGGTAATAATTTTCATCTCTTCCAATCCAATTCCTTCGGTGTTGGGTGTAATTCCAACAGCAGAAAGAACAATGTCAGCTTCAACTATTTCTTCTCCTTTTTTTGTTTTAATGGTAACTTTGCATTTATCTCCCGAAGTGTCTACTTTTTCAACCGACGAACTTGTTAAAACATTCATTTTCATTTTTTTGAAAGAGCGTTCAAGTTGTTTTGCCACTTCTTCATCTTCGTTTGGAACAGCAGTTGGCATAAACTCTACCAAAGTAACTTTTGTGCCGATTGTTTGATAGAAATAGGCAAACTCGCTGCCGATAGCACCTGAACCAACAACTACCATGCTTTCCGGTTGTTTGTCGAGAGTCAATGCCTTACGGTACCCAATAATTTTTTTGCCATCAATGGGCAAGTTTGGCAATTCACGTGAGCGCGCGCCAGTTGCAAGAATAATATTCTTAGCTGTATATTTTGTTTTTTTACCTTCTGTATCGGTTACTTCCACAGTATTTTTCCCGGTCAGTTTTCCAGTTCCAAAAATCGATTCAACTTTGTTTTTTTTGAAAAGGTACTGAATTCCTTTGCTCATTCCGTCGGCAACATCACGGCTGCGTTTTACCATTGCTGAAAAATCGGCTTTTACTTCGCCACTTATTGATACGCCGTAGTCGGCTGCATGAACCGCATACTCAAAAGCCTGAGCGCTTTTTAATAACGATTTTGTCGGAATACATCCCCAGTTTAGACAAATTCCGCCAAGATTTTCTTTTTCAACAACAGCAACTTTTAATCCCAACTGTGCTGCGCGAATTGCGGTAACATATCCTCCGGGTCCGCTTCCAATTACAATTACATCGTAATTCATTTTATATATTTTTTTGATTATTATTTTATGCCTTTATAACATTTTCAACTTTGAAAGGTTTTCTGCAAATATAAATCAATTTAACCTGTTTTACCATCCTGTAGTTTAGGCTATTTATCGGAAATACGAAATCCAATACACAGTTTTACCTCAGCTTTGAATACATTTGTAATAATTGTCCGGCAGCCATAAACGAACTCAATTTATCTTCGAGTACCTGTTTTTCCAACTCTTTAATTTTATGCTTAATTTCAGGAGAATCATAAAAGTTTCTTTTCAACTGTTCTTGAATAGTCTCGTGCATCCAATAGGTTGCCTGCTGGTTTCGTTTGGCACCAAAATATCCGTTTTGTGTTGTCAAACTTCTGTACTTTTCAATTTGTTCCCAAACCTCGGTAATTCCTGTTTTTAATGCTGCTGAACAGGTAAGCACATTTGGCTCCCAACCTGAATCCTTTTTTGGAAAAAGATGAATTGCATTATTATACTGAATCCTGGCCAGCTGGGCTTTTTCAGTATTGTTTCCATCGGCTTTGTTAATGGCAATAGTATCGGCCATTTCCATAATTCCTCGTTTTATTCCCTGTAACTCATCGCCAGCACCAGCCAACATTAAAAGCAGAAAAAAATCAGTCATCGAATGAACTGCAGTTTCACTCTGCCCCACCCCAACAGTTTCAATAAAAATATGGTCAAATCCGGCAGCTTCACATAAAATTATGGTTTCGCGGGTTTTTCGGGCGACACCACCCAACGATCCTGCGGAAGGACTGGGCCGGATGTATGCATTTTTATCGCCTGACAATTCTTCCATACGGGTTTTATCACCCAAAATACTTCCTTTGGTGCGCTCGCTGCTTGGATCGATGGCCAAAACAGCCAGTTTTCCACCTTGCTTTGTAATATAACTTCCAAGCGCTTCAATAAAAGTGCTTTTCCCAACACCTGGAACACCGGTAATTCCAACACGTATTGACCTTCCGCTGTATGGCAGGCATTGCGTGATTATATCCTGTGCCAATTGCTGATGTTTTGCATTGGCGCTTTCAACCAGTGTTACAGCTTTACTTAAAAGTGTTATATCACCATTTAATATACCTGCTACATAATCATTTACATGTAACAGGTTTCTGCTTTTATTCAGGAATCGTTTCACCGACTCGTGGTTTACTGATTCGGGCTGTATAATTCCTTCATTCACCTTCAGTCCTATAAAATCAGGATTATTTTCGATGTGGTGATATTTATCTTTTTTGGACATTTTCAATTGTTTGTTTCGTGCAAAAGTATTACAAATCGATAAATAATGAATAAAAAAAAGGTGTTGCAATTTCAGTTTACAACACCTTTCAGAATGAATAATTGATTTATTTGTTTTCTATGCATCAGCATTCACGTTGCATGAAATTCGCAAAGTTGAAGTTGGATTTTTTGGATCGTTTGTAATTACAGTAATCGATTTGCTCTGTCGTCCTCTTTTTCCACGGGAATCAAAAGTTACTTTAATTGGCACGGTTTCTCCCGGTGCAACTACTTTTTTAGAAGGAGCAACAGCCGTGCATCCGCATGAAGAACGAACATTGCGAATTTGCAGGTCTGACTTGCCACTATTGGTGAGATTGAATGTGTAATCTTTTTTGTCACCTTGTTTCATATCACCAAAATCAAAATCCAAAACATTAAATTGTGCAACTGGGGCATTTGCAAGTTGTTCCGGTGTTAATTGCGAAAAATCCTCTTCGATTGTAGCACTTACACCAATCGAATTTTTATAATCTTTGCTGCCATCCAGCGAAAGGTAAATCCGGTGCGACGCAAAACCATAAGTATCAGCCAATTTAGCATTGTAACTTACACTCAAAATACCTTTCCCTTTAGCAGGAATTGTTTCAGGAGTTACTTTTGCAGTTAAATGTGCCGGAACTGTTTGCAATTCAACTTTTACAGGTTTGTCTGTGTCGTTAATCAATTCAAGTTCTTTGGTTTCAACGGCGCTTTGTTTTAGCTGGGCAAAAGAAATATGATTTGATTCAGCCCGCAATGTTCCAATTTCGCGTGGATATTTTTCTGCCAGTGTTTTTTCTCTTTGTTGTACCTGACCTGAAATAGTAAGATTAACTGTAGAATTTTCAGCATTGGAGCCGACTGTAACCGACTTGGTAAAAGCACCCGGACGATTTTTAGGATCGTAACTTACTGTAATTTCACCACTTCCATTTGGTGCAATAGGATCGCGTGTCCATTTTGGAGTTGTACAACCACACGACGCCTTAACATTGTTAACAATTAAAGGAGCATTTCCTGTGTTTTTAAACTTGAATGTGGTCGTTTGAACACCAGCTGCCTCCAGAAATGAACCAAAATTGTGCTCTGTTTTTTCAAAAGTAATTTTTGGTTGCGCATTTGCCAAACCGGTATTTAAGGCTACAACCAGGAAAACCACTGAAATTGTGTGTAAAAATCGTTTCATAAAAAGTATGTTTTAAAATTGTTGAATAATTCTTTTAATTTGCGTTAACAAATGTATGAATGGTTTAATAACATTCTTGTTAAGCCATCGTAATATTTTGTTAACGAATTGTTAACTAATATCTTAATATGAACTTTTCTGCGATTAGACATAAATCTCATTTTAAATGAAAGGAAAAACTCTAAAATACATCATTTTGCTGGCTGCTATTTCAGTTGCAGGAGTTTTTCTAATTCAGTTTGGATTTTTAAAAAGCTCTTACAATTTCACCGAAAAGCGTTTTAAAGAAAGTACCAGTGTTGCTTTAAAAGAAGTTGCCTGGCAGGTTTTGCTCGCCAGCGGGAGTACCTCTAATTTCGACAGTTTAACTCCTGTTGAGATTGTTTCGGGCAACTATTACCTGGTTAATATAAATGAAGCCATCGACAAGGATTTACTGAAAATGCACCTTATTGAGGAGTTTAAAAAACACGAAATTTACAACGACTTTGAGTTTGCTATTTTTAATCCGGTTACAGAGCAGATGGATGAAGGAATTCTTATTTCGAATGGCGAGGAAAGACCCTCGAAATACAACTTCCAGACAAACGAAAAATATACTTACTATTTTGGAATTCATTTTCCAAACCGGTCAACTTTTTTTGTATCCCAACTCTCAATCTGGTATTTCTTAACTGCGTTACTGGTTGTTATTGTGTTGTTTTTCGGATACACTCTGACAGTGATTATCAGGCAACGTCAACTTTCAGAAGTGCAAAAGAATTTTATAAACAATCTCACCCACGAACTAAAAACGCCTATATCTTCTATTGCAATTGCCTCGAGTGTAATTAATAATCAAGATATATTAAATACGCCTGAAAGATTGTTTACATACGCACGAATCATTCAGGAACAAAACATGAGATTGTCGAAAAATGTGGAGAAGGTTTTAAATCTGGCATCGCTTGAAAAAAACAGGATCCATTTAAATCTCGAAGAAATTAATCTGAACGAAATACTTACTGAAATTACGGCTCAGTTTAAACAAACCGACTTTGGGCAAAAGGCAAAGGTAAAAATCTACCTGCATGATTTGAAATTGAATATTTTTGCCGACCGGTTTCATTTTTCAAATTTAATCCTTAATATTCTTGAAAATGGAGTGAAATACTGCGAAAAAAAACCTGAGCTAATGATTTCTGTTAATGAGAAAAAGAAAAACTTTGAACTTTCGGTAACCGACAATGGTATCGGGATCCCGAGAGACCAGAGAAAAAAAATATTTACAAAATTTTACCGGGTTCCAACAGGAAATGTGCATAATGTAAAGGGATTTGGACTTGGTTTGGATTATGTGCAAAAAATAGTATCTGCTCATAAGTGGAAAATTAAAGTAGACGAAAATCCTGATGGAGGTAGTATATTTACACTTATTATTCCTTATTTGAAATGAATACATCTGAATTTAAAATATTGCTGGTTGAAGACGATGACGCATTGCGGTTCATTATTAAAGATAATCTGGAACAAAACAATTATTCTGTTGAAGTTGCGGAAGACGGAGAAATAGCGCTGGAACTTTTCAACCGGAATAATTTCGATTTGATTTTGTTGGATGTAATGCTCCCTAAAATTGATGGTTTTCAGGTGGCAAAAACCATTCGTAAAAGTAACGAGCAGATTCCTATTATTTTCTTAACAGCCCGCTCAATGACGGAAGACAGAATTATTGGATTAACGCTGGGAGGCGACGATTATATTCCAAAGCCATTCAGCATGGAAGAGTTGCTGCTGAAAATTAAAATCTTCCTGAAACGAAGCAGCTCCCAAACCGTTTCAAAGAATACCGTTTCAAAATCGATTTCAATCGGAGATTTCGAGTTTTACCCCGATGATTTAACGCTTTCAATCAATGGCAATTCGAGAACGCTCACATTAAAGGAATCGGAATTGATTCGGTATTTCGCCGCCAATTCAAACAAAGTTCTAAGCAGGAATGAAATTCTGGAAAATATCTGGGGGTCAGACGACTACTTTCTCGGACGAAGTTTAGACGTTTTTATTTCGCGGTTGCGAAAATATTTTAAACCCGATCCGAACATAAAAATTACAAACCTTCATGGAATAGGATTTCGTTTTTCGGTTAAATAAGTACAGTAAAAATATGAGTGTCGCACATCTGATTATATTAATTATTGTTGGCATCCTGTCGGGGTTATTAGCTGGTGTTTTTGGAGTTGGCGGAGCAATAATTGTAATTCCGGCGCTTGTTTTTATTTTGGGATTCAGCCAGCATGAAGCACAGGGAACCAGTCTTGCCTTTATGTTACCTCCCGTTGGTATTCTGGCCACATGGAATTACTGGAAAGCGGGACAAGTAAATTGGAAAATTGCCCTCATACTGTCGCTTACTTTTGTGGTTGGTTCTTATCTGGGTTCACATTTTTCGATAAATATGTCTGACAAACTTTTACGCCGACTTTTCGGCATATTAATGATTTTGGTTGCCATCAAAATGATTTTCTCGAAATAGGTACGAAATTGAATTCTGCTCAAATTCAAATTATTGTATTTTTCAATAAAAAGATGATTCATATTTTGGAAGAGATAAAAAAAGGACTATTTTTGCAGTCCGAAAAACAAAAAAGAATAATATAAAAATAAATAGAAATGAAAAGAACATTTCAACCATCGAACAGGAAGAGAAAAAATAAACACGGTTTCAGAGAAAGAATGTCAACTGCAAACGGGCGTAAAGTGCTGAAGGCGCGTCGTGCAAAAGGAAGAAAAAAATTAACTGTTTCGGACGAACCGAGACATAAAAGATAGTTAAATAACTTCACATCTTTTTGCGAGAAGGTAAAGAAAAGTTTCTTTACCTTTTTGTGTTTATTGAAGTTGCCAAATTACTTGCCATCTTATCAAAATGGGGATTAAAAAATGATGAAAGAGATGAGTTTAGGAAACAACATTTACAAATCGCTTCAGCTTCCGGCTGCCATAAAAAATATTGCAGAAAAAGTATTCAGTTCGGAACAGATTTCAACGACCGATGCGCTTGAATTGTACAACAGTTCAAATCTGGCTTTATTAGGAGTTTTGGCCACTGCTGCTAAAAAAAGGTTAAGCGGCGAATTTGTTTTTTTTAACCAGAATTTTCATCTCGAACCTACAAATATCTGCATCAATCACTGCAAATTTTGCTCATACCGCCGCCGCGAAGGACAAAAAGGCGCCTGGGAATGCAGCATTGAAGATATTGTTGCCGATGTGGAAAAATTCACCGCAAAAGGAGCAACCGAAATTCATATTGTTGGTGGCGTTCACCCAAACCGTGATATCAACTTTTATGTTGATATGTTGAAATCGGTAAAACAGAGTGCGCCAAATTTGCATATTAAAGCCTTTACAGCTGTCGAAATTGACCAGATGTGCCAGATGGGAAAAATTTCAGTTGAAGAAGGATTACAAAAATTAAAAGCTGCCGGACTGGAATCGATGCCTGGTGGCGGAGCCGAAATTTTCGACGAAACTCTGCGCGCTGAGATTTGTCCTGATAAAACCGGTTCTGATGAGTGGCTTCGAATTCATTCTGTAGCCCATAAAATGGGGATACCAACCAATGCAACGATGCTTTACGGATTGCTCGAAAATTATGAACACCGTGTTGATCATTTAAATCGTTTGCGCGAACTTCAAAAGCAAACCAACGGGTTTAACGCATTTATTCCGCTTAAATTTAAAAGAGAAAATAATGCATATTCGCATGTAAAGGAATCAACATTAATCGAAGATTTGAAGAATTACGCCGTTTCCCGTATTTTTCTCGACAACATTCCGCACATCAAAGCCTACTGGCCAATGATTGGGAAACAGGCAGCACAACTTTCTTTAAATTATGGGGTCGATGATTTGGATGGAACAATTGACGACTCAACAAAAATATATTCGATGGCAGGTGGAGAAGAAAATCCGTCGGCCAGCCGCGCCGAGCTGATTGGAATGATAAAAGAGGTCAAACTTGTGCCGGTTGAAAGAGACACACTGTACAATATTCTTGAAACCTTCTGATGTAAATTTTAAAAGGAAAACAAATTATAAAGGATTATCATACTTTTTTTGAGTTATTTTTGTTTTTCAGTAATACCGACATATTTTAACATGAGTTTGAAAAATTTCATCACCAGCCGGGTATTCTTTAAACATCTGATTCTGGCGTTTTTATTGGTTTTAATAATCATCGTTTTTACGCTGCAGAGGTTGAAATCATACACACGCCACGGAGAATCATTTCCTGTTCCAAACTTCATCGGATTACCAGTTGATGCAATTGAGTCAATCGCCGATCAAAACGACCTCAAATACGAAATCGTTGACTCAATGCATTTTGACGGTGCAAAACCCGGAGCTGTAGTGGAACAGGTTCCCGAAGCAGGTTCCAAAGTAAAAAGAAACCGCATTGTTTTTTTAACCATCAATTCAACGGTACCCGAAAAAGTGACGTTACCAAAATTGACTGACATTTCGGTCCGACAGGCGCAGGCATTAATCGAAAATTGCGGAATAACACTTGGAAATATTTCTTATCAACCTTCAGAATACAATAACCTGGTTTTAAAGGTAGAGCAAAATTCCAGGGAATTATCGACTGGCGACATCATATTGAAAGGAAGCAGTGTTGATTTAGTTATCGGAAGCAGTAGCGGAAGCCAGGACACTCCACTGCCAAACCTAACCGGTCTTACATACATCGAAGCTGAAAATTTATTAAAAACCAACTTGTTAAATACAGGGGTTTTGATTTACGATGAATCAATTATAAC
>DATITY010000558.1:0-14166 GCA_035467235.1 Draconibacterium sp. | reverse complement strand
ATTTATGCGGCGATATGAAATCTATGGCAAAAGATGTAAATAAAACACTACTCGAAATTATTAAAACACAGGGTGGAGTGAGTGTCGAAAAAGCCGAAGAATACGTGAAAAAACTGAAACGTGAAAAACGTTTTCAACAGGACGTGTATTAGCAAAATCAATAATTGATATTTCAGGTTATATCTTTTGCTGCAGTTACACCCAATAATATTTCTACTTTTGCCCTCGAAATTTAATTGAATGTTTTATAAATATATTTTGGTTGCGTTTGTTTTTTTGATGCAGTTGTCTTTGCAGGCGCAGCAAAAATTTGTTTTAAGCGGTCATGTCAGGGATGTCGCATCGGGTGAGGATTTACCGGGAGCCACGATACTTGTCGATGATGTTTCCGCTTTGGGAACAGCAACCAATCCTTATGGTTTTTATTCAATTACACTTCCTGAAGGAAAACATCAGGTTCGTTATCAGTATATTGGGTATGCCAGTCAGATAATTGATATCGATTTAACCGAAAATAAAAAACTGGATATTGAACTTGCCGAACAAACATACGAACTTGGAAATATTGTGGTAACCGGTGAACGCGCGGATCGCAATATTTCGTCAGTTGAAATGGGTAATGTTAAAATGTCACCGAAGGAGATTGAAAAAATTCCGGTTATTTTTGGTGAACAGGATATTTTAAAAACCATACAGTTAACGCCTGGAGTTAAATCTGCCGGTGAGGGAAACTCGGGATTTTATGTTCGTGGCGGCGGTATCGATCAGAACCTTATACTTCTTGATGAGGCCCCTGTTTATAATGCTTCCCATTTACTGGGCTTCTTCTCAGTTTTTAATTCTGAGGCCATTCGCGATGCCAACCTGATGAAAGGTTCAATTCCTGCTGAATATGGTGGCCGTGCATCTTCAGTTTTCGATATAAAAATGAAGGAAGGAAACCTGAAAGAATACGGCGTGGCGGGAAGCATTGGTTTGATATCCTCTAATCTGGCAGTTGAAGGCCCCATTGTGAAAGACAAAGGTTCGTTTATTTTGAGCGCCCGCCGAACTTATGCGGATGTTTTCCTGATGTTTTCGAAGGATGAGGATTTACAAAATACAAAACTATATTTCTACGATTTAAACCTGAAAGCCAATTACAAAATCAACGATAATAACCGCATTTATCTTTCGGGATATTTTGGCCGCGACGATTTTGGATTTTCCGACGAGTTTGGATTCGATTGGGGCAATGCAACGGGAACTCTCCGATGGAATCACAATTTTACCGAAAAGTTGTTTTCAAATACTTCGTTCATCGTCAGTAATTACTCCTACGACATCAATATTTTAGGAGATGTTGATGTTACTATTGGCTCGCAGATTGATGACCTGAACTTTAAACAGGATTTTACCTGGTATGCAAATCCTCTGAATACCTTGAAATTTGGAGGGAATGTAATCTACCACAACATCATGCCCGGCGAAATAAAGGTTTCTGAAAATTCGGGTGTCAATCCCGAAACTATTTCAACCCGGAAAGCCATTGAATGGGCGGCTTACATTTCGAACAGCCAAAGCATTTCAGAAAAGTTGAAACTGTATTACGGGTTGCGTCTGGCGCTTTTCAGCAATGTTGGGCCGGGCGAATTTTACGAATTTAATGACATTGGAGATTTAACAAATACAACAGAAATAAAAGATTTCGAATTTGTAAAAACACAGGGTGGTCTCGAACCGAGACTGGCACTGAATTATATGCTCACTTCAAAAAGCTCATTGAAAACTTCATACAATCGCATTTACCAGTTTTTACATTTGTTATCGAACTCAACAACCACAACGCCAACCGATTTGTGGTTGCCCAGCAGCAATAATGTAAAGCCACAGATTGCCGACCAGGTTTCTTTGGGCTATTTCCGGAATTTTAAAGATAACGAATACGAATCGTTAGTTGAGATCTATTACAAAGATTTGAAAAACCAAATAGACTATAAAAATGGCGCCGAGCTGGTTTTCAATTCTACAGTGGAGGCAGAACTGGTTTTTGGGCATGGTTCTGCGTATGGTGCCGAATTCATGTTTAAACGCAATTACGGGCGTTTGAATGGTTGGGTTAGTTATACATGGTCGAGAACAATGCGTCAGTTCGATGACATAAATGACGGAAATTCATTTCCGGCAAGGCAGGACAGAATTCATGATTTGGCGCTTGTAGGAATTTATGAGATTGCCAAAAAATGGAGTTTATCGGCAACATGGGTTTATAATACAGGAAATGCCGTAACATTTCCAAGTGGGAAATATGAAATTGACGGACTTATCGTTGGATATTATACAGAGAGAAACGGTTACAGGATGCCACCTTACCACCGGCTGGATTTGGGATTAACCTGGGAACGCAAAAAGACGGATAAATTTGAATCTGCCTGGAATTTCTCGGTTTACAACGCTTATGCAAGGGAGAATGCGTATTTTATCCAGTTCAGGCAAAACGAGGAGAACCCGAATAAAACGGAAGCCGTACAATTTGCGTTATTTAAGATAATTCCATCGGTGAGTTACCGGTTTAAGTTTTAACAAAGAAATGAAAAACATATTTTACCTACTGATTTTAATCCTGATCTTTTCGGGATGCGAAAAAGTGATTGATGTGGATTTAAACGAATCTGATCCGGCAATTGTCATTGAAGGAAATTTAAACTATAATCCGTATTTAAATGAGGTAAAAATCTCAATGACTTCAAGTTATTTCGATACTTTACCAACGGAGAAAGTATCGGGTGCGATTGTTTCTGTTTCATCTGACTTTGGCGGTGAATACATTTTCGATGAAACAGAAAACGGCATTTACCGTTCAAATGAAATCCGGCTAAAATTGGGTGAAACCTACCATTTATCAGTTGAAGCAAACGGAGAAAAATATGAGGCAAGTTCAAGGTTAAATCCGCCTGTAAATATCGATTCTGTAAAGTTTTTCTATCAGGACGGTTTTTCATTCATAGAATCGGGATATTATGTGAATTTATATTTGTTTGATCCTCCCGGCATCAGTAATTATTACCGGGTAAAGGTTACAAAAAACGGGGTACTTCAAAATACCATTGATGATTTCTTTATTTTCGACGACCGTTATGTTGATGGCAACAGCATTGAAATTAACCTGTTTAATAGTGCGTTTAACCTGAACGATACTGTTTCAGTTCAGTTAATTTCGCTAGATGAGGGTGCATACGAATATTTAGAAACTTTCCAGGAGGTGGTGAACAATAATCCGGGTTCTGCAGCTCCCGCAAATCCAAATTCAAATCTTTCGAATGGTGCGCTTGGTTATTTTTCAGCCTGGAGCTCCGATACGAAGACATTTATAATCCAGGAAAAATAAACGATTATTATATTTTTACATTTAAAATTGTGCAAAATGAAGAAAAACAAATATTGCTGTCGAATTTTCCCGGTTATCCTCATGGTTATTTCCCTGATCATTTCGCTTGCAATCTGGTATTTCGAAGAAGGAATCCATTCATTTTCATTCCTGACCGACAAAAATGAAATTTTCAATTTTATAGGGACAGTGTTATTTATTGCCATCATTCCAATTGGCATTTTTTATTGGCTGAATGACAAGGAGAAATTCCAGTCCCGGGCAAAGGCTATTTCATTGCTGGGATTTTTGCCGGCGGTTGGAGTGTTGGGTTTTATTGTTATCTTATAAAACGGGTGTTTTTTTAATCTTACTGAATTGCTCAATGCTTTGAGTAATTTCACTCAGGAAATTGAGTAAAATCGCTTAACGCATATAAATTAACTCATATTCAATTAATTATAAAAATGTTGAAATTTTTGAAATGAAAATTTGTGAGCCTGAATTTCAATATAAGAGGAAAAACGACTTTCGTTCAGAAAATAATCAATTAAACTCTTTATTCAATCTAAAAATTTGTTCGTTGTCAGTTATCAACACTTTTGTGTGAGAAAGGATTCTTTTTGGTAGTAGTGTGTTAAAAACCAACAAGTTCAAAAATTAAAAAGAATTCAATCAATTTACTATCTTTCGCCATCAGAACTAAATTATGCCAAAATTTCCAAATTATCTTCAACCCGATGCCATGGATTGTGGCCCGACTTGCCTGCGCATTGTGGCAAAGCATTTCGGGCGTCATTATAATCTGGAAACTTTACGTAATCTCACATGGAAAACCCGGGAAGGTGTTTCGTTGCTCACCATCAGCGATGCAGCCGAAAAAATTGGTTTCCGCTCACAGGGCGCAAGAATAAACATCGATAAACTGTCAGAAATTCCAATGCCGGCGATTATTCACTGGAACCAGTATCATTTTGTGGTTTTGTACAAAATTAAAAAAAGCAGAAAAGGATTTGAGTACTTCGTTTCTGATCCTGCACATGGTTTGGTAATTTACACAAAGGAAGATTTTTTAAAATGCTGGGCTTCAACTGAACAAAATGGTGTTCCTGCCGGAATTGCATTGCTATTGGAACCCACCGCCGAGTTTTATAAGGAAGAAGGCGAAAAAGTAAATAAGACCGGTTTCCGTTATCTTTTCTCATATTTAAAACCATACCGCAGATTAATAAACCAGTTATTGCTGGGCTTTTTTACAGGTAGTATTCTCAGTCTTCTTTTTCCATTTCTCACACAGGCAATTGTCGATGTGGGTATCACCACAAATAATCTAAGTTTTATTGTTTTGGTTTTAGTGGCGCAATTGGTTTTAACTGCAAGTCAGACGGCTGTGGGATTTATCAGAAGTTGGATAATGCTTCATACAAGCACCCGGATTAGCATTTCACTTATTTCCGATTTTCTCATCAAACTAATGAAGCTGCCCATCCGGTTTTTCGACTCAAAACAAATCGGCGATCTTCGTCAGCGGATTGAAGATAACGAGCGGGTTCAGACTTTTTTAACCGGAAGTTTGATAAGCATGTCGTTTGGCATTTTTACATTTATTATATACAGTTTCGTTCTGGCATATTACGACTGGACTATTTTGCTGATTTTTTATCTCGGAAGCGCATTGTATGTTTTGTGGATTGTAATGTTCCTGAAAAAACGAAAGGAACTCGATTACAAACATTTTAACGTTGCAGCAGCCAACCAAAGCAATGTTTACCAGTTAATTACCGGAATGCAGGAGATTAAACTCAACAACTGCGAAAAACAGAAACGTTGGGAGTGGGAACGAATTCAGGCGCGGCTTTTCAGGGTAAATGTAAAAGGATTAATGTTAACCCAGAATCAACAGGCAGGTTCGGTTTTTATCAACCAGGTAAAAAACATCCTGATTTCGTTTATTGCAGCCAAATCGGTTATTGATGGCGACATGACTTTGGGTATGATGATGGCTGTACAATATATAATAGGTCAGTTGAACGGGCCAATTAACGAATTTATAGGTTTTATGCACGGCGGTCAGGATGCCAAAATCAGTCTCGAACGTTTGGGTGAAATTCATAACAATGATGATGAAGAGGACGTAAATCTTTTCACGAATTACGAATTACCTGAAAATAAAGATATTGTAATTCACAATCTTTCATTTCATTACGAGGGGCCAAAATCTCCCCGGGTTTTAAATGATATCAATCTTACAATTCCCCGCAATAAAATTACAGCAATTGTCGGTTCCAGCGGGAGTGGCAAAACAACCCTGATTAAATTAATTCTTGGTTTTTATCCACCCTACATGGGTAGAATCGATATCGGAGGAATTAATCTCAACCAGTTTAGCATGGAAATGTGGCGAAGCAACTGTGGTGTGGTGATGCAGGACGGATTTATTTTTTCTGATACAATTGCAAATAATATTGCAGTGGGAGAAGATCATCCCGACAAGGAAAAATTATTTAATGCGGTTAAAATGGCAAATATTCTTGATTACATTCAAAATTTACCATTAAGATACAATACAAAAATTGGGCAGGAAGGATCTGGTTTGAGTCAGGGACAGAAGCAACGAATTCTTATTGCCCGTGCCATTTATAAAAACCCGTCATTTTTGTTTTTCGATGAGGCTACAAATTCGCTCGACGCCAATAACGAAATGGTGATTGTTGAAAATCTGAATGAATTCTACAAAGGGAAAACTGTAATAACTGTAGCTCACCGGCTGAGTACGGTCAAAAATGCCGACCAGATTGTTGTACTCGAAAAGGGCGAAATCATTGAAGTGGGAACACATAACGATTTAGTTGCAAAACGGGGAGAGTATTATAATCTGGTGAGAAATCAGTTGGAGTTGGGGAATTGAACACAAAACTGACAGCGTCTAAAGACCTGTCAGCGTTTTAAATGTGAAAATAAAACATATTGAACTAAATTTTAGAAGTGCCAAAAAACGAACAAAATATTAAAAAGGAGGAAAAAGCAAATTCCATTGAACTGCGCTCCGATGAGGTGCAGGAGATTATGGGAACTCCGCCGAAATGGATTGTTCGATGGGGAATTGTAATTATTTCTGTTGTGCTTATGGTTTTATTGGCAGGAAGTTATTTTTACAAATATCCAGACCTGATTAATGCGCGGGTCACAATTGTTTCTGAAAATCCGCCTATTTCTGTTGTTGCCCGCTCTGATGGTAAACTCGATAAAATATTTGTGGCTGACAAACAACAGGTTGAAGCAAATGCTTTACTGGGAATAATAGAGAATCCTGCAGACTACGAAGATGCTTACGAATTAATTAAGTTTCTCGATTCTATTCAACCCTGGTTTAGTCAGCCTGAAATGTTCAGCACTTTGTTATTCAACAAAGAATATAGTCTGGGACAGAATCACGCGTATTATTCATCACTTGTAAGTCAGCTTCGCGAATATCAGACTTCGGTAAGCTTTAATACTTATGAGCAACGAATCATATCGCTTGAAAAACAGGTAACCGATTACGCCAATTATTACGAAAAACTTCGTCAGCAAATCAGCGTTTTAAATGAAGATTATATTCTGGCTTCCAGTCAGTTTCATCGCGATTCCGCTTTACACACCCGAAAAGTAATGTCGGATGTTGATTTCGAAAAATCGGAAGCCGCTATGTTAAAACAAAAATATGCCTACCAAAACGCGATGACCAATCTGGCCAGCACGCAAATAACCATGAACCAGCTAAAACAGCAAATTCAGGAACAAAAAGTACTGAAAGCTGAAACTGAGAACAAGTTACTGGCTGCTCTCAAGGAAAAATACGATAACCTGGTAAACCAATTAAAAGCATGGGAACAGGCTTTTGTGCTAAAAACACCTATTGGTGGCCAGGTAACATTTACAAATTTCTGGAGTGTAAATCAATTTGTTTCTTCTGGAAATGTTGTGTTTACTGTTGTTCCCGACAATGAGCAGAAAATTATTGGAAAGGCCACTGTTCCCATCGCAGGAGCAGGTAAAGTTGAAGTTGGACAAAGAGTAAATATTAAACTCGATAATTATCCGTACATGGAATTTGGATTGCTTGAAGGAAAAATAACCAATATTTCGATGGTACCGGTGTCAAACGAAAAGGGAGGATATTATACTGCTGAAATCGAGTTATTCAATAAACTAATCACCAATTATAAAAAAGAACTCCCGTTTAACCAGGAAATGCAGGGAAATGCCGAAATTATTACCAAAGACCGCCGGTTAATAGAACGTTTGATTGAGCCGCTGGTTTCTATTTTCAGAGAAAAGATTTAAACTAAAACAATCTCAATCAATTCATTTCAATCTTAATTATTTGAAAAAAAAATAAAAAGAGTATTGTACTTTAAATCAAAATAGTACTTTTGCAAACCGTTTTAAGGGGGTGGTATGCATTTTTCTCTCTTAAATGGTTGTTTTTAAGGATTTTTGCATACTTTTGCAGTCCGATTTTGAAAAGATTATTAACTATATAAAAAACAGGTGTTTATGCCAACTATTCAACAATTGGTTAGGAAAGGAAGACAAAGTAAAGTTGAGAAGAGTAAATCTCCGGCTTTAGATTCATGCCCGCAACGTCGCGGGGTATGTGTTCGCGTTTATACAACCACACCTAAAAAACCAAACTCGGCAATGCGTAAGGTTGCAAGGGTAAGGTTAACAAATGGTAAGGAAGTAAACGCATACATTCCGGGTGAAGGCCACAACCTCCAGGAGCACTCCATCGTGCTTGTTCGCGGAGGCAGGGTAAAAGACCTTCCGGGTGTTCGTTACCACTTAATACGTGGTGCTCTCGATACCGCAGGGGTTGCAGGACGTTCACAGCGTCGGTCGAAATATGGTGCGAAAAAACCTAAAGAGACTAAAAAATAGAAATTAATAAGTAGTTAACAAGTTATTTCAGTGGTTTGGTTGAGTAAGTAGATCTCTTAATTGTCTTTCTGGAGAAAAGCTGAAGACCGCCTTAGGGCAACCAATTTAGATAACACTAAAAAAAGTAAAAATGAGAAAGTCGAAACCAAAGAAGAGACATTTACTCCCGGATCCAAAATTCAACGATGTTTTGGTGACCCGGTTTGTCAACGATTTAATGGTGGATGGTAAAAAATCTGTAGCTCTTACCGTATTTTACGATTCATTGGACATGGTGGAAAAAAGAGTGAAAGATACTGAATTATCTCCGCTCGATGTTTGGAAAAAAGCATTGGAAAACATTACTCCGGCTGTTGAAGTTAAAAGTCGCAGGGTGGGTGGTGCTACCTTCCAGGTTCCTATGGAAATCAGGCCTGAAAGAAAAGAATCAATCAGTATCAAAAACATGATATTGTTTGCCCGTAAACGTTCAGGTAAATCGATGGCCGATAAATTATCAGCAGAAATTGTTGCTGCTTTCAACGAAGAAGGCGGCGCTTACAAAAAGAAAGAAGATACCCACAGAATGGCAGATGCAAACCGTGCATTTGCACACTTCAGATTTTAGTTTAGCACACTTTCAGGATTAGAAATTAGGATTAGAAAATTATATAATGGCTAAACAAGATTTGAATTATACCAGGAACATTGGTATTATGGCGCACATTGATGCCGGCAAAACCACCGTTTCGGAGCGTATTCTGTTCTATACAGGATTGACACACCGGATTGGGGAAGTGCATGATGGCGCCGCTACCATGGACTGGATGGAACAGGAGCAGGAAAGGGGAATTACCATTACTGCAGCTGCTACTACCACTTTCTGGAAATACAAGGATATTGAACACAAGATTAATATTATCGATACTCCCGGACACGTTGACTTCACTGTTGAAGTTGAACGTTCTTTGCGCGTGTTGGACGGCAGTGTGGCGCTTTTCTGTGCTGTTGGAGGGGTCGAGGCACAATCAGAAACTGTTTGGCGTCAAGCCGAAAAATATGGGGTTCCCCGTATCGCTTTTGTAAATAAAATGGATCGTTCTGGTGCCGATTTTTTCAAGGTTTATAAAGAAATCAAGGAAAAACTGGGTGCAAACCCGGTTCCGGTTCAGATTCCGATTGGCGCAGAGGAGAAATTTGAAGGAGTAATCGACCTTATCGAAATGAAAGCAGTTCGCTGGTACGAAGATGGAGAGAAAGGTACCAACTATTTTCTGGAAGATATTCCTGCCGATTTAATAGAATTGGCTGAAGAATGGAGAGGTAAACTGGTTGAATCGGTTGCCGAGGTCGATGACGCACTTTTGGAACGTTACTTTGAGGCCCCCGAATCGATTACAAAAGATGAAATGCTTGCTGTTATTCGCAAAGCAACCATCGCAGGAGTAATTATTCCGATGATGTGCGGCTCAGCCTTTAAAAACAAAGGAGTTCAGCGTTTGCTGGATTCAGTTTGTGCATTCCTGCCAAGCCCGCTTGATAACGGTCATGTTACTGGTATAAATCCCTGGACTGATAAAGAAGAAACCCGTAATGCTGATGTTGACGAACCGTTAGCTGGACTTGCTTTTAAAATTGCCACCGATCCTTTTGTTGGCCGTTTGGCATTTATCAGGATTTATTCCGGCCGGATTAACGGTGGAGATACCGTATTAAATACCCGCACTGGTAAGAAAGAACGTATTTCAAGGCTTTACCAGATGCATTCGAATAAACAGAATCCGAAAGAATTTATCGAAGCAGGCGATATTTGTGCAGCTGTCGGTTTTAAAGATATTCGCACGGGAGATACCTTATGCGATTTAAAACATCCGATTATTCTTGAAAGCATGGACTTTCCACAGCCGGTTATTGGTATTGCAATTGAACCAAAATCGCAAAAAGATATCGATAAACTTTCACAGGGATTATCGAAACTTGCCGAGGAAGATCCAACATTCCAGGTAAATACCGATCCTGATTCAGGTCAGACGGTGATTCGCGGAATGGGTGAACTACACCTCGAAATTCTTGTAGATCGCTTGCGTCGTGAGTTCAAGGTTGAATGTAACCAGGGTGCACCACAAGTAGCTTATAAAGAAGCTATCAGTCAGGTTGTTGAACTTCGCGAAGTTTTCAAAAAACAGTCTGGTGGTCGCGGAAAATTTGCCGATATCATTGTAAAAATCGAACCGGCAGATGCAGGAACCGTAGGATTGCAGTTTATTGATGCAGTAAAAGGAGGAAGGATTCCAAAAGAATTTATTCCACCTGTTCAGAAGGGTTTTGAAAGTGCTATGTTAAACGGCCCGTTGGCAGGTTTCCCTGTTGACACCTTAAAAGTAACATTGCTTGATGGTTCGTTCCATGCAGTTGACTCCGATCAATTGTCATTCGAAATTTGTGCCCGTCAGGCATTCAGAAGCGCAACTTCAAAAGCTGGCCCGAAACTGCTTGAACCTATTATGAAACTGGAAATTGTAACTCCTGAGGAATACATGGGCGAAATTATCGGCGACTTAAACCGCAGACGTGGTGATGTTTCCGGAATGGAAACCAAGGGAGGTGCAAAAGTAATTAGTGCAAAAGTTCCGTTAGCCGAGCAATTTGGTTATGTAACGGTATTACGCACGCTATCATCAGGCAGGGCAACTTCATCAATGGAGTTCAGTCACTACCAGGAAGTGCCAAAAGCTTTGGCTGAAAAAGTATTGGAGAATGTAAAAGGTAGAACAGATTTATTATAAATAATTATAACAACTTCTCATCATGAGTCAAAAAATCAGGATTAAGCTTAAATCTTACGATCACAACCTGGTGGACAAGTCGGCTGAAAAGATTGTAAAAACAGTAAAAACTACAGGTGCAGTTGTAAGTGGACCAATTCCGCTTCCCACCCATCGCAGGGTTTTCACAGTTTTGCGTTCAACCTTCGTAAATAAAAAATCGAGGGAGCAGTTTCAGTTGTCTTCATACAAACGTTTGATCGACATTTACAGCTCAACCGCAAAAACAATCGACGCCTTAATGAAGCTGGAATTACCCAGTGGCGTTGAAGTAGAAATTAAAGTTTGATAACTAAAAGTAGTCGAAAATGGCTGGTATTATTGGAAGAAAAATCGGAATGACATCCGTATTCAGTGTTGAGGGGAAAAACATCCCATGCACTGTGATTGAAGCCGGTCCCTGTGTAATCACACAGGTGAAGACCGAAGAAAACGACGGCTATGAGGCGCTTCAACTTGCTTACGGCGACAAAAAGGAAAAGCATACGACGAAAGCAGAGTTTGGCCATTTCAAAAAGGCTGGTACAACACCAAAGCAAAAAGTAGCAGAGTTTTACAACACCTACCAGGAAGAATACGAACTGGGACAGGAAATTGACGTTACCATTTTTCATGAAAATGATTATGTTGACGTTGACGGGGTCTCAAAAGGTAAAGGGTTCCAGGGAGTAGTAAAAAGGCATAATTTCCGCGGGGTAAACGATGCTACACACGGACAGCACAACAGGCTGAGGGCACCAGGTTCAATTGGTGCTTCGTCATGGCCGTCACGGGTATTTAAAGGAATGAGAATGGCAGGAAGAGATGGCGGCAAAACCGTTACCATCGAAAATCTTCTTATTATTAAAATTATTCCTGAACAGCATTTAATTGTGGTTAAAGGTTCAGTACCTGGAGCCAAAGGTTCATACTTAATGATTAGGAAACAATGGAACTAAGTGTACTGAATAAAGAAGGAAAAGAAACCGGAAGGAAAGTTACTTTAAGCGACCAGATTTTCGGTATTGAGCCCAGCGACCATGCTATTTACCTCGATGTAAAACAATACATGGCCAATCAACGTCAGGGAACCAGCAAATCGAAAGAACGTGGCGAAGTTTCAGGAAGTACCCGAAAGATCAAGAAGCAAAAAGGTACCGGTGGAGCACGCGCAGGCAGTATCAAATCACCAACATTCAGAGGTGGTGGTACCATCTTTGGACCACGTCCGCGCAATTACGAGTTCAAGCTGAACAAAAAAGTGAAGCAATTGGCCAGAAAATCTGCACTCACATATAAGGCTGCTGAAAATAGCATTCTTGTGCTCGAAGATTTTAATCTGGAAGCTCCAAAAACCAAAGAAATAGTGGCACTCAGAACAAATTTGCAAATTGCTGATAAAAAGTCACTTTTCGTTTTACCGGTCGAAAATAATAGTATATATTTGTCCTCCAGAAATTTAAAGGACGTATCGGTTATAACTGCTTCTGAATTAAATACTTACCAGATACTGAACGCGAAAACGATAGTTATTCTGGAAGGTTCGTTGAATAAAATTGAAGAAGCATTTAAACTTTAAGGCGATAAGGAAATGGATATCTTAATAAAACCAATTGTTACCGAAAAAATGACCCAGCAGGCTGAACGCTTCAGCCGCTACGGTTTCATGGTAGAACGCAAGGCAACAAAACCGCAGATTAAAAAGGCTATTGAAAGTCTTTACAGCGTAACTGTTGCAGATGTGAACACAATGGTTCATGGTGGCAAAGTAAAGTCCAGATATACCAAAGGCGGTGTAATAACCGGGAAAACAAATGCTTACAAAAAAGCAATTGTTACTTTGGAAAAAGGGCAAAGCATTGACTTTTATAGTAATATTTAATATATAAAATGGCAGTAAGAAAATTAAAACCAGTAACTCCGGGTCAAAGACACAAGATAATTGGCGCCTTTGATACTATTACTGCATCTACGCCTGAAAAATCATTGTTAGAACCCATACGGAAAACTGGAGGTAGGAATAACCAGGGCCGTATGACAATGAGGTATATAGGTGGGGGACATAAACGTAAATACCGAATTATCGACTTTAAACGCGATAAAGACGGAATTGCAGCTGTTGTCGATTCAATTCAGTACGATCCAAACCGTACTGCTCGCATTGCACTTCTTCAGTATGAAGATGGTGAAAAAAGATACGTCGTGGCGCCTAACGGGTTGCAAGTTGGCCAAACGATTAAGAGCGGTGCAGGAATAGATCCTGAAATTGGAAATACGCTTCCCCTTGCTGAAATACCTCTTGGTACTTTGGTTCACAACATTGAATTACACCCCGGACAAGGTGGTGTTATGGCTCGTAGTGCAGGTGCTTACGCACAACTGACCTCACGTGATGGTAAATTCGCAATTTTGAAATTACCATCAGGAGAATCTCGTATGGTACTTACGTCCTGCAGGGCTACGGTAGGTACAGTTGGAAATTCAGAACACAACCTCGAAAAATCGGGTAAAGCCGGTCGTTCAAGATGGTTGGGAAGAAGACCACGCGTTCGTGGTGTCGTGATGAACCCGGTCGATCACCCAATGGGTGGTGGAGAAGGTCGTGCATCGGGCGGACACCCAAGATCACGCAAAGGTATTCTTGCAAAGGGTTTCAAAACCCGTTCTAAGAAAAAGGCTTCCAGCAGGTATATTGTAGAACGTAGGAAAAAATAAATAGAGGAATAATTATGAGTCGTTCATTAAAAAAAGGTCCTTTTATAGATTTCAAACTCGAAAGAAAAGTGTTGGCTTTGAATGAATCCAACAAGAAATCGGTAGTAAAAACATGGGCCAGAGCATCAGTAATTTCTCCTGATTTTGTTGGCCATACTATTGCAGTACACAACGGAAATAAATTTATCCCGGTTTATGTTACCGAAAACATGGTAGGTCATAAACTCGGCGAATTTGCGCCAACACGTACATTCAGGGGTCATGCTGGTAATAAAAAGCGTTAAGGCATAACTATTAATTTTAAAAAGAAAAGAAAATGGGTGCCAGAAAAAGACTAGCAGCTGACAAAAGAAAAGAAGAAAAAAAACAACAATATTTTGCTGTTTTAAAAAACTGCCC
>DATITY010000557.1:0-6057 GCA_035467235.1 Draconibacterium sp. | reverse complement strand
CCCATATCTCCGGTATATAACCATCCGTTTTTAATGGTATTATTTGTTGTTTCTGTATCCTTATAATATCCCAACATTATATTCTCACCCTTTGCAATAATTTCACCTGTTTCACCAGGCTTAACCTGATCTCCTTTTTCGTTAACCACCATTAAGTGCACATTTGGAATCCCTTTTCCGATTGATCCCAACTTTGTTTTTAACATATCAGGCTCGAGGTAAGATAAGCGAGCTGTCGCTTCAGTCTGCCCATACATTACATAAAAATCAATATCCGGAAATGCGATAGTGAACTCTTCAATAAAACTTGTGTGTAATTTCCCTCCAGCCTGAGTTACGTAGCGAAGCGTCGGGAATTTTGTGTTTTTAAAACCATTGGATTTTCTTAACAGAATTTGAAAATGGCTTGGAACACCTGCAAAACCAGTACATTTATATTTATTGATGTCATTAAATACTGAACTGATAAAAATAAAATTATTGTTTAATACAATTGATCCACCTACCCTTAAATGTGTATGCAACAATGAAAGTCCGTAGCAGTAATAAAATGGCAGAACAACTTCAATAATATCATTTTTGGTTAGATTAAGATATTCAATAATGGAGTTGGTATTTGCAATGATATTTTTATGACTCAAAACCACTCCCTTTGGAACTCCTGTTGATCCGGACGTAAAAATAATTTGAGCAGGGAGTTCAGAATCGAAAAAATCAGGTATTTTGAAATTTGGCTGATTTTCTATCAGATTAAGATACTTTTTTTCAGTAATAATTTTAACTGAATCAGCAGTTAGTTTACTCAGTAATCTGCTTTCTGTAAATACCGCATCAGCTTCACATTCTTTTAATATGTATTCGAAATTCTTCTGCTCAATTGTTGGATCCAGAGGAACACAAACATTCCCTGACATCATGATTCCAAAATAACAAACCAGAAAAAAGTTATTGTTGTTGCTAACCAATATGATGTTCTTCTTACTTCCTGCTGTTTCAGAAAGATATGAAGCCAACCGTGAACTTTGGGTGTAAAGATCTAAAAATGTTATAGTCTCACGATTACCCAACACAAAATCCCTTTCCAGCAAGGCTGATTTTTCAAAAAAGTACTGAACTGAATTCATCGATTTAATATCTGACTAAAATTTAGAACAATAGAAATAGTCTTGATATAGATGAAAAACTATTGATAATGAATAGGTGACATTCTTAAATATTCTGTAGTCTTCATTTTTCTTTCGAAATTGACGAAGATGCTTGCAACTTCTTCTTTTGAATAATCCATTACCTGTGAAATTTCTTCCGGTGAATAACCATTTTCCCATCCGTACCACATTATGTCCATAGTTTCGAAAGGAAGCTGGTAAAAGAAATCTTCCTGTGTTTGTTCTGCAGAATAGGTATCCGTGGTTGGAGTTCGTTTAATAATTGCTTCCGGAACTCCTAAATATCTGGCAAGTTCATAAACCTGTGTTTTAAATAAATGCCCAATTGGCATAACATCTGCACCTCCGTCACCATATTTTACAAAAAATCCTTGTTTAACTTCATGTTTGTTAGGTGTTCCAATTACTGCATAATGATTTGCTTCGGCATGGTAATAAAGCATTGACATGCGGCTTCTCTGTTTGAAATTTGATGCAGCAACGATTTGCAGGTAGGCTTTCATTGGCAGCATTTTACTTTCCACCAATCCATTTGCGAAATAAACTGTAACATAAAATATCGGGGGGAGTTTCATGTTAAGAATACTTTGTTTGATTTCGATTTTAAATTTATCCTTTTCAGGATTAAAATCCGGAATTACACTTTTAACAGCTTCATCCCTTCTCCTGTAACATCCAAATCCGGTTAAAGAAGCAGTCATTTCTTCCTCAATTGTTCTAATTTCAAATTTATGAGCCAGTTCAAGTGCCAAAGCTTTGCTGTCGGGATTTGAATCAAACTCAGGCATAATGATTCCAATAACGTTATCAGGGCCAAATGCTTTCACCGCAAGCGCGAGAGTTACAGACGAATCAATTCCACCACTTATTCCAACTACAGCTCCCTTTCTTTTTAAAACATGAGTTACGTCGTTTCTGAGTTTTTCAGCAATTTCCAACGCAGTTTGTTCAACATTATACAATTTTATAATTTCTTTCGAAAATGCAGGTTTTGATGTCATTTTAATTTGATTTGAAATTTGCTTCCGAGCGGACATTGTAATTTATCAGTTCGTTGGTATTAAGGTGTTTAAATTCTTCAATAAATTGTTTGTGTAAAAGTTGAGTTGAAATAATTGCAGTAATCGCCATATTGTCAATTTCAGAATATGCTTTACCTGATTTCATTTTAACCAGCAGCCTGGCAACTGAATCAGGACTAAAAACTCCTGTTTTACGAAGTGATTCAGGTGAAAGAATTTCATTAACATATTCAGGAGAATCTGCACCCAGGAAAGTGCTCAAAATTGGAGCTCTGTATGCTTGTTTTGGTCTGTTAAGGATTTCTTCCGGTAACCTGCCTTTCATCATTTTTTTCAGCAATACTTTTTCATTTAATCCTTTCAGTTTGTAATCAGGAGGTAATGTGGCACAGAATTCAATAATTCTATGGTCAAGAAACGGGTATCGTCCTTCTACCGAATTTGCCATTCCCATTCTGTCGCCTTGGGATGACAACAAATATCCTGATAAAAAAATTGATATTTCAATGTACTGTGCTTTTGCAAGTGGGTCAAGTTTATCCAACTTACCGTTAAAGTTTGACAACAGGTTCAGAAACGGATCAAATGATTTAAGCTTTTCCTGCATTGACAGGCTAAAATGATTCATAATGTTAGATGAATTTTTCCACCGCAATAAATGAGAATAAATGGGTGAATCCGTTTCATCGAGTTTATATCCAAAAAACATTCTTAACGCATTCGGATTCGCACTTTGAATTGAAGGAATATACGGATAAAGCTTTTTAATCAACAAAGGACGAATCCTTGAGTTTTTTTCCTTTGACCAAAAATGTCTGATCTTGTTTTCTTTAAAAATATCATAACCTGCCAATAATTCATCAGCGCCTTCGCCTGTAATAACTACTTTAATGTTATTTTTCTTTACTTTTTCTGACAGGCTGTACATTGGAGAAGGTGAAGTTCGTAACAGTGGTATTTCACTGTGCCAAACTACTTGTGGAAAATTTTCAGCAACTTCTCTTGATGTGCATTCAAAACCAGTATGTTTTGTTTTGAAATATTTTGATGCAATATTTTGAAAATAGGTTTCATCAAATTCATTTTCTGTAAATCCAATTGAAAAAGTTTGTAAAATATTTGGTTCAATTTCTTTAATAAATGCGGTTGTAACGCTTGAGTCAATTCCACCACTAAGATAAGCTGCAACAGGCACATCTGCGCGCAACCGAATCTTTACTGCGTCACGAAACAGTTCATTAAAATCAGAGATGGCATCTTCAAAACTGCCTGTATAATAGTTTTCCGGCGTGACAAAATTAATTTCCCAATATCTCTGAACTATTATATCATCTTTTTTAATTTTAATAAAATGACCGGGTGGACATTCTTTTATTTCCTTGAAAACAGTGTTTGGAGTAATAGTGGTCCAAAAAGTTAAAGTTTCTGCTATACCTTCAGCCGAAATTTCACGGATAACTTTTGGATGTTCAAAAATTGCCTTAATCTCTGAGCCATAAACAAATAATTCAGGAGTATAGTAGTAAAATAAAGGTCGAATTCCTACTCTGTCGCGGGCCAAAAACAGTTCCTGTTTCCTATTATCCCATATTGAAAATACAAATTGTCCGTTTAATTTGGAAAGACAATTTTCACCATATTCATCAAATAAATGAATCAAAACTTCAGTATCACTGTGAGTTCTAAAGTGATGACCTTTTTCTTCCAGTTCTTTTCTTAGCTCGATATAATTAAAGATTTCACCATTAAAAACAATCCACAAATTTAAATCCTGATTAGGCATTGGTTGCTGACCACCGGCAATATCTATTATGCTCAATCGCACACTGCCAAAACCTACATTATCTTTGATATAAATACCGCATTCATCGGGGCCTCTATGATGTATTCGTGTCAACATCCGGTTAACAATTACTGTGCTGGCTTTTTCAGAATTATCGATGTAACCCGCTATTCCACACATGTATTAATTCTCCTGGAGGTTTTTCTTTCTGGAAATAAATGCTGCAACAGCTTTTATCGTTTCAAAATTTTCTTCGCTTAATTCATCATTTTCCACTTCAATATCATATTCTTCATTCAGATAGCTGATTAGGGAAAGGAATCCTAAAGAATCAAATATACCTTCTTCAAATAAAAGTGTATCCTCTTTCAATTTATCAATATCAGTAAAGGTAATTTCCGAAATAAAATTCCTAATTTTATCTAATTGGGATATTGCTGTTTCCATATTTAATTAAGTATTTAAATAGTAAAATAATAATTAACATCCAAGTTTTTCCGTTGAAATGGAATGTTATACTCATATAATTAATCACGTTTCTCAAGTTGCGACTTTAACATTAGATTTTCAAGGCTCAAATCTGCATACATCCGTTTCAACCTATCATTTTCCTCCTTCAACTTATTTAAGTACAAGGTGTCATTCGATGAAAGACTATTATACTTTGCCTTCCAGTTGTAAAACGTTGCCTGACTAATACCATATTCTTTGATGATACTTTGAATGGTCATTCCATTTTTGTAATCCTGCAAAATTTTTTGAATTTCAGATTTTTTAAACCTTTTCTTAAGCATTACCCTAATTTTTAATAAAAGATTAATATTTAATACACACTTGAAATTTAATTCAATTTAATCAGCGATTCAGACTTTTTTTTCAATCTGATTTAATGAGGCCTTGCACTTTTTATTAAGTTTTAAAAACGAGTAAGGCAATCACACTTCCTGTTACCAAAAAACTTAATGTTTAAATATGTAAATTATAAACGAAAATTATTCTTAGAATTAATCTAATTTTATTATTAGAATAATTGAATTTCTAATATTTATTTTGACTTATTATTCTGGCTAATTATGTATGTTGAATTTTATATTTCTGTTGCAAAAAGTAACGGGTACCCCATTGTCACTTACATTTTGATGACTTCATTAGTAAAAAAATATAAACTCGTCAAGAATTACTGGGTTTTACTTAATTGGATTATTCGCCCATAATTAATACTTCTTCCGAATTGTGATGTAAGTTCCGAATTAATTTTGAATTTTCCAATTATCTTTTTTTATAAAAATGTGGTTTTTCTAATATGATTTGATTGCATTTTCTTCAAAATAAAAAATTAATAATCTATAAATCTGACACTTAACAAGTGTACTTATATTTCACAAAATGGACTTTTCAAACAATGATATTGTCTTGAATTGGGACAATCATTACGTGCATGGGACTCGTTTATTAACAACGCGTTAAGAATTATTGGAATGTTGAAAAATGAAATTTTGTGATAACCGGATTAGTTACCTGTGGAATTTTTCCGAAATAAACTTTAATCCGTCAAACAATCCTGTCCTCCAGTAACTCCATTCATGGCCACCCTGACGTACACGGTACTCGTGTGGAATTCCCAAATCGCGCATTTTTACGTGTAATGCAGAATTTCCTTTGTACAGAAAATCGTCGTCGCCACAATCGATATAAAAACGGATTGATTTCAGCTTTACCCTGTCAACACTGTCGAGCAGGTAAAGCGGACTGTTTGCTTTCCAATGTTCACTCACTGCAACTTTTGTTTTCGGGCCATAAATATTTCCAAAATAACGGTCATAAGAATCATCTGATAGAATTTCCTCGTCGGTAAAGGTGCCTGCACTCATGGCAACACACGACGAAAATAAGTCGGGATTGCGCATGGCAAGCAACAAAGCACCGTTTCCACCCATCGAAAGTCCGGCAATAGCCCTAGATTCCTTCTGAGGCCTGATTCTGTATTGTTTCTCAATAAATGGAATAAATTCTTTCACAAACATATCTTCCCAAGGATCTTTGCCATCGAAACTGTTGCAATACCACGATACTTTTCCGTCAGGCA
>DATITY010000556.1:0-2960 GCA_035467235.1 Draconibacterium sp. | reverse complement strand
AATGTATCATTCATTATATAACACATTTCATTCATGCCGATTTCATAATTGGCAAGATTTAACGAAAAGAACGGAAAAACATGGGTATCCATTCTGTTATTTATAGTATAAGAATGATCTCCGCTATGTATATTCAATAAGTGGTTGATACCGTATTCTTTCAACTTTGTCGAAAATGAGTTGTTTTCGTTATAAATTGGTGGTTCCTGAGTACCACATTCAAGTACAATTTTATTCAGTTTTAAAAGGTTCTGCTTATAATCAGGAATTTTAGAAGCCAAATCATGGGCAAGATATTTTTGCCACACACTGTCTATCACAACTCCGCTGGTATCAACCGGCATTGCTCCGTAACCCACGGCGTTTTTATCGGGGGCAAAAGCAATGGCAATGGAATAACAATATGTAATTGAACTATTAATGGTGGTCAACTTTGCAGCAGTAATAAAATCTTTTTTTTCATCTGCCAAATTTATTAGCCTGTGCTGAAAGTCGAGTAATGCGCCACTTATTGAATACAAACAGCTAAAAGTTTCGGGATATTTCATCGCCAACTTAACAGCGCCGTATCCTCCCATACTCCAGCCCGATATTCCCCGGCTTTCAGGTTTTGGAATAGTCCGAAAATTTTCGTCGATGTATTTTACCACGTCAATCGCGTTAAAATCCTCCCAGCTTCCAGACATGTTCGAATTGGTAAACCAACTTCCATAGTATTTATTATAGTTGTCGGGCGAAACAACAATAAATTCATTTAGTTTTCCCTGGTTGATTAAATTATCAAGAACCACGCTCATATCATAGTTTCGATCTACTCCTCCAAACCATGCGTCATGTTTATAACCATATCCCATATACAAATACAGAACCGGGTAACGTTTTTGCGGATTTGCTTCGTAACCGGGTGGCAGGTAAACCGATACTTTACGGTCGGGAGAATCTTCGAGAATATTACCAACAAGCCCGAGGCTGCGCACTGTTACCACTTGTACATTTCCCTTTAGTAAAGATTTGACCATCTCCCATTTTTAATATTCATAATTTAATGCAAGGCATAACTGTCCATCATCCTGGGAGATTCCAGGTGGGGGAAGAAAGGCTCGCGGAGTCATATTGGCCAGCATCACTTTTATTATCGTACTGATTTTATAATAGATAAAATTGCACAGTTCGTACATTTTTTCTTTGTTTAGCGTTTTTACCCCGCTTTCGAGTAATAGCCTTGTATGCAGGGATGAAAGTGATGAGTAAATGATACTCATCGCAATAGTCAGTATGGCCAACATGCTTTGTAGCCCTTCGAATGTTTTGACCTGGATGTCTTCCAAATTGTAGCATTCTTTGATATGTCGATGGTATTCTTCTATTTTCCACCTGAAACCATAAGCGGTGAATGCTTCTTTAATGATATCAATTATGCCTTCTTTCGGTGACCGGGTCAACAACCAGCAATAACCGCCATCTTTCCTTTTGGTCACAACAAGCCAGAGGTCGTGTACTTTGCCTTTGATTTTGTACTTTACCTTAACAGCCCCACCCATAAAGGCAACTTTGTGTTTTTTGTTTTTCTTTGTCTTGATTGCTGTCAGTTCCATGAACAAGGGCATTTTCCTGCTTATTTTGTTTACCGGGGTTTCTTTCCCATTGTAGATCAACTTTGTTGTTTTCTTTAAACGCAAAATAAAATTGCCTTGCCCTGCAATTATGAAGTCTCTGCAAATTGGCCTGTCCATGCCGCGGTCAAAGATTTTGGTGACATCCTTGTCGATTATTGCATCAACTTCCTGAATGGCCTCCATAATTTCTTTGTTTTCGCTTTTTGCCCCATGGTCGAAACTGTAAAGTTTGTTGAACAAAGGGGTCATTTCCTGATCTTTGCTAAAATGTACCACGTTCATTAACCAATAGCCTAACCCAATAGATGACTTGTCCCCGTCTTTTACATAGTCCAGTCCATCCATCATTTTTGCATACTCTTTTTGGATATCGGAACCATCGAAAAAAATATAGTCTCCTTGGTGCACCCGTCCTTTAACACTGTCCATGTGGCCACGGAACAATCTCATGAAGAAACCTTTTTTATTATAGTGGTTCCTGAAACGTTTTGTGGTCTGGCTCAGCGAAATGGTATCACAAATACCCGTAGCTATTTTGTTGACCAGTACTGTCCCTGATTTTAAAATGCCCGTGGTCATTTCCCTGACACACCGGGATTCCGGTTTCGATAAATGATTACTCAGTTTAAGAAAATAGCGGCTAATCTTGTTCTGTACCTGTTTTGTTAATACATTTGACATGAGCTGGTTTTTTAATGTTTTTATGTTTTGTTTACACCATAAATATAACATTTTAAAACCAGCTTTCCTAACGGAAAAAACGTCTAAATCCATTGCCCAGCCTGATATGTACAACTTTTAATCATATTTTTGGGAGATGGTCAACTTTAGTAAAGATGTTGCGGATTTTACGTTACTTTCAGCTCCTTTTAACAATTCTGGCAATTTATCGAATTGGGAATAACCATTCATGGCTGATAACAGAAAAAAAACCTTTATTGTAAAAAGTAAAGTCAGTTTTTTCATGATTAATTGTTTTTAGTTAATAACTCTATTCAAGTTACGCTAAAATCCAAAGTAGTGCATAGCAATTTTGTATCAAAAAGTTTAAATCCTGTTTCAAAAGATTGCGTTTCTGTTTCAAGTGCTTCATTTTTCAGGTTTTGTATGTATAATGCATCACTTTTTTTGATTTTACGGATGTTCATACGCTGTAATTGCTAATATTTTTTTGAGGTAACATTTTAAAAATCGGGAATTAATTCAGTTGGGCAGATTTGCAGCATATTTTCAATGCTGCAAAGATTTGAATCCGGAAGAAGTAAAACAAAAAAGTAATCGGTTAAATATTGCCCAGATTATTTTTTTTGACGCTTTCAGAACAAATTGCGCTGAAGGGTCTGT
>DATITY010000555.1:0-5294 GCA_035467235.1 Draconibacterium sp. | reverse complement strand
AAATTCGTCACACTCGATGGTGTAGAACGCGAACTGAATGAAAACGACCTTATGATTTGCAATGCCGAAACCGGAATGTGCATCGGCGGTGTTTTTGGCGGATTGACATCAGGTGTTAAAGATTCAACTAAAAATATTTTTCTTGAAAGCGCTTGTTTCGATTCGGTTTATATCCGGAAAACCGCCCGCAGACATGGTTTGAATACCGACGCTTCTTTCCGTTTCGAGCGCGGCACAGACCCCAACGGTGTGATTTATGCATTGAAACGAGCAGCTTTGTTAATTAAGGAAGTGGCCGGTGGAACCATTTCGTCTGAAATTGTTGACATTTACCCGCAGCCGGTTGCCGATTTTAAGGTCGATGTTACTTATCACAATATCAAACGTTTAATTGGCAAGGATTTGGGAAAAGAAACCATCAAAAATATCCTTGCTTCACTTGAAATCAGAACCGAAACGGAAACCGAAAATGGGCTTTCCTTGCTGGTTCCGCCGTACCGTGTTGATGTAAAACGCGAAGCCGATGTGATTGAAGAAATTCTCAGGATTTACGGTTACAACAATGTTGAAATTCCAACCCAGGTAAATGCATCGCTGCAAACCGCCGAAAAACCCGACCCGAACCAGGTGCGGAATTTAATAGCTGAAATGCTCACTGCACAGGGCTTCAACGAAATCTGGTCGAACTCGCTTACAAAAGCAAGTTACTACACCGGATTGAAAAACTATAAGGAAGAACAAACGGTAAAAATACTCAATCCGCTCAGTGCCGACTTGAACGGGATGAGGCAAACGTTGCTGTTTGGCGGCCTGGAAACCATTGTTTACAATGCCAACCGGCAGAATAAAAACCTCAGGCATTACGAATACGGCAATTGCTATTTTTACAAGGGAACCGAACTGAAAGACCATCCCGAAAAGAATTACCGCGAAGAAGAGCATTTGGCCCTGTTTGTTACCGGAACAAAAGAGAACGAAAACTGGACAGATAAAGAGAAGCCAACCTCGTTCTTCACCATAAAAACTTTTGCTGAAAACATTTTTAAACGTCTTGGTTTTTCTGCAGGACAAATGCAGATTACAGAAACCGAAAATGAACTGTTTGCTGAAGGATTGGCCTACAGTTTTAACAACAAGCACTTATTAAACATCGGTATTGTGGCCAAAAAATGGCTCAAAAAGTTCGACATCGAAAACCCGGTTTACTATGCCGATTTTAACTGGGACAATGTATCGATGCTTCATAAAAAGCACAAGGTTATTTTTGAAGAGTTGCCAAAATTCCCCGCAGTTCGGCGCGATTTGGCTTTGTTAATCGATAAAAACATCAAATTCAGCCAGATAAAGGATGTTGCAGAAAGAACAGAACGCAAAATATTGCGCGAGGTCGATTTGTTTGATGTTTACGAAGGCAAAGGAGTTCCGGAAGGTAAAAAATCGTATGCAGTAAGTTTTATTCTGCGCGACGATAAAGGCACACTGAACGACAAGTTTATCGAGAAAACCATGCAAAAACTGGTTGACCAGTTTAACCGGGAGTTGGGGGCCATATTACGTTGATTTGAAAATTGTTGATTATCTTTAGATAAAATTTTGCAGTCATGGACAGGAACATCCTTATAAAAGATACAATTGATAAAATTCATCAATTACCTGATGTCAAGATTCAGGAAATTAATGATTTTGCGGAATTTCTGTTAAGTAAAATTGACGATAAAATTCTCCTGGAAGGAATACAAAAACTTACATCAGATTCAAAATCATTTGAATATTTAAAAAATGAGGAAGATTTGTATTCGGTTAATGATTTAAAAGAAAGGTACAAGTGAAAAAAGGCGATATTGTTCTGATTCCTTTTCCTTTTTCAGATTTATCAGGAAGTAAATTGCGACCTGCATTGGTTTTAATTTCAACAGAAACAGATGTTACCGTTTGTTTTATTACTACACAATTCCAATGGAAAGAAGAACTTGATATTGAATTAATACCATCCTCAGTAAATGGTTTGAAGAAAATGTCCTTGTTAAGGACAGGTAAATTTTCAACAGTTGACAAAGAATTGATTATTGGAAGAATTGGGATTCTGGAAAGTAGTAACATTCTTATATTGAATAAAAATCTAATGAAGATTCTTCAACTGAATTAGATTTATAAGGATATCGGCAAAAATGCAAAATCACGCCAAAGGAATTCTTTACGCCGCCATTACAGCCATATTCTGGGGATTTCTGGCTATTGTACTTAAAATTATTGACAATGATGTTGAGCCTGAAACCATCGTCTGGTTCCGGTTTTTACTTGCATTTTTAATGCTGGCCGGCTGGCAGGTTTCAAAAGATAAGAGTGCATTTAAACTCATGTTGAAACCGCCGCTTCTTCTCATTGTAGCTACACTGGCTTTGTCGTGGAATTACATCAGTTTTATGATGGGAATTCATTACACAACACCAAGCAATGCACAACTTTTTATCCAGTTTGGTCCGATTATACTTGCAGCTGGCGGGCTTCTGTTTTTCAGGGAAAGAATAAACAGGCTTCAGATTGTTGGTTTTGGAATCGCTTTTCTGGGAATGGCGTTTTTTTACCGCGACCAGCTACTCGCGTTTTTTGATGTTCAGAAAAACTATAACCTGGGAGTTGTGTACATCCTTACAAGCGCTGTTGCATGGGCTACTTATGCCATTTTACAGAAAAAACTCGTTGTAAAATATTCAACCGAAAGCCTGAATCTTTTTACTTTTGGATTGCCGATTTTTCTTTACCTGCCATTTGTCAACTTTGGTTCACTGCTGCATTTAAGTTGGGTGACCTGGCTTTTGCTCCTTTTTGTTGGGATGAATACCCTGTTTTCATATACCTTCCTTTCGATGGCTTTAAAAAATACCGAAGCAAATAAAGTAAGTGTAATCATTATCATCAACCCGGTAATTACATTTATCACAATGGGAATCTTAACCCGGTTAAATGTGACCTGGATTCAGCATGAACGGTTCTCTGTAATTACAATTCTCGGCGCATTTCTTGTGATTTCCGGAGCAATTCTGGTGGCAAAAAAGCAGAAGGAGAACAGGAAAATGGACAAATGATAAATTGAAAAATGGTTAGGTGAAATATAGTTTTGCACAAATAGTTCATGATTTCGCATGTTTTTGTATTTTGGTATAGAAATTCTGAATCAGTTACAATGAAATCATTCAATCCTTTTCTTCCTTTTTCCAATCTCTGCCTTGGCCTTTGCCTCAGCCTTTTCCTTCTCTCCTCCTGCAGCACCAAAGAATCGCGTATCATCACCGCCACCGGCAAAATTCCTGCCAGCGAAATTGGCAAAACACTTCACCATGAGCATTTGCTTGTCGATTTTATTGGTGCCGACAGCACCGGTTATCATCGTTGGGATAAAAATAAAGTAGTCGAAAAGGTGCTTCCTTATTTGCTGGAAATCAAAAAACTGGGTTACAAAACTTTGGTTGAATGTACACCTGCCTATCTGGGCCGCGACCCGGAATTATTAAAAATGCTTTCAGAAAAATCAGGATTACAGATTATTACCAATACTGGTTATTACAGTGCAGTTGGAGCCAAATATATCCCGGAACATGGTTTTACAGAGTCAGCCGAACAACTCGCTGCACGATGGATTGATGAGGCAAAAAACGGAATCGAAGGTACCGGAATTTACCCGGGATTTATAAAAATTGCTGTTGAACGGAAACCGCTGGAAGAAATCAACCGGAAGATGGTTGAAGCTGCCTGTATAACACACAAAGCAACAGGACTTGTAATCATGTCGCACACAGGACCTGCACTTCCAGCATTTCAGGAAATTGATATTTTAAAGCAAAACGGAGTCGATCCTTCGGCTTTTATCTGGACCCACGCGCAAAACGAGAACGATTTCAGCAAACACATTGAAGCCGCAAAAATGGGGGTGTGGATTGCATTCGACAATTTCAATCCCGGACAGTTGGAAAGGTATGTTGAATTTGCCCAACTCATGAAAAAAGAAGGATTACTGGGAAAAGTTCTTTTTTCGCACGATGCCGGATGGTACAAACCAGGAGAACCAAATGGTGGTGAATTTCGCGGTTTTACCGAAATAGAGGAGTTTTTAATTCCTGCCCTTGAAAAAAATGGCATTTCTCAACACGATATCTATCAGTTGTTTTCAGCAAATCCTACGGAAGCATTTAAAGTAAAAATCCGACTGGCGGAATAATCAACTTTATCACTTGCTTTTATCAGCAAACGGGAATGGTTTTGTTGCTTCTCCGGCGTAAATACTGAGGTGAGGGAATGGAATTTCAATCCCTTCTTCATCGAATGTCGATTTAATATCCTGGAATACAGAATTTTTAACTTTCAGAAAGTTGGCTTTTTCGAACCAGACCCCGAGTAATATATGAATGCCGTGATCGCCAAAAGCTTTGAATGTTATAAGTGGTTCAGGTTCGTCCAAACAAAGTGGATTCTGTTTTACAATACGTTCAAGAACTGATTTCACCTTTCCCAAATCTTCTTTATAGGCAACATTAATATCAAAATCCATTCTTCGGATGGGGAATTTTGTAATGTTGATTAATTCGCTGCTGATAACCGTTTGGTTTGGGATGCGTAACAATAAATTGTCTAATGTTTTAATTTTAATCGAAAGTAAATCGATACTGTAAACGGTGCCGGTTTTATCTCCAATCCGAATTAAATCGCCCAATTCGAACGATTTTTCGGATACAAGAAAAAAACCGCTCACAATATTTCCGATGCTGGTTTGAGATGCAACACCAATTATAATTCCGATTACGCCCGCAGCGCCAAAAATGGCTGCAAGATTGATATCCAGTTCTGAAACGATAACCATGAAAAGCATTACAACCGCTGAATAACTTACAAACCGATTGACGAGCATTTTTCGCTGCTGCGAAAGTTTTTTAGGTAAAAGTTTTTTTACCGTTGCGGTTAAAATGGTAATCAGAATAATACCGATTACCAGAATAATGCCGATTCTGAGTAACTTTTCAATCATTTCAGCATTAAAATATTTCGACCAGTCAAAATTCATTATTCGCTTTTATAAATGTTTTTAATAAAATGGAAGTTGATATTCAGTACACTACCCGAAGAATTCCGGGGCTTTGCCAGTATTTCCTGTTTTTCACCATCGTATATTTTTGAATACCTGTAATCAACCGCGCCTAATACATCGTTTCCCTTGTATTCCACAAAAACGAGGCTTGTAATAATTCTGTCCTCGTTTTTATAAAGCGTAATGTTTTCGGTTCTGATAATCAGCCGCTGTA
>DATITY010000554.1:0-1877 GCA_035467235.1 Draconibacterium sp. | reverse complement strand
GATATTCTTAAATTATCGAAATAAAGAAATTATGAGCAACGAAAAATGGACCACTGCAAATATTCCTGATTTAACAGGAAAAGTAATCATTGTAACCGGCGGCAACAGTGGGCTGGGTTACGAATCGGTAAAAGCATTTGCTGAAAAAGGGGCTGAAGTAATTATGACAAGCCGCTCGATGGAAAAAGGTGAAGCTGCCAAAAAGACGATTGGTGTTGTAAAAGGAAAAATAGTGGTAATGCCATTGGATTTAATGGATTTTGCATCTGTTAAAAGTTTCGCTGCCGATTTCTCAAAAAAATATAACAGGCTGGATGTACTTTTGAATAATGCAGGAATAATGACAACCCCGTATTTCCTGACAAAAGATGGATTGGAAGCCCAAAACGGAACCAACCATTTTGGCCATTTTGCGCTTACCGGACAACTTTTCGAACTGATTAAAAACACACCAGCATCCAGAATTGTTAACGTGAGCAGTATGGCACACAAACAGGGAAAAATGGATTTTGAAAACCTGCTTTTCGTAAATGGGAAAGGTTATTCTCCTATCAAATCATACGGGCGTTCAAAACTTTCAAATTTGTTGTTTACCTATGAACTACAAAGAAAATTAGAATCTGCCGGTATTGATTGTATCGCAGTTGCGGCGCACCCTGGAGTTTCCAATACAAACCTTGCACGATTTCTTGAAGACAAACTGATTTTTAAAATTTTAAAACCCTTGATGATGCCTTTTATGCAAAGTCAGGACATGGGAGCTTTACCGCAAATCCGTGCTTCAGTTGATCCGCTTGTTAAAGGAGGTGAGTTTTACGGCCCCGATGGATTCAGCGGAATGAAAGGTTTTCCTGTTGTGGTTCAATCAAATACAGCTTCACATAATACGACGGATGCAAAAAAACTCTGGGAAGTTTCAGAAAAAATCACAGGCATTTCTTTTCTGTAAAATAAACCGGAATAATTTCATCAAAATTGGTGAGAACAGTTTTTTATGATAGTTTAGTCATCAAATTTAAATGGGTTAATACCTTTATTATTAATATGACTAAAATTCAAATTTTACTGTTGCTCACTGTTGTTTCATTAAGCAGTTGTCAGCCAAAATATCCTGGTGTTCCTGAATTTTACAACACACTTTTAGATTCAGCCTTTGTAAAAGCGGGTAATAATGCAGCCGAATTAAAAAAAGCTTTATCCGAAGTTCCTGCAGAGCAGAAAGAGGGCATGGCGTTCATTATCAGCTACATGCCAAAACGGGATTTAACAACCTTAACAGCAGCGTTTTTACTCGAAAATTCGGAATATGCTTACAAGGCCCGCGAAAAATATCCATGGTGTGCTGCCCTGCCCGATTCAATTTTTTTTAACGAGGTACTTCCGTACGCCAATATTTCGGAAACCCGCGATCCCTGGAGAAAAGATTTCTTCGAGCGTTTTTCAAAATATGCCGATGGAAAAGAAAATATGGTTGATGCCATTTTCGCCATTGCCCGTCCGATTAATAAAGAGGTAAAAGTTGAATACAACACCAAACGCTCGAAAGTTGATTTAAGTCCGAAAGAAGCGATGGCTGAAAATATGGCAACCTGTACCGGTTTATCCATCATTTTAACCGATGCATTCAGGTCAGTGGGAATTCCATCGCGATTAGCCGGAACCGCCATGTGGACCAATTACAAGGGAAACCATACCTGGAGTGAAGTTTGGGTTGACAACCAATGGCAATTCATCGAGTATTATCCCGATACTTTAAACAAATCGTGGTTTCTGGCCGATGCCGGAAAAGCTGACCCCAATAATATGTTACATTGGATATATGCTACATCATACAAACCAACCGGGCTTTGGTACTATGCTGCAGTTGATGGCGCCCA
>DATITY010000553.1:0-1776 GCA_035467235.1 Draconibacterium sp. | reverse complement strand
CGAATACATTCTTCCCAACAAGCTAAGCATTGCCTACCAGAACCAGATGGTAAATGCCATCAGGTTGTTTTTCAGGCAACAAATGAAAACCGAAATTGAAATTGCACAGATAGAAAGGCCAAGGGGCGAACATAGATTGCCCAATGTGCTGAGCAAGGAAGAAATAAAAGCGATATTGCAGGCACCTACCAACCTGAAACACAGGGCTATGCTATCGCTGATATATGCCTGCGGGCTTCGCCGAAGCGAATTGCTGAACCTGAAGCCAACGGATGTTGACTCGAAGCGGGGCTTATTGATAATACGCAATGCCAAAGGGAGAAAAGACAGGGTGGCACCTTTGCCTGAAATGATGATAAAAATGCTCAGGCAATATTATTTAAAATTTAAACCAAAACATTGGTTGTTTGAAGGCTGGAATGTTGGGGAGAAATATTCAGCGCAAAGCTTACAAAAGGTTTTAAAAAACGCTTTGCCTCTGGCTAAGGTAAAAAAACCGGTTACTTTGCATTGGCTCCGCCATTCATACGCAACACATTTGCTTGAAAGCGGAACAGATTTAAGGTATATACAGGAAATACTGGGGCATAAAAATTCCAAAACAACAGAAATATATACACATGTAAGCAACAAAGAACTACAAAAAATAAAATCGCCAATTGAAAACCTTGAACTTGATGAAAAATAAAGTAAACTTTATTATGAAAAAAGTATACTATCCACTTGGAAATTGGATGTTATTGTATACTTTTAGGGTTGGAAAAGTATACATATAAACAAGTTAGCACCAATTCAAAAGCATTGTGAAAGAATATTATAATATACTCGACTCCGGCTATGGAGTTTTTGGATTTGCATCAGTAGGATTAGGAATGATTACAATTGGAATCATCGTGATTATAATGATGAAAAAATTTAAGGCAAAACGGTCAAAACAAATTTTCATGTACTTCTGGACTGGCTTTGGAGTTTTATGGACAACGCTTGCTTTCATCGGTACAGGTTCAGAATATACTTCGAATGTAAATGCCTTGAAAAATGGAACTTATAACGAAGTGGAAGGAATTGTTGAAAACTTTGACCCGATGCCTCACTCTGGACATAAAATGGAATCATTCACGGTTAAAGGGGTGAAATTTGAGTATTCAGACTTTGTTGTTTCTTCAGGTTTTAACAATACTAAATCGCATGGTGGACCAATTGATGAAGGTAAATATGTTCGGATAAGATATTATAATGGCAATATTTTGCAAATATGGGTTAAAGAGTAAACTGGTGCTAACACGGGTTTTGCGTCAGGCGGGCTGATGTGGAAACTTGGAGCTTTGTGCTTTTAATAACTTTAGTAATAGATTGAAACTTTGTGCTCCGTAACCCGTCCGAACGCAAAGCCCGAAAACGTTGGCAAACATTTTAAAAACGACCATATACAACATTAACATCAATGGATAGAACTAAACAATTAGAGTACTGTAAAAAATGTACTAAACAGAAATTTGACCCAAGACAAGGTATAATTTGTAGCTTGACAAACCAAAAAGCTGATTTTGAAAGTGAGTGCGAGCATTTTGAAATCGATAAGGCAAAAATTGTAATTGAGACAGAAAAACAAAAGACAGAAAAGAAAAGTAAAGTTTCATTTGGATTTTCACCGAAACAGATTGATAATCTCCCAATTTCCGACTTAAATAAAAAGCAATTATTTGTTTTGGCATTTGAGGCTGTAAAAAGATTAAACTGGAATGTTGGCTATTTAAGCGAATCAGGATTTATTGC
>DATITY010000552.1:0-5583 GCA_035467235.1 Draconibacterium sp. | reverse complement strand
TTTGGAGAACTTTGCCAAGGAACGCGATTTAACCGTTAAAAATCTGAATATCACGTTGCGCGACCTTTTACTTGATCAGCAATATGGGAAAGATTTAATGAAATACAGTGCTTTTAGTTTTAGTATCGACGAAATTACCGGGTTTTTAAAAAAGGAAAAAATTAAATACATCAGTCTGAAAGATTACGGGGTTGTAATTGATTCTATGGAAATACATAAATATGTTGACACCATGATATATCGTTTTTCTGATTTTAATCTGGGATTTCGCGATTTGGATGTTCAAACATACGACAGCATTTTTCACCTTACACTTCAAACTTTCAGTATTTCGCATGCAGATAGCCTGATTAACATTGAAAATTTGGCATTTAGCCCTAATATCAGTCAAAACGAAATGCAGAGACGGACTAAATTTCAACAAAATACCTGGTTTTCGGGAAAAATCGGGCAGCTAAAAATAACTGGTGTAAATTTCGATTCATTGTTTTATGAAAAGAAACTTTTTATTGGGGCTATTGCAGTTGATTCAGTTTCGATGGAACTTTTTAAAGACAAAACCAAGCCTGTTGATGTTAAAAAATTACCGGAATATTTGGGACAGATGGTTGCCGGTATTCCGATACCGCTTATTGTTGGACAGGTAAATGCCACGAATGTTAACCTGGTTAGCCGTGAAATTAAACCTGACAGTGCGTACGCCGAAGCAAATATTAACCGGGGAACGGCAAGTGTGACGAACATTACCAATATTTCTCCCGCGGGTCAGCTCTCAATTCATGCGGAAGCTTTTCTTGAAAGCAAGGTTCCATTTAAAGTAAATCTTGGTTTCGATTACCTTCAGCCAAAATTCAATTACAGCGCCTCTTTTTCAAATTTCAAACTAACAGATCTGAATTCATTAATAAATGCATATACACCTGTTACTGCAAATAGCGGAATTATCGATCAAATCGAATTTTCGGGAGTTGCCTCAGAAACAGAAGCCAACGGAACCATGAAATTTCTGTACCATGATCTGAATATGGAAATTAAGCTTGAAGAAAAAGCGAAATGGAAAAGTTCACTGCTTTCGTTTGCAGCCAATACGGCGGTGGCTTCGTCAAATCCGGTTTCCGAAAATCAGCCTCCGAAAATCGTTCAGTTTCATGTTGAAAGAGATATGAATAAAGCTTTTGTCAATGTAGTTATCAGGTCGGCTTTGCTTGGAATGAAAGAAACAGTTATCATGTCGAAAGAAAATCGTAAAGACTACAAAGAGGCTAAAAAGGAGGCAAAAAAGGAAGCTAAAAAGGAAAGGAAAAATAATAAACGCAATCAGTAGCAAGGCACTAAAAAAGTATGATTTTTTGAGTCGATCGTTTTTTGTCAATCTTCAATTCAGCAATCATAAATCCTTTACACTGAACATTTTTATCGATGATTTCTGAGTTGAATCCCGGATTCAGGGAAAATTCATCATTCAAAATAATTTTTCCCGTCAGGTCGTAAATCTGAAATATAGCATTTTGAGCCAGATCGGAATTCAAAGTAACCTGGATGGTATTCTGATTTTGATGAATCTCAAAATTCAACTCATTTTTGGTTTCAGAAACAAAAGTTGTATCGTCTGTAAAAATTTGCAATGTCGCCAGATCACTTTCACCAAAACCATCATTAATGGCTGTTACCGAAATTTCTCCGTTTCGAAAATATTCATCAAACTGAAGATTTATTGCTGAGGAATCGCTGTTCCCTGAGATTCCGGAGCTTAATTTCCAACGGTAACTGGTTGCGTTTTCGATGGGTAAAACCCGGTAAATGACGTTGGTTTGTAGTGGCAACACAGCGACCGGGCCTAAAATAGAATCAGGTTTTTCAGGAATATTGTACCAGTTGACAGGCTTCATTTCAACACCTTTGTTTAGCGGAATCAGCTGAAACGTAACTGTGTCGGGTAATACTTCCACTTTCAGGTAATTTTCATCTTTAACTTCTCCCATTCCCGAGGTTAGTAAAGTTACGTTTCCCCAGCGATCGAATGACGCGGCAATTGCATCGGGGTTTCCACCCACATCTCCGGCAAATAAATAGAATTTCTTTTCAGCCAGAGCTGTCAGTCTGGGGTAAACCGCATTCCAGAAATTCGAAATATTTACCAGCTGAGCATATCTCGATCGGCTGTTACTCCTTACAAGCCGGTATTTTTCGTGGCTGTTCCAAATCACTTCATGAAAGAAAATGAAAGCCCTTTCCCAATGTGCATCTGTATTTGAAATAACATCGTCCAAAAAGTCAAGCTGAGTAGAGGAGATGGACCGGTCGGATTCGGTGCTGTTCAAAACAATAAACAACTCGTTTTCATAAACAAATGAATAGTAGGCTCCGCCATGTTTTTTCTTAAATACAGCCTGCCCCACCGAATTGTTATCGTGATTTCCCATGATGTAATATGAATTCATCCCCAATTGTGAAAGCTCGTTTTCCACCTGGTTCCAGCTTGCCGTTGTGCTTATATTTACAATATCGCCGGTTAAAAATACAGCCATCAGATTGCTGTCGTTGTTTTCAGCAAGCTTATTCAGAAATGGCGGGTGTAGTCCAACATTTTTACCTGCGTGCGCGCCGTAAGCATGTCCGGCCACATAAAATGAATAGGATGGTTTGGTCTGCGGAATTGCTGGCATCCAACAGCAAATCAGCCACAAAAATGCCAGTGCTTTTGCAAACCTAAAATCAGTGATAATGTGAATAATCAGTTTCATACATTTTTATTTGATACAATACTAATCTTAAAAAATATAATTATTTGAAAATATGGTCATAAAAATTGAGTTGATGCATTTGAAAATGTGTAGATTTAAACTCAACTTTAAACTCAACTAAAATGAATTATTTACTAATTATTATTCCCGTGGTGGTACTGTTTTTTGCGGGAATCAGAATTGTAAGGCCAACCCACCGTGGTCTGATTGAGCGACTTGGCAAGTATAAAAAATTGGCAGGTCCGGGGTTTCACTGGATTATTCCGGTTATCGACCGGCTGTTTCTGGTAAATGTGACCGAACAAATGGTTGATGCCGAACCCCAGGAAATTATTACCAACGATAACCTGAATGCAAGTGTAGATGCCCAGGTTTATTTCAAGGTGAAATCTGATGAGGAGAGCGTGAAAGGCTCGATTTACAATGTAAACAACTACAAATACCAGATTGTTAACCTGGCCCGCACAACACTGAGAAATATCATTGGCACACTCACACTTAAATCGGCCAACAGCGAACGCGGTAAAATTAATGCTGAACTTTATAAAACTCTGCACACCGAAACCCAAAGCTGGGGTATTGAAATTGTGCGCACAGAACTGAAACAAATTGATCCTCCGCGCGATGTGCAGGAAACCATGAACAAAGTGGTGAAGGCTGAAAACGAAAAAATTGCTGCTATTGATTCTGCAACGGCTGCCGAAACTGTTGCCGATGGTGTTAAAAGGGCAAAAATAAAGGAAGCTGAAGGATTCAAACAATCGAAAATATTACATGCCGAAGGAGAAGCCGAAGCCATTCGGCTGGTAAACGAAGCTGCTGATAAATATTTTATCGGCAATGCCCAGTTATTGCGAAAGTTGGAAGCGCTTGAAACATCGCTCGGAAATAACGCCAAAATTGTTGTCCCAACCGGTTCCGATTTGGTAAATGTTATTGGCGAAATGGCCGGTATTGTGCCCCTGGAAAGGAAAAAATAAAGAAATATTTGCATAAATACCAGATTGGTTCTATCTAACCTAAATTTACCGGAATGAAAAATCAAAAATGGCGTTTTACCTTAGGAATTTTTTGTTTATCCCTCTTGTTTATCCTCTTTTCGGGACTCTATTCATGTAGCAATAAAAAGGCATCGGAACCTTTTTCAAGAACCGTTTCTTTTGACGATGGATGGCGTTTTCTGAAAGACAGTCTGACTGGGGCCGAAAATCCTGATTTCGACGACTCAAAATGGAGAATACTCGACGTTCCTCACGACTGGAGTATTGAAGACCTCCCGGAACAAATAAAAGACAGCATCGTCGGGCCATTTGATAAATCTTCGGTTGATAAAATGAGTTCAGGTTACCTGGTTGGTGGAACCGGCTGGTATCGAAAAAGCTTCAAAATAAATGAAACAGACAAGGACAAAGTTGCATATCTGCAATTCGACGGGGTTTACATGAATGCCGATGTCTGGCTCAACGGGAAACATCTTGGATTTCATCCTTACGGTTACACACCTTTTTATTTCGATGTAACGCCGTTTCTTAATCCTGCCGGACAGGCGAATGTTGTTGCAGTACGTGTTAAAAATGATGGTTTGAATTCGCGCTGGTATTCAGGTTCGGGAATCAACCGGCATGTTTGGCTGACGCTTGTAAACCCTGTTCATATTGATGTTTCAGGAGGTTTGTATGTTTCAACTCCATCCGTTTCTGAAAATTCGGCTGATGTGAAAATTACTGCCACTCTTTTAAATTCAGGTTCCGAAACAAAAGACGTTGTTTTGCAGGCAGAGTTGTTCGATTCATCGGGTCGTTCGGTGGGCACAGCAAAAATGGATGCAACAGCTTCCCCGGGACAGAAAAATGATATAGTACAAAACATTTCGGTTAAGAATCCGACACTTTGGTCGATTGACAATCCCAATCTTTACGAGGCAAAAGTTTCTGTTCTTGATGATGACAAAATAATCGATTTCAGTAATACTTCATTCGGAATAAGAAACATCAAAATTAGCGCTCAGGAAGGTTTGACCATCAACGGAGTTCCGGTTGAAATGATTGGCGGTTGCTATCATCACGACAACGGACCGCTGGGTGCAGCGTCCATCGATCGTGCAGAAGAGCGGAGGATAGAAATACTGAAACAAAACGGGTTTAATGCAATACGAACCAGTCACAATCCACCTTCTCCGGCAACACTCGATGCCTGCGACCGGCTTGGAATGGTGGTAATAAATGAAATTTTTGATGCCTGGGAAACACCAAAGAAAACGAAAGACTACAATCTGTATTTCAGGGAATGGTGGCAAAAAGATGTTGAATCCTGGGTAAAACGCGACCGCAATCATCCCTCAGTAATCATATGGAGTATCGGGAATGAAATACGTGAAACCTTTGATACAACCGGACTGAGGATAGCCCGCAATCTGACCGGCGAAATCCGCCGTTTGGATAACACGCGATTGGTGACAGAGTGTTTCAACGATTTTGCATGGATGCGTGGCCTGCCCAGCCGGTGGGATTCAATTCCCGAACACATGGCGCTTTTCGATCTCATCGGTTATAACTACGCATACAAAAGATATGAGTCGGACCACGTTAAATATCCCAATCGGGTAATGGTTGGTACCGAAACAAATCCACCGTTGGCATTGGAAAACTATGAAATGGTAAAGAAACATCCTTATGTAATCGGGTATTTTGTGTGGACCGCCACCGATAATATTGGAGAGGCTGGAGTGGGACTGCCACAATTGAGAGACATCGAACCGGTAAATCCTGCATCAACCGGAACAGTAAATCCACCACCGTCAAATACACCCGGGCAACAGGTAATTCAATCGGGGAATCTC
>DATITY010000551.1:0-6066 GCA_035467235.1 Draconibacterium sp. | reverse complement strand
TTCGACAGCATGAATGTATATTGGTGTGCCCGGCTGAAACTAGCTTTTATTGAAAAATCATTTGTAATTTCAAATTTTCCTGAAAAACTGAAATCAAGATTCTGGTAGTTATTGATGATTTCGTTGTTTCCATAGAATGTCGTATCAGTAATATTTTCAACATCTTTTGGCGCATTTTCCATGTAACTATAAACTGTTTTCGGTCCCAGGTAGGAATAAAGTGTCGCACGCATTCCGGCATCAAAAGTTAACCGGGACGAGACATCCCAGGTGTAGCCACCAAAAATACTGTTGCCTGCCGATTGCTCCGATTCGAATGTCAATGGCATTACCGTGGATTGATCGTTGAGTGGCAAAAAATCGCCGTTATTCAATTGAATTAATTTGGAGTTCAAACCCAACTGTACATTGTGGCCCTTACCGATATTGTACCTGAAATTCAGTTTTAATTCGTTATGCATCAGATCGAACGAATGCTGGTTAGCAAGATACTCAACCTCGTAATTTGCTTCTTCGTATGAATACCGGCTCGTCGCAAAGTTCAATTCGCCTGACAGCTTTTTGTTAAACGTATGTGTCCATTTTATGTCAGAGCCCAGATTGGAGTATTCATTTTCAATGCCGAAAGCTAAATCTGCATAATCGTGACTCCAATAAAAAAAGAGACCAAGTTTATTGTTTTTATTCAGCTGGAACGAAAAGTCCATCAACGCATCCTGAAAAGAAGCGGCACTGTTTTTTACATCCAGATTATCAACCTGATTCAATAACCAATCGGAATATGAAGAACGAAAGCTGACAAGGTAGCTGCTCAAGTCTTTTTTCAATGGTCCTTCAACCAGAGCCCTGACGGAAGTTGGCCCGACTCCGGCAAGCGCTGAAAAATATTTGCTATTTCCTTTTTTTACATCAATATCGAAAATGGACGACAACTGCCCACCATATTCCACAGGAATACTGTTCTTATAAAACTTGAATTCTCCAATTGCATCGGAGTTAAAAGTTGTAAACAATCCGAATAAATGAGATGAATTATAAATTGGCAAATCGTTGATGTAAAACATATTCTGATCCGATGGACTTCCCCTGACATTAAACCCTGATGATATTTCTCCAACAGTTTGAACGCCGGGCAAAAGCAACACCATTTTAACCACATCCTTTTCGCCCAGCACAACCGGTAACTCTTTGATTGTTTTTGCCGTTATTTTTTCAAATCCCATGGTTGTTGTGCCCACATTTTGATTGCGTTCAGCAGTAACCACTGTTTCATCCAGCAGAAATGATTTTACCTGAAGTGGAATATTTACTTCCCCGCCCGAAAGAACTGTCAGTTTGAAGGTTTTCTCAAACATTCCCATACTATTTACTATCAGTGTATAGTTTCCAGGCAGCACATCCATCTCGAAATTTCCGGAAGTACCTGTAATAAAATTTCTGTTGATTTCAGGAATGAGCATTCTGGCCTGCCCAATCGGCGTTCCATCACCGGCATTAAAAACAATACCGCTCACTCTGACTTTATTTTTGCTGTTTCCGGGGCTGCCTGAACCAATTATGAGATTATCGGAAATAAGCTCCTTGTATGTTTTTAAAAATTCGTTGCTGCTGCCGTTAGTTTTTAAATCGATTGCACCATTTAATTTGGGTTCATTCTCAGGTTCAGGTGGCTTGAAGAAAATTTCATTGATATCGGTTTGCAGCGTAAACTCCTTAAACAAAAAATAGTTCCCGTTATTATCTTTTGAAACATGAACACCACATCCGGAAAAAACTTCGCTGAGCATTTGTTCCAGCAAAATACTGTCCTTTTCCACTGAAATGTTAATGTTTGGAATACTGTCAGTATTGTAAAAGAACCTGACATTATATTCCTGTTCAATATTTTTAACGAATTCTTCCCAATTCGTATTCTGTTTTTTTAAATATATCTGTGCTTCTTCTTCCTGACCGAAAATCATATTCGATACAGTTAAACATAAAAAGAAGATTGAAAAAAGTAATTTCATTTTACCTGGAGATAATTGTTGCACAGTATTTCATAAGTTCAACCAACTGTGCCTTAGAAATCTTGTTGTAATTTATTTTATTGACTTTCAGAAATTTCTTGATTTTCTCCTGTTCTGTCTTTTCAAAACATTCCAGAAATGATTTTTTATTATTTATGTTCGTCAGATCATTGTCATCAAAAAGATAAGTATTACTTTTTTGACTTGAAAATTTTCCTAAAGGCGAACTGTTACTGTAGCTGTCGATGAATCTTTTTTCATACTGTTTGTAAACCGCCGGTTGCCCGCCAAAAACCTTTTCGTAATACGCATTTTTAGTGTTATCCGGGTTGAGGTTATCAGAATTTAAAAAAAGTGAGGAATGGATGATAAACGAATCAATCTGTGATTTATTCACCGCCAGTAATCTTTCAATATTTTGTTCCGTTTTTACCTTGATGATTACCTCATCTATAATTAAATCATATTTAATAAAAAGATGCGAATAGGTTTTCCCATTTATAAAGAGTGTTCCCTCATTCCATTCTGTATTGTTTAAATAAGGATCGCCAGGTATTCTGAAATTTGGCACAGGATATATAAAACCATTAATATATTCATCGTTTATAGAATAGTACGTTTCGCTTAATTTATAAAGTTCAGTAATCTCCTGCGGCGAATTGGCAAAGTCTTCCTGAGCCATCATACTTAACGGAATTATCATCAATAATAAAATAAGTCCGCTAAATATTGCTCCAACCAGTTTGAAAAATCCCATATCTTACTACAATTTTAATTTCTAAATAACATATGTTTTTCTACTCAATGACCAATATATTAGATAAACGATACGTAATTTTTAATATCTGAGAAACAGAAATACTATGATTCTTGTAAGAATTCCTAAAAAAAATACAAAAAAACAAAGGCTGTCCCAATCTATTTGAGACAGCCTCTTTTTTGTTACAGATTTATATCGCTATAATTTTGTCACGGTAAAAGCTGTACCACTATTCTCCACTTTCAACACACGGAAAGAATCATAAGAATCACCCCAGGCTGTCCATTGGTCATTTACGTAAGTAGTTGCACTGCGGTCGAATGTGCCCTCAATAAATTGAACTGTACCATTCGGATGGCCAATTGAAAATTTATAGTTGAATGGCCCGGAATCCCAATCCATAATGTTAACGTAATAGGTTCCTGCAGGATCATCTAACCAAATTGATTTATCAATTTCAGGATTATGTGAGGAAGCCCCACCATCACCCCATTCTGTCATAGGATTTTCGGGCGTATCGCTCCAGGTTACAAAATCGAAATCCATATCATGATCTGCCCATTCCATAGCAATAGTTAATTTACCTGCTTCATTTTTGTTCGCAATTTTTAAATCTACCGTATTTGGATTAGTCGTATTCGGATTAATTAAATACCGTTCAGCAATTCCAAAAATTCCGATTTCAAGCTGCAAAGTTTCCTCAACTTCAGGGTAATCATCCATAATAGCAACAATTTCCATTTTTACCTCGGTTGTATAAGGTTGAAGAACTACTGTGCTGGCTTCATAATCATCGCCTTCAGTAGCAGTACCACCAAGTTTGTTGGCTGAAAAAGTTAAAGCCCGGTCAATTGGCTTATCCAGCTTAATTGTATAAATAAGCTTTCCGCCCTCAGTAACAGTATTCCCAACTGCAGTATAGGTAACTGTAGGTTTACTATCCGGACTAATAACCGGACTTGCATCCTGTTCGGCAGTTCTTAGCAAATCGCAGGAAACTGCGAAAGCCAATATTAAAACCACCCCTGCAATCTTATAAATTTCTTTTATTCTCATTTTTTTTAATTTTTAAATTTATAACATACATTTATTGTTTTATGTATGTGCTCTTGTAATACCTGCAACGAGCTCCATCATCAACACATACTGAATATTCAATATATAAATCACCCGTTTCTTCATCAACAGAACCAAAATCGGTTCCTTCTACCCAATTTGAATATGTATCAACCAGATTCTGACCTGGTACAGAAATTTGACCACAAACATCGGTAAATGTGAACCCAGGTGTCCCACCTAATGCAGATGGCTCCCAGTGACCAACCCGTTCAGTGCGATATTCACCAATACCAGTATTGGTAATAGTTTCAGTCCATTCCAGAATGGTAACAGTACCGTCATAACCCGTATATTCTGTAGTTACATCATATGTTCCTTCAAGAAATGACGGACAGGCATAATTCATGGTGATTGAAATTGGTTTTCCACTGTTTAAAACCATTGGATCGCCAGTCACCTGAGTTACTTTTAATACCAAAACAGGTGATTTAGCCAGTGGTGTTTCAATACCCTCAGTCAACATGGTAATTTTAAAGAATCCCAACATGTTTTGCCCTGGAGACAATGTAACATTTGGATTATCAATTCTGTAATGTTTGCCCTGAACTGCAGTTGATGAAGGATCTGCTGCAATGGTTAAAGTAACATCATTGGTAAGGTTCATGGAAGTTGGCCCAAATACCTTAACCTTGAGATCAAATTTATACTCTTCTCCATCAGCAATCGCAGATAATGTAGTTCTTGCTTGCTCAAAACCTCCAAGATTTGGTCCTTGTCCGTTTAGTTCAAGATCTGCTGCTGTCTCCTCAAACAGGCAGGAATTGAACATCCCTATGCCTAAAATTAAAATCAAAAAATATTTTAATGTTTTCATAATTATCAGTTTTTAATTATTTACCCCAGAAAATCTTATCCGTAAATGCATTAGGCTGTGCAGGTATATTTGCCCCATTTGATGAATATTCACCTGCAGGATAGAATATACGAACCGGACGATCAGAAGTTGAAGCCTGCATCGAAATTGGCAATCCTGAAGGATAACCCGTCCTGCTATAATCGAACCATGATTGTTCTGCAGTCATACCATTCACAGCAAGCCATTTTTGAGTGATTATGGCCTGAAGCTTATTGGCAGAAGAGTTCCAACCAACCAAATCCTTCACCTGAGAGTAGTAGCTTGTTGCATCCCCTGCACCAAGAACACTGAAAGACGCCTGGATTCCCTTTTCATATAAGGTTTTTGCATCATCGCCATTGGTAATCAACCCTTTAAAACGTGCTTCTGCCTGATTAAAATAGCTTTCAGCCAATGTATAAACCATTGCATCCATAGTCGCAGCTTTTAAAATACCGGGGCCAATATTAGACACTTTTTCCGGCATATAGGCATCAACAACAGGTGTATCGTAATCGAGTAATCCCTGCGGAACTCCAAGATGTCCGGTTTCTGGTTTTTCATACAGAAAATCGATACGCGGGTCACTCAATCCGGTAAGGAAAGTAAGGATATAATCGGTAGCACAGGTTGCGTTATTATTCATTGTAACTGTACCGCCAACATCCGTGCCTTGATAATTCCAAAACGGGCTTTGTTTGTTTTCCTGCTGAACATATCCTGGATTTACACCTACATCAGATGTAATATACCCCGAACCTTCTGCATTTATCTTATCGAATTCGGCTTTAATGTATCCTTCCCTTCCCGACATACTTGACTGGCGCACAAGAATCCTAAGTTTTACAGTATTGGCAAATTTTATCCAGTTGTCCATATCTCCACCAAAAATGGCATCATCATCGCTTGGTTGTACCGGGATTTCAGCATTTTTGATGAGCACAATTGCAGTATCAAGTTCTGTAATTAAATCTTCATATATAGTTTTTGCATCATCGTACTTTGGTGTAGCTTCCTGGCTGCGCAAGAGAGCTTCACTGTAAGGCACATCGCCATACATATCAACCAAAAGCTGGAAATGATATGCTTTCATTATTTTAGCGATCGCCCTGTAATAATCATAAGGACTTTCCAATTGATCCAATACCTGATATTGTTTTAGTGTATTGGAATATGAATAATTGAATATTTGCTGATAAAAGGATGAAGTCACATTGTATTTGAATTCATCGGGATACCAGGCAAAACCATCACTCTGACTCCAGTTGTACATAAACATATTACCAAGATTATTAATGTATCGGTTTTGATGCATTACGTTGGCTGTATAAACCTGAGCTGTT
>DATITY010000550.1:0-4030 GCA_035467235.1 Draconibacterium sp. | reverse complement strand
CCTCCGGTTTGTGAGCTGATACACCATATACAGTCAGGAATAAGCCAATTTCAGCAGTAACACCGTTGATGGAAAGTATTTCAATGGAAAAGCCTTCTTTTTGAAAATGTCCCTAAATCATACAGATTCCGCAAAACTATTTTTTCTATTTTCCTGAAAATTTCATCATTGAAATCAATCAATTCGACTTTACCGTTGCGGTAAATGTCTTTTTTGATGGCTTCGTAGTGCCACACCTCCTCTTCAAAAATAAACCGGTTCTGAAATTTCAGAATGCTTTTATTGATGGGTACACCAAGACTGATATTCACACCAATGTAAGTCCGCATCATGGCTTTGGCCCTTTCTTCGTAGTACTTGCCAAAAGCAATGGTATTGGTTTTGGTAAGCTCCCATCCATACCGGTAAAAATCATGCTCCGAAATTACAACTTCAACAATATCTGTATAGGTACAGATATGGTCGGGATATTTTTTATCCTGGCTTGTATTCGGATTTTTAAACAGTGACTGAAAATGCCTGTGTGAATGTGCATTCTGGGTAAAGTCAACGGGTAGCCCGAAATTAATGTCGAGGAACCTTTTGACGTAAGGTTTTACAGGAATGGAAACTGTGAAACGTGATGGTAGTAATTTATTCATTGGCACAAAAATATTTTGTTAGCCAATGCAGGATGAAGCATTGCAAAAGTAGAAAATAATACTGTAAACGAGGTATATTATGATGCCGTTAAGAAATGTTTTTGGGATTCCTGGTAATAGTTGATGGTATGGTGTCGTGCAGATTTATGAAGCGATTTCCTATCAGGTTAAACCGACTCTTATACAAGCCACAAACCTTCAATAACTGCTAAAACCTTCATAAACTAAACCTTTAGACACAGATTTATTTGATTTTTAAACTATTAAGATACTCATCAGGCGTTAGAACTGGAATTTCTGATTGCTTAAAGTCTTTCCCGTTTCTGGTAATCAATATATTACAATCCATACTTATCGCACAAAAATATTGAAGGGAATCCTCAAAATCACTAAATCTTGAAGACAGTCCTTTATTTACAATTTTATCTGTTAGGTCTGATGTTTCTGCAATTACCTTAAACTTTCTGATTTTTTCTTTAACTACCTCTTTATCTTCAAACCTTGAAAGCAAATAATATACTGTTGAATAAGTTAATGCAGAAACTACCAATAGAATTTTTCCTTTGTCAGCGAGAGTCGCAATTTTAGCAATCGAATCATAAAATGGTTCTCGTTCACCTAATAAATCGATAACTACATTTGTGTCTAAAAACAGCTTGTCTTTCATTTATATTTCTCCGCTAAATAGTCGCCATATACTTTTTTATAATCATAATCTGCAGGAATATTAACCCCTGTTCTTAAACTCTTAACGAATGGAGAAATCACAATATCACTATCCAATGGAGTTTTTTCTTTCTCAATTAGTGACTTTAGATAAGCCTCAATCATTTTTGAAAGACATCTTTTATGTGTTGATGCATATTCTTTAGCTCTGTCAATCACATATTTATCTAATTTTAATGTCAATTTTGTATCCATAATTTATAATCATTTACACGTACAAATATAGAATATTAATCCGTACTTTTCAGGTTTTTCTCCACTTAATTTGCGCCTAACATGAATTTTAACAATCGGTTTTACAGGAATGCAAACAGTAATCCGGGATGGCAGTGATTTATTAATTGGCACAAAAGTGTTTTGCTAGCCAATGCAGGTTGAAGGGTTATAAAAATTGAAAATAAATCGGTAAATGGGATATTTTATGATTTCATTTATCAACGTATTTTTTTTACCAAATAATTGTTTCGTGGTATTAAAAGTTATTGATTAAGGGCAATTGTATGAAACTGCAGATGTTAAATGACCCGAAATCAAAGGATAATTTGTAGCTTCAAAAACATTATTACGTGTGGTAAAAAAATGATCCATAAAAATATTATTTTAGGTGTCGAGAATTCAACAGAAATTAGGACTTCTTATGACTATTAAAAGGTCTATTTCCTTTTATACCTAAAAAATAGATGATATGAATTCACTCCTTTCAGAAATTGTGGAAACTACTTTTTATTAGTGAAATTTTAATTTAAATTTGAAGATAAACTAAATCCGCATTATCCAATATCACATGATTCAAAATATATATTATCAATTTAATTCAGTTTTTTAATTTAATTCTAAACCACAATAATTATGAAAGCAACTATCTTCTTACTGTGCTTTTGTTTGATTTCCAATTTAGGAATGGGACAACTGAATCACAGAAAATCTCAAATTAAACGAAATCATATTCAGATGAATAGAGATTTGCCAACTTCTGAGTTTCAAAATGGAGTTAAAGAGTCTCAAAAGCGGGGAGTAGAAAAGAGGCTCAACTACCATTCAAATCAAATTCTTAAATCAACAAATGTTGTAAAACAGAGTTTGGATTCAATAGTTTATGATGTAATGGATGAAATATCAGGAGAGTATATTTATGAAGGTAAGGAAGAATATACATACGATTCGAACGGTAATTTGACATCAGAAATTTATCAAAACTGGGACGAATCAATCGTTAAATACGAATATACATACGATTCAAATGGAAATGTGACATTGGAAATTAATTATGAATGGGATGAAACAGCCAGCAACTGGGTTGTGATCAGTAAATCCAAAAACACATACGATTCAAATAGAAAATTGACGTTAGAAGTTGAAGATGTATGGGACGAAACAATTAGTACATGGATTAGTAGTGAAAAACATGAATTTGGATACGATTCTAATGGAAATTTGACACTTGAAATTCATTACAAATGGGATGAAACAATTAGTGGCTGGACTGTAGATATAAAAATAGAAAACGGATATGATTCAAATGGAAATTTGACACTTCAAATTGATTATAATTCTACAGATGACGAAGTAACCAGAAAAGGTGAATACAAATATGATTCAAATGGAAATTTGACGTCAGGTATTAATTCTGTATGGGATGAAACAATCAACAAATGGGTTGTACGTAGTAAAATTGAATACACGTACGATTCAAATGGAAATTTGATATTTGATATTATATATAACTGGGAGGAAACCACCAGCAATTGGGTTGAAAACAATAAAGATGAATATACGTACGATTCAAATGGAAATTCTACATTGGCTGTTAATTATATATGGTTTCCAACCGACAGCGAATGGGTTGAAATGAATAAATACGAAACCACATATGATTCAAATGGAAACAGGACTTTACATAGTTATTTTATTTGGGATGAAATAACCAGCACCTGGGTCAATCGATATAAAGACGAATACAAATACGATTCTGAAGGAAATCCGACATCAGGAAGTTCTTACGAATGGGATGAAACAACAAGTGAATGGATAGGAAATTTTAAATGGGAAGACGGATACGATTCGTATGGTAATTTGACATTTATAAGTGAATATGAATGGGACGAAACAACCAGCAATTGGATAGGTAATTTTAAAGAGGAATTAATTTATGATAATACTTATACTTATAACGATTTAATTCTACCTAACTGGTGGGCTTACGAAGAAGATGGATTTTTTAAGCATAAAATAACAGATGTTTTGTATTATTCCACTGATGAAAATACAGGGGAGTTGTATGTTGAAAGTCGAGGTAAGTTATTTTATTCAGATATGATAATTTCAGAAATTGATGAAAGCAAACAGCAAGAATTAAAAATTTATCCCAATCCGGCATCTGATTATATAAATCTTGATTTTAATAATATTGATGGTGCTGCAGTGATAGAACTTTACGATTATCAAGGAAAGATGGCATTTAAAAAGGAAATTTATTGGGACATACAAATTCCTGTAAATCAATTACAAAGAGGAATATATCTGTATAAAATGAACTATCAAAACAAAATTGAAACAGGGAAAATTATTATTAAATAGGACATATTATAAATACAAATTATAATGAAGTTCAGTGGCAACATGATTCTTAAATAGGATAGAAATATTTTTGAAATAAAATAAGT
>DATITY010000549.1:0-9554 GCA_035467235.1 Draconibacterium sp. | reverse complement strand
GTAAACATTCATAAAACCTCATACTCCCGCTGATACAGATTTTCAATCCTAATTTCACACTTTTACTGAAAAATCAAATTTTAATATGGACAAGCAATATATGAAAATATTTCACCTCCAAAATTTATTTAATTACCGGTATGATACAGCAACAGATTTTACATTCACAAAAGAGTTCACCTTCAATTCCGATAAATACAACCGTTGGTTGTTGAATAACAACCTTAAATAGCGCTATTACAACCATAAGTTTTCGTATTTTTTTGATTTGGGCAACAAGCATCAATATATTTGCTGTGTCGAAAAAATAAAAAAAAGAGATTACATATGGAAACAAAAATGATTGGAATTCAAATTACCCAGGCACGAAAGAAAATTAGTATTTCACAGGCACAACTTGCCGAGCGGCTATTTATCAGCGCACAGGCAGTGGGGAAATGGGAACGCGGAGAATCATTGCCCGACATCATTACATTAAATCGTTTAGCCAAAATTCTCAGTGTTGACCTGAACTATTTTTCAGAAAATTTCCGGTCAAATGTGAATGAAACAACACCCGCTGAATCCCCGCTTAATCAATCGGCTGAACCTTTCTCAGGCACGGCAGGGAATAAACTGAATTGGGATATGTCGCGCGGCAACTGGACGGGCGCTGACTTTTCAGGGCTGAAAAACCTGCATGAAAAATTCAGTTCATCAAACATGCAAAACTGCAAATTTGTGGGTTCCGATTTATCGGGACTTCTGCTGAAAACCAATAATATTGATAAATGCGACTTTTCAGGTTCCAACCTGGGCAGCAGTCACATTCAGCGTTCCAACTTAGCCGGCAACAAGTTTAAAAGCTGTTCGCTGAAAGAAACCAAATTTTCAGAAAGCTTTATTGGCGGAAGCGATTTCACGGGTGCCGATTTTACCGGAGTAAAAGTAAAATCGGGCGGATTCGAAAAAAACACAATTGTTAATGCGATTTGGATCCGAAGCAGCTTTATTGATTCCTGGATTGCTGATGTGGTTTTCGAAGGCCCGATAGATGACTGCTATTTTGAAAACTGCTCATTTAAAAGGGTGTCATTCAGGAACGCAACACTTAAAAACACTTTCTTTAAAAACAAAAGCCTGAAAGGAATTCGGTTTACCGACTGCCGGGCAGACCGAATGACCTACGAATTCCTGAAAAACGGGAAAGCCGATATAACAGGGATTGAGTTGATAATCAATGAAGGGTAGGATTTGGAATATATCTCAGTTTTTGGCTGATTAATATGGTTCATAACCAATAGGATAAACGGTTTTCGCGAGGAACGAAGCACGAGTAACGAAGCAATCTGTCTAAATACCTTCTCCCACCAAACATTTCCCAACTCCCATTGTTCTTTTCCCTGAACAATTGTAATTATTTACCATAATTTCTTACCATTTAGGTAATATGAATAATTTGATTTCGGAAAAAATAATTTCACCCCATATTCCCCTCAATGGGAGACTTGCTTCAACAAAAAGCCCGGCTCACGAAGCAGCAATTGTCCCCTTAAGAAGGATAGTAGTGATGTTATCCGGGAATAAATCAGTTTCTCATTTTAATCGTCAGTTTTGTTTATTCATTCAAATCAAAAAAATATGAAGAAATCAGTTTTTATTCTTTTTTTACTGGCAGCAGGAAGCCTGTTTGCACAGGAAACGCGTTTGTTGCGGCAACCCACACTGAGTGACAGTAAAGTTGCCTTTACCTATGGCGCTGATGTTTGGGTCACCAACCTTGAAAACAGCATTACTACGCGGCTCACAAGTACTGGTGCAGTGGAGAGCAACCCGGTTTTTTCGCCCGATGGCAAAACCATTGCTTTTACATCGAACCGTTCGGGAACCAGCGCAGTTTACACGGTTCCGGCTGAAGGTGGAACCCCCACCCGGTTAACATGGTACCCATCCGGAGCAATTGTTTGTGGCTGGACACCCGACGGCGAATCGGTTTTGTTTGCCTCACCCCGCGAAACTGCTCCCGCCGGTTACGACAGGTTGTGGACGGTTTCAAAAAACGGCGGCCCCGAAAAACTGCTTTCCAAACAGTGGGGAAACAGCGGCTCGTTTTCACCCGATGGTAAAAAAATTGCCATCGACAGGGTATCGCGCTGGGATGTGGAATGGCGCGCCTACCGAGGCGGACAGAATACTCCTCTGGTTATCCTGAATCTTGCAGACCTGTCGGAAGAACTGATTCCCAACGAAAAAACCACCGACATCAACCCTGTCTGGCTTGGCGACAATGTGTTTTTTCTCTCCGACCGTGACTGGGTAATGAATATCTGGTCGTACAACACGGTTTCGAAAGAGCTGAAACAGGAAACAAAGTATAAAGACTCTGATGTAAAATGGCTGTCGGGCAACAAAAACCAGTTGGTTTTTGAGCGCGAAGGCTTTTTACATACGATGAATATTTCCACCGGCAAAACAACACAACTTTCGGTTTCCATCAACGGCGATTTTCCATGGGCCGAAGTTCAGTGGACAGATGTGAGTCAGTCGGCCCGCTCTGTAACTTTATCGGCTACAGGCAAAAGAGCAATAATGGAAGCCCGCGGCGAAATCTTCACCGTGCCGGTTGAAAACGGGAACACCCGCAATCTCACCAACTCTTCGGGGGTTGCCGACCGCTCTCCTGTCTGGTCGCCCAAAGGCGATAAAGTAGCCTGGTTTTCGGATGCAGGCGGTAAAGGTTATTCGCTGATGATTGGCGCGCAGGACGGGCTTACGCCGCCCAAAAGCATCCCGATTGGCGAATCGAAACTGGGCTGGGAACCGGTTTGGTCGCCCGACGGGAAACTGATTGCCTTTAACGACAACGATGTAAGAATACGCGTATTGGATATTGAATCAGAAAAAATAAATACCATCGATGTGGCTGGTAACAACCTTGAACGCGGTGAAATGGGGCTTACCTGGTCGCCCGACTCGCGCTGGCTGGCTTATTCTAAATCAGGTTCGAACAGTTTCAGAAGAATAAACGTATGGTCGCGCGACGACAATTCGGTAAAACCAATAACCAACGAGTTTGCCGATGCTTTTTCGCCTGCGTGGGATGCCGGGATGAAACACCTTTATTTCCTTGCCAGCACCGATTTGGCGCTGGGTTCGGGCTGGGCAAACACAAGTTCCATCACTGCCGACCCGAACTATTCGGTGTATGTGGTCAACCTTCGGAAAACGGATGACTCGCCGTTTAAACTGAAAAGTGACGAAGAGGAAAAACCTAAAGAAGAGGAAAAGGCAAAGGAAGAGGCTAAGCCAAAGGAAGAGGCAAAGGATAAAGCAAAGGCGGAGGAAAAGAAAAAAGAGGATGACAAAAAAGAAGGCGACACTAAAACCGAAGCAAAAAAGGATACGGTAAAAATTGATTTTGAAGGAATTGATACACGAACACTTGCTACGGTCATGCCCGCACGCAGTTACCAGTTGCTGATTGCCGGCCCGAAAGAATCATTTTTCGTTGGCGAACGCGTTCCAAATGCTCAGGGTTTGACACTTCATAAGTTTACCCTCGAAAAACGTAAAACCGAAGAGTTTGTATCGGGTGCAAGTCAGGTTTCAGTTTCGGCCGACGGCAAAAAAATGCTCGCCCGTTTCGGAAGTTCATGGAAAATTATGGACACATCGAAACCTTCGGGAAAAGATGGTGAAAACCTCAGTGTAAACCTGAAAATGAAGCTTGATCGCAGTGAAGAGTGGAAGCAGATGTTCGACGAAGCATGGCGTTACCAACGTGATTATTTTTACGATCCAAATATGCACGGCCGCGACTGGGACGAGGTCTATAAACGCTACTCACCGCTGGTGCCTTACATTAAACATCGTGCCGACCTCACCTATATTCTCGACCAGGTAAACGGTGAACTTTCGGTTGGGCACAGTTTTGTGTTTGGCGGCGATTACCCAAAAACCGACGAAAACCCGGTGGGTTTGCTGGGCGCTGATTTTTCTGCCGATAACAACCGCTGGAAAATTACCCGTATTTATAACACCCAAAGCTGGAACCCGGAACTTTCAAGTCCATTGCAGGAACCCGGGCTGAAAGTGGAAACAGGCAATTACATTGTGGGTGTGAATGGCCGCGAAATTACCGGTGCCGCAAATATTTACCAGTTCTTCGACGGAACTTCAGGTGTTCAAACCGTTTTACACATCAATAAAACACCCGATTTTAAAGATTCGTGGACGATAACGGTAAAACCAATCGGAAGCGAATCGGCGTTGCGCCAGCGTGCGTGGGTTGAAGACAACCGCAGGCTGGTTGACAGCCTCTCGAACGGAAAGCTCGCCTACATTTGGGTGCCTAACACGGGAGGCCCCGGCTTTGTATCGTTCAACCGCTACTTTTTTGCGCAGCAGGACAAGCTGGGCGCGGTTATCGACGAGCGATTCAACGGTGGCGGCCTGTTGGATGATTATATGGTTGATTTGATGACCCGCAGTTTACGTGCATCGGTTACCAACGAAGTTCCCAACGGAAAACCGATGCGTTTGCCAGCCGGAATTCTTGGACCGAAAGTACTTCTGATTAACGAACTTTCAGGTTCCGGCGGCGACTTTTTCCCATGGGTTTTCCGTCAGCAGCAGGCCGGACAACTGATTGGAACAACCACCTGGGGCGGTTTGGTAAAATCCTCAGTGCACTATGCTTTAATTGACGGCGGCGCATTAACAGCTCCTGACAATGCGGTTTTCGACCCGATTAATAACAAATGGATTGCCGAAAACGAAGGTGTTGCACCGGATATTACGGTTCGCCAGGATGCCAAATCGCTTACCGAAGGCCGCGACCCTCAGTTGGAACGAGGAGTAAAAGAACTGCTTCTGTTGGTTGAAAAACAAAAAGCAAGAGAAATTACGCCACCACCGTTTTCAACTCCGGCCATTAAAAAATAGGAATTTTAAACTTATTTTTTCTGTTCATGTTAGTAGTGATAAACAAAGCAGCATTATATGAATCAAACAATTTAAAAACAATGGGAATACCAAATTTATAAATACCGTCACTTTAACAAGGCTGAAGACATGACCCAAATACCTGAATGGATTTTGAGGAAAGAAATACTTTTGGACTGAATTAGTTTTACAAACTGTTAAACCTGAATTAATTAATTCTTTAAGTAACAATAAAACTTAAAAAAATGGATGTCGATAAAGCAACACAAACCATGATTGACAATCTGTATAAAAATACAGGCAAAACGCTGGAACAATGGATGGACATTGTAAAAAAGGAAAAAATTGCCAAACATGGCGAAATAATTAAATTCCTGAAAGAATCGCATGGATTAACCCATGGTTTTGCAAATCTGATTGCACACAAGGCAAAAGGTTCCGACGCGGGTTCGGCAGAAAATCAGGAAGATTTGATTACAAAGCAATATCAGGGGAAAGAACATCTCATACCTGTTTATCAGAAAATATTGGCCGAAATTGAAAAGTTTGGCAATGATATTGAAATTGCGCCAAAAAATGCTTATGTGAGTTTGAGACGTAAAAAACAATTTGCCCTTCTTCAACCGGCAACAAAAACCCGGTTTGAAATTGGAATAATTCTGAAAGGCCAGGAAGCACAGGGAAAACTGGAAGCAATTAACACTGCAAATGCAATGTGTTCGCATAAAATTAATGTTGCCGGTGTTAACGACATAGACGCAGAAGTATTTGACTGGCTTAGAAAAGCATACGAAAATGCAGTTTAAAGTAACAAATCCGGGTTGCCGGGATAAATAAACTTAACGTTGCTAAAACAGCAATCAAAAAAACATCAAACAATGACTTGAACTTTTAGTAATTATTGTAACTCCGGAAACAATTTTGGTATGACAAAATTTTATATTTTTTTGCGATTACAGTCTTACTTTTTAGTACTGACAAACGAATTGCCCAAACAATAATGAACGATCAAAAAATGATCTGATTCCAACCATTATCTGAATATCAGATTATCAATCAGTTTCAAATACTAATTTTTTGAATTTGGTTGTGAATTAGCATCAAACTGAAGTGTAATCCAGCGGAATAATTTTCTTGGTGATGGCATAAATGGTTAATCCCGACAGACTTTTAATCCCGGTTTTTTCGGTGATGTTTTTACGGTGGCTAATCACTGTATGAACACTGATATTCAGCATGTCGGCTATTTCTTTATTCGCAAATCCCTTTACCATTTTGGTTAACACTTCAATTTCCCTGTCCGACAAATCATCGTGCGGACTTTTATCGCCTGTCAGATTAATTTGTCCTATTTTGTGCGTAATCTGCTCCAAAGTTGCAGTAACAGAAAGGGTGTCATCAAACTTCTGAATTAACTCGTTATCATAAAAGGAATAAACCAATGCAATCCAAAAGATACTGGGTTGCATGTTTTTCAGTTTTATAAAATCCGGCAGCCGGTTCTGAACAACAGATGGATTGACAATTGCAACATTAAAATCTTCCTTCGAAGCAGAAATTTTGAACTCTTCCAAATCCTCAAACCGATAGATATAAAAGTTCTTTTTAAACTTCATCAATATATACGAAAGTCCCTCGCAGATAATTTGCGACGGTTCGATTAAAGCGATATTGAACCGGATTTTATCCATTGACCGGATTTGTTTCAATTTTGCCAACCAATGGAAGCAAAATTTTATCCTCAATCAGTGAATGAATGTTTAAATCGAATTCCAACTCGAAAAGACTGAACAGAAATTTTCTTCGAAGCGAAAAATCGTTTTTTAGTGAGATATGTTTTAGTAAAAGATTTTTCAGATCAGTGAGTTTAGTTTCGATATCGGTGTGGTGATCGCGGTATTCATTTGCCGAAAAGTTATTTTTCGTTTTAGTTTTCCCGCTTTCAATCAAACTGCAAATGTAAGGAAACACAACACTTTCCTCGTAATCGAGATGTTCGAGCACTTCACCGAAATAGTCGTTAAAAAATTTTTCGATGAGTAAAATGTTATCCCTTTCCTGTTTTTCGTGAAGCTGAACCAGGAACGCCTTTAACTCGGGATATTTATCGTGCTTGTAAAACCGGTGGCTGCTTTTTAAAAACCTGATGATGGAAGAAACATCTTCAAGTGCATCGATTTCGGCTTCATCGGGATAAAATCCGTTGTAAAGGTTTCCGAAAACCAAAAAAACCGGAAGGTTGATGCTGTATTCAGTACAAAGTTGTTTTACGGTTTTATCCTTAACTGCAAAATCTATTTCAAAATGCTCCAAAAGAAGCAGTAACAAAGAATTTTCGGCAATTAAATCCGACAACCGCATATCCGGAGTGATGAATGTTTTATGCGTTTGATACATCGCCGGATTATTTGTTTTTGTAAATCTTTTCGGGCAGTTTTAAGGCACGCACTGCTAAAAACAAACCTCCCAGAACAAAAGGAATACTGAGCCACTGACCCATATTTAATGCCATTCCGGCTTCAAATGCTTCCTGATCTTCCTTGATGAATTCGATTAAAAAACGTGAACCAAAAATGAACATAAAAAATATTCCAAAAATCAATCCTTCGCGGTATTTGGCCCTGGTTTTCCAATACATATACATTAAAACCACAAAAGCAATCAGATATGCAAACGCCTCGTACAACTGGGTAGGATGTTTGGCCACCGTTTCGCCGTTGCGCTCGAAAATAAATCCCCAGGGTAAAGAAGTCTGAACGCCGTAAATTTCAGAATTCATAAGGTTTCCCATACGGATAAAAGCCGCAACCAGAGCAGTTGGTACAACAATGCGATCGAGAATCCACAACATAGAACGTTTGGTAACCACTTTTGAATATATTATAATGGCAATCAGAATTCCTATAGTTCCGCCGTGACTTGAAAGGCCGCCGTGCCAAACCATAAAAATCTCTTCCGGATTCTGCGAATAATAATCCCAGCCGTAGAAGAAAACATGCCCCAAACGGGCTCCAACAATTGTGGCGATGATGATATAAAAGAAAACACTGTCGATCCATTTCTGATTTACATTTTCCGATTTCAACATGCGTTCGCCCAGGTAATAGCCAATTAAAAAGCCTGACGCAAAAAGAAATCCATACCAACGAACAGAGAACGGACCTAACTGAAAAATTTCAGGATCTACATTCCAGTGTATAAAACCGATTAAATCAATCATTTGTTGTTATTTAGTATTGAGTAATTAGTAATTAGTATTGAGTATCTTGTTTCGGGTTCCGGGTTCCGGGTTTCGAGTTTATACTTTGAACTCTAAATTCTGAACTTTGAACTTTGAACTCTAAACCATTCCCCTTCCATGGCAATGTTTATATTTTTTGCCACTCCCGCACGGACAAGAATCATTTCTGCCAACGTGTTTTTCAACAACCACCGGTTGCGGTTTTACCTTTTCCTGGGTTTGTGTGTTGGCTCCTTCCATTGGATTACCAGCAGGTGACAATTCTGATTTCTGTGTTTTATATCGGCTTAAATCTATTCTTTTACGTGCTTCGGCTTCTCTTACCTGGTCTGAACTTTGAATTGGAATATAACCTTTCATCAAAGTAGAAACCACATCTTTATTCACTTTGGCAACCATCTGTTTAAACAGGTTAAACGACTCGAATTTGTAAATCAGCAATGGATCTTTCTGCTCGTAGGATGCGTTCTGAACCGACTGTTTCAGGTCGTCCATTTCGCGAAGTTCTTCTTTCCATGCCTCATCGATGGTTCGCAAAACAATTTGTTTCTGGTACGATTTAACCAACTCTTTTCCTTTGTTATTGTAAGCTTTCTCGAGGTTGCAAATAATCTGGAACACCCGCTTTCCGTCTGAAATCGGAACTACAATATTGTGATATACATCCCCTTTTGTTTCGTAAACATTCTTAATTACCGGGAATGCCTGTTTCGAAATTGCTTCTACTTTGCGGTTGTACGCAGCAATCATTTTTTCGAAAATAACATTTGCAACCTCTGCTGCGTTCATCTTTTTGAAATCATCAGCACTCACAGGCGATTCGAGCGAAAGTAACCGCAACAGCTCCATATTGAAATCTTCGAAGTCATCAGAACCATGATGTTGATTAACCAAATCTTCCACAGAATCGTACATCATATTCAGTAAATCAACTTCCAGCCTTTCACCAAATAAAGCGTGCTTCCGTTTTTTGTAAATCACTTCGCGTTGCGAGTTCATTACATCATCATATTCGAGCAATCTTTTACGAATTCCAAAGTTGTTTTCTTCCACTTTTTTCTGCGCTCTTTCAATCGATTTCGAAATCATGGAGTGCTGAATAACTTCACCTTCTTTCAGACCCAGTTTATCCATTATTCCCGAAATACGACCGGATCCAAACAAACGCATTAAATCGTCTTCGAGCGACACATAAAACTGCGACGAGCCCGGGTCTCCCTGTCGTCCGGCACGTCCGCGCAACTGACGGTCAACCCGGCGCGAATCGTGACGCTCGGTACCGATAATGGCCAAACCTCCGGCTTTTTTAACCGCATCGGTAAGTTTTATGTCGGTTCCACGACCAGCCATGTTGGTTGCAATGGTAACAGTTCCCGACTGTCCGGCTTCA
>DATITY010000548.1:0-9986 GCA_035467235.1 Draconibacterium sp. | reverse complement strand
GCTTTCGCTAGAATTGCTGGCAGGTCATCCCCAAATAAGCTATTACGGATTAATTCTTTTAGTAATATATGGTATTATCGAGTTGATTTATGCTATTAAGGAAAAAGCACTCGCCGCCTTTTTAAAATCGGTTCTGCTTTTACTTGCAGGAGTTATTATTGCCGTTGGAATGAATTTTTCCAGACTTTATACGGCCTGGGAATATTCAAAAGAAACCATTCGCGGACCTTCGGAACTAACTTCAAACAATGAAAATAAAACATCGGGACTCGATAAGGATTATGTTGTTCAGTGGAGTTATGGAATAGACGAAACACTCACGCTGTTAATACCTAATTTTAAAGGGGGGAGCAGTCTTACCAATCCGGGAGAGAATTCGGAAAGTTATAAAACCATGCGCGAAAAAGGTATGCAAAACCTTCGTCAGAATATTCAGGGAGTTAGCATGTATCATGGCGATCAGCCAGGAACATCAGGACCAGTTTATGTTGGTGCTATTGTAGTTTTCCTGTTTTTTTTAGGATTATTTGTTGTTAAGGGCGTTTATAAATGGTGGCTGCTTTCGGCTACCGTTATTTCCATTGTTTTATCGTGGGGAGGTAATATTATGCCGCTCACCAGCTTTTTACTCGACCATTTACCCATGTACAATAAATTCAGGGCTCCATCGATGACCTTGGTTATTGCTCAAATTGCAATGCCGTTGCTTGGTTTTATTGCACTCAATAATATATTATCCGGTAAAGTTGAAAAGAAAGAATGGCTGAACGGATTGAAATGGGCAGCAATAATTACTGGCGGACTTACTTTGCTTTTTGCTGTTCTTCCCGGAATTTCGGGAAGCTTTTCAAATGCATCGGACTCAGCGCGATTCCCTAACTGGCTGATTGACAGTGTAATTGCCGACAGAAAATCATTGCTGCGGATGGATGCTTTACGCTCGTTTCTGTTTATCGCTCTTGCTGCCGGAGCGTTATATCTGTGGAATCTTAAAAAAATCCAAACTAATCTTTTTATAGGTGTTTTAGGTGTTTTAATTCTTGTTGACCTTTGGGCAGTTGACAAACGATACCTGAACAGCGACAATTTTGTTTCGAAACGCGAAGCTGCAAATCCGTTTCCTGAAATGCCTGTTGATAAAGCAATTCTTCAGGATAAAGATTTATATTACCGTGTATTGCCACTTCAAAATCCATTTCAGGATGCCCGTGCCAGCTATTTTCATAAAAACGTTGGTGGTTACCATGCTGCTAAACTCCGGAGATATCAGGAGATAATTGAAAACCAGCTGGTTCCGGAAATGCAGGAGATGATAAAAGGTCTCCAGGCTGGTGCTCAACCAGATTCGGTTTTGCGCAGTTTGTCGGCCATAAATATGCTGAATACCCGATATATTATTTATGATTTAAACAATCCCCCGCTCCGAAATCCCAATGCAATGGGCAATGCATGGTTTGTAAACAATTACAAAACTGTTGCCAACGCCGATGAAGAAATTGCAGCACTGAAAGGAATCGATCCTTCAAATGAAGTTGTTATCGATAAAAGATTTTCAGAATTTGTGGGTGGTAAAAAATTCCAAAAAGATGAATCCGGCGGTATTATTTTAACAGAATACAAACCCAACTATTTAAAATACAGTGCAAAAGCAGATTCAGAACAACTGGCTGTTTTTTCTGAAGTGTATTACGATAAAGGTTGGTATGCATACATCGATGGAAAGGAAGTACCGCATTTCAGGGTAAATTATATATTGCGCGCACTGGTTTTGCCGGCAGGTGAACATACAGTTGAATTTAAATTCCATCCAAAATCATACTATACCGGCAATAAAGTTTCATTGGCAAGTTCACTGCTTTTAATTTTAGTAATTGCAGGATACGCTTTTAGTGAATACAGGAAAAAATATAAAAACAGTAAAACTTCTGCTTAATTTTGATTGATGAAGAGCCGGTTACCGAACTCCTTTTTTCAGCGTAATGTTTTGGAAGTTGCTCCGGAACTGCTCGGTAAAATCATTGTACGAAAATTAAATAATGGTAAATTAATAAGATTTATTATTACTGAAGTTGAAGCATACAGCGGCGACGGCGATTTGGCCTGCCATGCCAGCAAAGGAAAAACACCCCGCACAGAAGTGATGTTTCGGGAAGGTGGGGTGGTTTATGTTTACTTGATTTACGGAATGTACTGGATGCTGAACATTGTTACCGGAAAAGAAAACGATGCTTCGGCTGTTCTTATCAGAGGTGTTGAATATATTTCAGGCCCGGGCAGAGTAGGGAAAGCGCTTGAACTCGACAAATCGTTTAATGGTGAAAACCTTTATACCTCGGAAAGAATCTGGATTGAAAATGCCGAAAAAATCGAAAATTACTTCACTTCTCCACGTATTGGAATTAATTATGCCGGTGAACCATGGATTAGCAAACCTTGGCGGTTTATAATGAAAACATGACTTTTTTGGATTTGAATCCAAATTATTCACTTTATTTTCCAATTACAAACCTGTCGTACAGCCAAAGTAAAACAACTGCAGAAACAGCAACCCCTGAATAAATTATCCAGATATTTGAAGGATGATAATTAGTCCATAAAAAATTATCAAGAACACTGCCTTCCATTCCCAATTTTTGAGAGGCCATTTGCACATAATCATTTTTTGTAAACTCTTCCGATATTTCAGGAATTGAAATTCCGCGTTTTGCCACTTCAAGCTGAATGAGGTAAATTTTGTCGGCAATTTTTTCGTAAATATCTCCTGAAAGCCAACCAGCCAACTGGTGCCCTGCCGCAACCGGGAGAAATGATGTTCCCATGTACAATGCTTTTTGGTCGGAAGGCGCAATTCGTCCAACGTACTCGGTAAATTTAGGCGAACTTGCCATTTCGCCAATGCCAAAAACAAGAATACCAAGTAAAATCAACCAGCCACTTTGGTTCGAAAACATCAAACCCAAACCTCCGGCAAGTATCAGAATTCCGCCCATCATTGCAGCCAGTGGCCTGAACCGCATAACAAAAGCAGAAACAATTAACTGAAAAAGAATGATAAAAAACGAATCCATGCTGGTAAGTGTAACCGTTGTAATCGTTCCGCTTTCGGTGCCAATTGACTTTGCAAGCCATGGCCATACTTTATAAATCCCATTGTACAATACACTTGTGTCAACCCACTGTTCAACAAAAATCGGGAAAGAATAGTATAACTGGTTGAAGGCAGTCCAGAATAAAACCATAATTAACAGGAACATTACAAATTTCCAGTTTTTTAAGGCAATTCCGATACTCACAAATGCATTGGCAATGTTTTTTGCGAGTGAAGTATGGTCATTTGTAATTTTCGGTTCGCGGAAAAAAAAGAAAGTAATCACGTAATTCACCCCAATCGTAATCATCGACATGTAAAACACATAATCCCATGATTTTTGCATCAGAACACCGGCAATAAACGGCCCTATGAATCCACCGATATTTACCATCATATAAAAAATTCCAAACCCGATTGACGATGTTTCGTTTGTTGTGTTTCGCGCAATCATGGCCGATATGATAGGCTTAAAAAAAGCTCCGCCTATACAAGTCCAAACAAAAGCAAAAAACATCCAGCCAAATGTATCGAAGGTTTTAATCATATAAAAACCTGAAATATAAAGCGCAAACGCCAGGTAAAGTATTCTTTTGTACCCGACCTTATCGCCGATTGCACCCGTAATTACAGGTAAAAAATACAGCAGCATCGAGCCGGTTCCCATAATAATCCCTTTTTGAGCCTGCGTTAAACCCACCGCTCCTGTATCTTTCGAATTGACCAGGTAAAGTGCAAAAGCCATGTAAAACCCATACCACGCCCAGCGTTCGAATAGTTCAATAACATTCGATGCCCAAAAAGTGCTGTTGTATTTTTTGATTACTGAAATGAATCCCATTGATTTGATGATTTAACCGGTATAAAATTTAAGAACCCATTTGTTTTTCAAGACCTTTGATTAAAACGTCCAGTTTACTATTGATTTCCTTGTTTAGTTCGTCCTGTTTATATCGGTTGGTAATAATAACCAGATTATTGATCAGCGACATTTCCCGGTTTTGTTCTTCTTCGATTGCAGCGGCAAATCTGTCGGGCAAACTGAAATAGTATTCAAGCATTTCGAAACTGTTCTTTGCTAAAATCTGAACCAGTTTGTTTGCTTTTTCATTTTCGTTTGCACGATAGTATAACTCAACTGCCGGAAACGAATCGTAGGTTAATGGTATCTTCTCGTTGGGAAAAATCTCAAACATTCTGTCCAGCACTTCAAGTGCTCTTTTATTATCGCCTTTGTCAATCAGAGCCTCCGACAAACGGGCAAACATGTACCGCGCCTGAATAATATTTATTGCTTTTTTATTATATTCATCCAGATAAACTTCCGTGTCATTTACATTTCCCCACTTAAATTTATTCATCACGTTATCGTACAAAATATCGGCATCAATCCGGCCTCTGTTCATTCCGCCGCCTTTTGTTTCAATAGGAACAAAGCGGTATGCAAGCCCTTCAAATTGCAGATAATCGAGGAAAAATATACTGTTGGCATACAACAGGCTGTGATCGATATAAATCGGACGTTCCCAATTGTTGGCAGCAATAATATTTAATATGGCCATTTCGCTTTTTGTGATGTAACTTTTTGTTATCCTGAATTTTACCGAATCAACTATTAGGGCGGCATCTTCGGGTTTAACAGTACCTGAATCTAAAACTTTCTGCTTGTCAACCGTAATGTGAAAACTTCGGGAAGGCAGGAAATCCATTTTTTCACCACTGACAACTGTAACTTTTGTGCGCTCGTCATCACTACCTAAAAAGTTCATTGCCTCGCTTAATTCGATCGAACTTTTTATTCTTTCCTGAAATAAAACCGCATCCATCCGGCCCATGTAATACTGCTCTTTTTCAAACGAAAACGGCACTGGTGCAGCAGCGTTTGAAGCCATTCGGTGCTGGGAAATGTACCAGTCCATTCCAAGATAACTCAGGTTGATAATTTTAATATCAGGCCGGACTCCTTCCACTTCCTGTACATACCAAAGTGGGAATGTGTCGTTGTCGCCATAGGTAAAAAGAATGGCATTTGGCGCGCATGATTCAAGGTAATTAATTGCATAATCACGTGTCATGTATCTTCCGGAGCGATTGTGATCATCAAAGTTTTGTGAAACCAGAATTCCGGGAACCAAAACCAGTGAAACCACTGTAACGGTTGCTGCTCCGGACACTCCTTTCAGTACTTTTTGAACCAGTGAATACAAGGCCGGCACAGCAAGGCCAATCCAAATGGCAAAAGCGTAAAACGAACCGGTGTAAGCATAATCCCGCTCTCGGGGCTGGTAAGGATATTGATTCAGGTAAACTACTATTGCAAGTCCGGTAAAAACAAAAAGCAACATGGTTACAGCAAAACTTTCTTTTCCGCTTTTCCCCCGGTTATATTGATAAAACATCCCGATTAGACCAAAAAGTAGCGGTAAAAAGTAATACGTATTCCGACTTGGATCATTCTTCATAGAATCAGGCATTTTATCTGTGGGACCCACTTTAGCCTCATCCAAAACATTAATTCCGCTAATCCAGTTTCCACTATTAAAACTGCCATGTCCCTGAACATCATTTTGGCGGCCAACAAAATTCCACATGAAATAGCGCATGTACATGTGTCCAACCTGGTAGGTAAAAAAGAACCTCAGATTTTCTCCAAAAGTTGGTTTTGTGAGTGTTTTTGTTTCTCCACCATCGCGAATTCTGACCGGTTTTCCTTTAATGTTTCCCCATTGTTTGTAAGCCTCAATATGGTTGGCATTGGGACTGTACATTCGCGGAAAAAAAGTTTGAAGTTTAGGTTCGTATTCTGTTCCCCCCGAAAGCGTTCCGGTAACTTTATATTTGCCATCAACTTTGTTGTACTGTTCTTTTTCGTCGATATTGGCTATGGCCGGGGCATTGTAATATGGTCCGTAAAGTAAAGGCCGATCGCCATATTGTTCCCTGTTCAAATACCGCAAAAGTGCAAACGCATTATCAGGATGGTTTTGGTTCATTGGCGGATTTGCTGAGGCACGAATGATAATTGTGGCAAAAGAAGAATATCCGATTAATATAACAATCACCGCAGTAAAAGCTGTATTCAAAATAACCATGTTTTTTTTCATTGTATATCTCACAACCCAAACCGAACCTGAAATAATTAAAACAATCAGAAATAACACTCCTGAGTTAAATGGCAGACCAAAAGTGTTAACAAAAAGTTTATCAAATATAAATGCCAGCCTCGGAACGCCTGGAATAATAACGTATTGAATTGAAGCCAGAATACCTATTGAAATTGCCAGGGCCACAATAACTCCCTTCCACGAAAACGGATATTTTTTGAAAAAGTAAACCAATCCAATTGCCGGAACAGCCAACAGATTAAGTAAATGAACTCCTGTTGATAAACCCATCAGGTAAGCAATCAGAATTAACCACCGGTTTGCATTTGGCTCATCGGCAACATTTTCCCATTTCAAAATAGCCCAAAAAACCGCTGCTGTAAAAAATGATGAAAGTGCATAAACCTCACCTTCCACTGCCGAAAACCAAAACGAATCGGTAAAAGTAAATGCAAGGGCACCAACCAACCCGCTTCCCCAAACTGCAATTTGTTCACCCTTAGTTAATTCCGCGGTTGAAAAAAGTTTTCGTGCCAAATGAACAATGCTCCAGTACAACAACATTACTGTTGCAGCACTCGCCAGCGCCGACATGGCGTTTACCATAAATGCAGCCTTTGAACTGTCAGCCGCAAAAATGGAAAATACCCGCCCCAAAATCATGTGAAAAGGCGCACCCGGAGGATGACCCACTTCCAATTTAAATGCACTTGTAATGAACTCGCTGCAATCCCACCAACTTGCTGTTGGTTCTAGAGTTACGAAGTAAGTTATTGCAGCTGTCAGAAATACAATCCAGCCCAGAATATTATTAATGAGTGTTGTTTTTTGCATGATTGATTTTTTTTGAACAGTTGCAAATATAAGGTTTTAAAAAGATTTGGTATTCCCACTTTTTGAAATCCTAATTTTAAATCAAATAGCATTAAAATGAAAAAAAAATGCAGGAAGATATCAGAAAGAAAAAAATTTATACTTTTGCACCGTCTTTAACGAAAAGGCGCAAAAGGACTGACCTGTGGTGTAACTGGCAACACGTCTGATTTTGGTTCAGAAGAGTCCAAGTTCGAGCCTTGGCAGGTCAACCAAAAAAATAAAAGGGAATCCGGTGTTAAAAAACGGGTTCCCATTTTAATTTCGTTTTGAAAGATTTACTGTTTTGCCAATTTTCTAACTGTTTCCCAAACTCCGTCATCAACTGGTATTCCCAGTTCCAAATTAGACATCCTGGTTTTCAATGACTGCTCTCCCGGATAATAAATTTCCCCGTTTTCGTTTGCAGGAACCGATGATTTTAATTGTTGAACAGTACTTTCCAGAACGTTATCAATAAATTCCTGTGTATTGATTTTCAATGGATCGATTGCAATAAAAACCTGGTTGCAACTGCCGCAACTTCCTTTACCAACTTTATCAATTCCGGCAGTTGACAGTCCATTTGAAAGCAGTGCGGAAATGATATCGAGCAGAACTGCAAATCCCGAACCTTTCCAGTAACCCATTGGTAAAATTCTCCATGATTCTTCAATCGGACCGGGAACATCTGTCAGGTTTCCTTCTTTATCGAATCCACCCGGATATGGAAGCCGTTCGTTTTTCAAACGTGTCACCTGCAGTTTTCCGTAAGAATATTGCGACATGGCCATATCCAAAACAACATGACCATTTTTACGCGGAACAGCCATGATAAACGGATTATTCCCGATTCCAATGGTTTTCGCACCCCATGCCGGCATACACGATTCGGTATTTGTCCAGCAAATGGCAATAAATCCTTTATCCGCTGCCTGCCATCCGTAAGCTCCTCCGCGCATCCAATGGGTTGTATTGTGTAATGTTACCAGTCCCAACCCAGAGTTTTCGGCAATTTCGGTTGCCCGGTTCATTGCAAAACGGGCATTTAATATACCAGGGCCGAGGTTGCCGTTGTAAATTTCCAATGAACCCAGATTTTTTTCAAGATTCGGTTCAGCATTCACATCAACCCATCCTTTTTGAATATAATCCACAAATCGTTCCACCCGGTTTAAGCCATGCGAATAAACTCCATCCCTGCTTGATTCTGTATGAATCTGTGAACAAATATCTGCCTTTTCGTCGCTCATTCCTGCGTATATAAAAGCCATTTTAATAGTTGCTTTCATTTCATCAAATGGTACTCTTGTCATTTAATTTTTCCTTTTCGTTTTAATTTATTACCGATAAAGTTAACAGATACTTTCTATCAGAAAAATATTCAATAAAAAACAAAGGGAATCCGGATTTAACCCGAATTCCCTTTAGTTTGTATTACTGATTTATGATTAAACCAGAATTTTGGATGTAAGATTATCGATGCTAATTCCAACTGCTTCGAATGGTTTTCCCATTCCCTGGTTGTCGTCTTCCACAAATATATATTTCATACCGGCAGTTTCCCTGGCAGCATAAATTCTTTTAAAGTCAATCAGACCGGCACCTACCGAAGTAATATCGTCTTTTATTACATCATAAAAAGGGGCACTTTGCTGAGCCATATCTTTAAAATGGAATAACTGGAATCTGCCCGGATATTTATTGAACATTTCAACCGGGTCCTGTCCTGCTTTTGTTGCCCAATACATATCAAGTTCCATGGTAATAAGGCTGGCATCCATTTCGGGCATAAAAATGTCATAGTACGGAACTATGCCATCAATTGTGGCAAATTCGAAGTTGTGGTTATGGTAACCAAACTGGATACCCACATTTTTCATTACCTGACCCACCTGATTCCAGTCAGCAATCATTTTCTTGTATGATTCAATATTGCGGTTAACTTCTTCCACCCAGGGCTGTACACAATATTTCACGCCCATTGCAGCGTGGTCGTCTGCCATTTTCTGAGCGCTTTCCAGAGTTATACCGGCGGCTTCAACACTGGTATGGCTGCTTATGATTTCCATTCCAAGGTCGTTTACTATCTTTTTAAATTCAGCCGGAGCATAACCGTAAAACTTGCCATCAACATAATTGGCAAGCTCAACATTTTTATAGCCCAGATCCGATATCTTTTTCAATGAACCTAACGCATCGGCATCCATTGCATCGCGAATGGTGTACAATTGCAGGCCAACTCCAAAACTTTTTTTATCAACAGCCACAGCCGCAGGTTTGGCGCCCGGTTTACAGGCAAAAGCACCAAAAGCCATTACACCTACAGCGCCTGCCGTCGAAATTTTCAGGAAATCTCTTCTTTTTTGATCAGTTCTCATAGTCACTATTTTATTGAGTTAAATTTAATTTTTATCATTTTTGATTTTTTCAGGGATAAAAATAATGCAATCCTTTTATTGTATGTGCTTAAATCGGGAATTTTTATATTTTTGCCAAAAAATTATTGTCCTGTAGTGTAATTGGCAACACGTCTGACTCTGAATCAGAAGAGTTTAGGTTCGACCCCTAACAGGACAACTTGAAAATCAAAGAGTTACAATAATAAAATGTAACTCTTTTTTATTTCGTACAAGCCCTGTACAAGTAAGTAGCCAGATTCTGAAAAAAATTGTTGCTTGATTTTCGTTTATGGCTTTGCGTTTCTACTTTATTTTGAAGCCATTTATGCGACATTTGCGACAAAAGTCAAATCTTATGACTTGGCCTTTCTGCTTACAATTCTGCCTAACTCAATTACAAATGAAGTATCACCCTTTTCAAAACCTTCTGGAATGTTTTTTACAAACTCACAAATGTAAATGTCCTTAATTTCAACTACTGATTCTTCTCGATCTTTATGATAGCCAACACAAAACCGAATGAATTTATAAGGTTTTGCA
>DATITY010000547.1:0-11190 GCA_035467235.1 Draconibacterium sp. | reverse complement strand
CTGCTTTATAAAATCGGGGTGGCAGGATTCGTTTTTATCAACGTAATGACATACAGTTTGCCCGCCTATTTTAACGGTGAACCGCTTGATGATAAATTGCAGTCGGTGCTTAGTATTTTGAGTTACATTCTGGTTATTCCGGTGGTTTTTTACAGCGGAAGCGATTATTACATTTCGGCGTTTAAAAACCTGATAAAGAAGAATATCAGTATCGATTTGCCCATTGCACTTGGAATTATCGTACTGTTTTTAGTCACTACTTATGAGATTTTTGTAACCGGCGGTTCGGGCTACTGCGACAGTCTTTCGGGGTTGATATTTTTTATGCTTGTTGGAAAGTGGTATCAAAGCAAAACCTACGAAGCGCTGTCGTTTGAGCGCAATTACAAATCGTATTTCCCCATTGCGGTAACCAAAATCAACAAACAGATTGAAGAGAGTATTTTGCTCGAAAAGATTGAAGTTGACGACGAACTGATTATCCGGAACAAGGAATTGATACCGGCCGATTCGCTTTTGGTTGATGGCGAAGGACAAATTGATTACAGTTTTGTTACCGGTGAATCGAGCCCGGTACTGAAAAAAACCGGCGATTTTATTTATGCCGGTGGCCGGCAAATGGGCGGAATCATCAAAATCAGGGTGCAAAAAGAGGTCAATCAAAGTCACCTCACCAAACTCTGGAACCAGGATAAATCGTACGAAAAACCTTCCGATTCGCTAAAAACCCTTTCCGACAAAATCAGCCAGTATTTTACGGTCATCATTATTGCAATTGCAATCGCCGGATTTGCTTTCTGGATGTTGCGTGGAGAAACCCACTCCGCCATTTTTGTTTTCACTTCGGTTTTAATCATTGCCTGCCCTTGCGCGCTGGCGCTTTCCATTCCGTTTACCTTCGGAAATACGATGCGCATTTTTGGCAGGGCCGGGTTGTATATCAAAAACACGTCGGTAATCGAAAAAATGTCGCACATTTCAGCAGTTGTTTTCGATAAAACCGGAACGCTGACCCGACCCAATGAAACTAAAATCGTTTACACAGGCGAACCACTTTCTCCCGAAGAAACCGAAGCGGTTTTTTCACTGGCAAAGCAATCTACTCACCCGTTAAGCAGCGCAGTAGCCGATTTTTATTCTCAACTGAAATACCACCCGACCGTACATTTTGTTGAAGTTGCAGGTCGTGGAATTTTTGGCAAAGCAAACAACCTGACCGTAAGAATGGGTTCCGAAGAATACGTTTGTAACACAGCCGGAAACGGGAATCAGAAAAGCTCAGTTGTATTTGTATCGGTAAACGATAAAACCAAAGGATTTTATACCATCAGCAATCAATACAGGGAAGGTTTTGAGCAGGTTTTGGAGTCACTGAAATCAGGTTTTAAACTGTACTTAATTTCGGGCGATAACGATGCCGAAGCAAAAAATCTTTCGGGTTTTTTCGAAAAGGATAAAATGCTGTTTAACCAAAAACCTGCGGACAAAGCAGAATTTATCAAAAACCTGCAGGAAAAAGGAGAAACCATTTTAATGACCGGCGACGGGTTAAACGATGCAGGTGCTTTGATGCAAAGTGATGTTGCACTTACTGTTGCCGACAAAGTTTACCATTTCTCACCCGCCAGCGATGCAGTTCTGGAAGCCGGCCAGTTCCAGCGGCTCGCCAGGTTTATCGGTTTCACCAAAACGTCTTTAAACATTGTAAAACTCAGCTTCACCATTTCATTTTTTTATAATATTATCGGAATTTCCATAGCACTTTCAGGATTGCTTTCACCGGTAGTTGCCGCCATTTTAATGCCAATCAGTTCGGTTTCGGTGGTTGCATTTGCCACATTTGCCGCAAGGCTGGCGGGAAAACTAAAACTGTAAACGACATTGCTTTTGAGACATTCATCATTCGTTAATCATCATTCAATATTCAATATTCTTATTATTTTTACGCGATTAAAAATCACAGCATGATCAACAACAAAAAGGTAGTCGTGGTACTACCTGCTTACAACGCCGCCAAAACGCTGGAAATTACTTACAGTGAAATCGATTTTAACATTGTTGACGAAGTTATCCTTGTTGATGATTTAAGCAAGGACAATACCATTGAAGTAGCAATGCAACTGGGCATAAATCACATTGTTGAACACCAGCGAAATAAGGGCTACGGTGGAAACCAGAAATCGTGTTACAACAAAGCACTCGAAATTGGCGCCGACATTGTAATTATGCTTCACCCCGATTATCAATACACGCCCAAACTCATTCCGGCCATGGCAAGTTTACTCGGAAGCGGATTGTATCACGTGGTTTTGGGTTCGCGTATACTGGGGAAAGGCGCGCTGGCAGGAGGAATGCCAATGATTAAATACATTTCGAACCGGGGACTGACCCTTATTCAGAACATTCTGATGAACGCCAAACTCTCGGAATACCACACCGGATATCGCGCTTTTACCCGCGAAGTATTGGAGGCAGTGAATTACAATGCCAACTCCGATAATTTTGTTTTCGACAACCAGATGCTTGCACAAATATGGTACGCTGGTTACGAAATTGCCGAAATCACCTGTCCCACAAAATATTTCGACGATGCATCGAGTATCAACCTGAAAAACAGTACTATTTATGCTTTGGGAGTCTTGAAAACATCATTGCAGTTCAGGCTACAGAAATGGGGGTTAGCAAAGAACAAAATCTTTAAATCCTAAAACTTTCTTAATTTTTGAATATTATTATTTATTTCTAATTCCTGTCACATCATACACATTGTAGCCACCAATTAAAAATCCCAAATGAAAATTCATTTTTAATGTATCGTATCCTATAAATTTACCTTCAAACCTATTGTGACCTCCAATTGGATACTCTGGAAAATTCAAAGTACCATCTGGTAAAATTTCAGGGTAAAATATTTCATTATAAGTTGAATCGTTACGATGTCCTAAAACGTTATTTCCAAAATGAATCTTTAGCTTGTTTTTTGAATACAATTCAATATTGGTTGTTATGTGGGTTGTGTCGAAATTAAAATTTTTCCATCCATTTACACAAAGTGAAGAAGAATCATAACACATGGTTCTGTTATTTGAAATTGTAGTAAAATTAAATTCTCCGGTAAAAGGAATCCTGCTATCCACAACTTCATTTTCACAACTATACAACAGGAGTATTACCAAAATTAAACCACCCCAGTTTTTTCTCTTTTTTTCCATGTGAAACTGTGCCTGAATTAAAAAATTTAAAACTTAAAGAAAATAAATATTTATGTTTGCGCAGTCATTATTCACTTGATTCTTTATGAAAATAAATAGCAATTATATTCATTATTACATCCTAATCTTTTTCGGATTACTAATCTCATTTATAGGACTATATAATCACTATCTTTTTAAATCGTTTACCTACGACTACGCAAATTACAACTTTGCCTTTTGGGATTATTCTCATTTCAGAATCAGCAAGATTCCAACATTTCGGGGAAATTTCCTGCAGGATCATTTTTCATTCACGCTGATGTATTTTGTACCGATTTACTGGCTTCTTAACTGGTTGACAGGAACTTATACCCTGATTATAATTCAAAACTCGTTAATCATTCTGGCAGCCTGGTATTCTTATAAACTAATAAAACTGAAAACAGATAATATTTGGCTTACGTCAGGTGTTATTCTCTACTTTTTCCTGTTATTTGGCAGATACTCAGCCTTTGGCACCGATGTTAACCTGGCCATAATGTCGGCCTGCTTTGTTCCTGCATTCCTTTACTACTTTGAAATCAGGAAATATCTTGTTGCTTTCGTAATACTTATTCTTTCGTTGTTTTCGAGAGAGAACATGCCAATTTGGTTTATTTTTATTTTCATTTCATTGATTTTTTTGCATTGGAAGGAGAAAAAGGCTGTTATTTATTCGGTTGTAGGAATTCTCATTTCTGTCATATATTTTATTTTGCTGTTTAAGGTATTTATTCCGGGAATCGAAACTCCCGGAGTGAAATATGTTCTTTTTAACTATTCCGCTTTGGGGGCTACTCCCGGAGAAGCACTGAAATTCACGCTGCTTCATCCTTTCGAAACAATCAGGCTTTTCTTTGTAAATCATCTCGACAATCCTGAATACGATGGAGTAAAACTTGAGTTTTATATCGTTTATTTCGTGTCGGGCGGATTTGTGTTATTGTTTCGTCCAAAATATATCATCTGGTTTATTCCGATTGTGGCGCAAAAAGTTTTGAACGATGATTTTTTCAGGTGGGGCCTGTCCACCTATTACTCTGCCGAGGTGGTGACACTTTTGCCTCTGTCGGTCTTTCTGATTCTGAGTTCATTCAAAATAAAACAATTACAAAATATTTTCGCAGGATTGGTTTGTGCTGGTTCTCTTGTAATGACCATTCATAAAATGGATAGTAGCAATCACCAGGTTCCATGGACTTTTTATAAATCTAAAATCAAGTTCTATGACAAGAGTTTTTATGAAGCGCCTTTTGATGTCAGAAAAGTAAACCGTTTGCTCAAACAAATACCCAAAAATGCCAGGGTCAGCGCCTCGAATGTTATCACCCCGCATATTGCGCAACGACAGTTCATCTATTTTTTCCCCACGGTAAACGATGCCGAATATATTGTATTTTCGATGTCCGACAATAATTACCTGATGTCGCCTGAAGAAAATCAAAAACACAGAAATAATTATTTGAACAGTCCTGATTGGATGATAGTCGGGAAAGAATATCCTGTATTCCTGCTGAAGAAAAAAACAGATGCAGATTCATTAAATCAGGTCAGTTACAGTGCGAACGGCCAAGCAGATACGTTAACCTGTAATTTCGAGGTTGTTGACAAAGACAAAGGACACGTTTTATTCAACGACAACACAAAAGCTGATACAATAAGTCATTTAAGCCATGACTTTTTCAGAAGCGAGAACTCAAGTTTGTGCCTCACTCAAGCTATTCCATACAGTCATGGCATTTCGCTGAATGATATCAAAAACATCGACCAGCTCGAAATCAGTGCATGGTACCGGGGCTCCGGCAACAGTGCCTTTATCGTAATCGACAACAAGGAAAATCTGTACCAAAAAAGCGATTTCACTGAAACAATTGATGAAAATGGATGGAGAAAAGTAAAACTTACATGTTCGTTTAAAACAAATCAAAAATTGCCTTCAACAATTATCTATTTCTGGAATGCGGGAATTGCTCCCGTTTATTTTGATGATTTGCAGATTATTAAACGGCGATACTGAGATTTTTCAGTTTGCCAGACAAACCTTAATCGTTATGAAACCTGGATTAATACATAAACTTTTTCAAAAAAAAACCGAATACCCGGTTTTTGGAATCTTAGGGCATTTGTCATTTTTTATCCTGTTGCTTGGTTCAGTTTATTTTTACAAGGAGCGAATTTTATTTGCCGACTCAGCATTCCAGTTTTTTAAAATAGTTAATTTCGAAAAAATCAATGTTGAAGCTTTCAGATACGGAGCAATTCTCCCCGAAATTCCGCTGCTTCTCGCCATGAAACTTGGAGTTGGGTTAAAAATGTTACTTATTATTTATTCTGCATCATTTATTGCCCTGTATTATATTGTTTTTCTGCTCTGTTTAAAAGTGTTCAAAAATGTTCCGGCAGCATTATCGGTAGTTTTAATACTGGTAATGTGTATTAGTCAGTCGTTCTTTCATGCGGTTACCGAAACACATCAAAGCCTGGTATTTTCGGTTTTGCTTTTTGCAATACTTCAATATTCATCTTTCCGCTATTCCTTAGTCCGATTTCTGCTTGCATTTTCTGTAATCTTAATCTCTTTTTTCGCCCACCCTGTGGCGCTTTACAGTCTTGTTTTTGTTATCGGTTACAGTGCAATCGATAAAAACCAGTTAAAATCGGCAAAGCCATATATTTTGCTGTCGTTGATTGTTGGAATTGCTGTTGTAAAAGTGATGCTTACAGACCAGAATTCTTATGAAGGAAAATTCTTTTCTGAATTATTGAAATCGCCTGCCGTAATTTTTGATTTGCCACAGGCGTACAGCACTAAATTTCTTCTTAACAGAGTATTCGGGTTGTATTTCTGGGTGATTATTCTGGAGTTTATGCTGATTATTCTTCTTGCCATGAAGAAAGAATATTTAAAGCTCTCCTGGCAACTCGGAATTTCGGGTTTCTTCCTGATAATTACATTACTTACATACAACCAGGGTGATTCGGAGATGATGATGGAAAGGGCTTTTATGCCGCTTGCCTTGTTAGTTTCAGTTCCTTTTTTAAAAGAAATGCTTGAAAACCTAAATCAATTCAGGTATGTTAAACTAATATTTCTGACCATTATAATAATTTTCAGCCTGAACAGAATTTACACTCAAGGGAAGGCGTTTCGCGAAAGAATACGTTTTAACCAGGAGCTTCTTGCAAAAACCGCTAAATTGCCCAACCGGAAATTTATCATCCAAAGCATTGAATTACAGAAACACCATTACACTTACTGGTCACATTCTTTTGAAACTTTAATGCTAAGTTCGATTACTGCAAATATGCCTGTCCAGACCATTTTCCCGGCGAATGATCCTGAAAATCTCAAAAAATACACGGAAGAAAATGTCAGGGATGTATTTTTGGGTGCCGACTTCTGGCTGGAATGGGGAATCGACAACCTGAATCATAAATATTTCAACCTTTCTAAAGAATTACCTTACGCCGTAGTTAAAATCGATGAGTTGTAATACTGGCAGAGAAACAGATCAGTACACTTATTTATTTTCGGTGGTAATTGCGTCAATTCCTTCAAGAGCTTTTGCGTAATCCGGTCTTTCCAGCAATTCCCAATAACCTTCTTGCGGCCTTAAATACCAGAATGAATGCCAAAATGAAGCTTTAGATGTTGAATCATAATGTATAGAACTTCTTTTATATTTTTCCAGGAAAAAGTTGTTTTGTAAAATGGATAGAAAAAAAATGCTTAAAACAATTATTTTAGCATTTTTCCTAAAATCCCAGATTAGCGAAAACAATAACGCCATTGGTATTGCAAGTAAACCATAGTAATCGACAAACGATCTCATACCAAAAGATCCTCCATACCACCAACACCACCATGAAACGATAATGTACGTGGCAACTGAAATGAATACAAATATTGCCCATGAAAATTCTTTCAGCTTTTTGAACAAAAATGGAATTCCAAGAAGTGCAAAAATCATTACAGGGGTGTAAACTAACCATCCTTTCCGGTAACTGAAAAATCCATCGAAAAAATGAGGATTTCCCCAGAAAAACTGCTCGTCTGGATAAGAATTCACAACAAAATGACCCGTAATTTTCCACCAGTAAATAAACTGAGGTACCCAAACCAAAACAAAGGCAAGAGCCATAAACAGGAACCAATGAAATTTTGTGAATATTAATCGTATTCTTTCTTTTAAATTTTCTTTTGTAAAAATGCCATACGTGAAAAAGAAAACAAGTACAATTATATTACTTGGTCTCACAAGCGTAATTAAACCTGATAGCAAGCCCAACAATATTAAGTTGAAAAATTGTGGGGATTTGTACCATTGTATTGTGTACCAAATAAAAACATTGATAAGCGCAAAATTATACACGTGCGATGTGCAAGCATCATAGGTAGCATAGTTAAGTAAATTTGTACCAAGAACTATGGTTAGTATTGTCAAGGCAGTTATTTGTTCCGAAAAGTAAATTTTTAAGATTCTGCGTAAAAAGAACAATCCAATAAAAAGATAAAATACAGCACTTGTCAAAAGTCCAATTTTATATATTGGAGAATAGCCAAAAGCCTCCCAGCCCATCACTTTTGCTACTCCATGAGAAGCAAAGAAAAATGGGGAATATAGTATCGACATTCCCATACTGGTTTTAATTACTTTATTCCCATCTGGTAAAGGTTCGGGCCAAAAAATCCCTTTGTCATAAGTTTCCCTGTGCTCCAGTTTTATATCGTTAAATATAAAAGCAGCTGGTAAATAGGCATAATAACTCACCACATCAGCGACAATTACCTTATTTTCGCGAGTCCAGTCTTTCGCGATAAGCATAATTGTAACTACAGTCAGCAGACTCAAATAAATGCTAACCTTTGAAATATTGTTCTTCAGTTTCAACATGATAAATTACTTAAATCTTAAAACCCCGTATTTAAAAATAGTCCAAAGAATCTTGAAAGCATCCATATTGTTAAGCTTCTTCCCTTCTCCAGCGTTTCTGGGAAAATACTTTACCGGAACTTCTGCCACATTGTTTCTTTTTATCCGCAGTGCTTTAATAATAAGTTCAGCCTCAAAACCAAACCTGTTTTCTTTTAGTTCAATTTTTTCGTATAAATCGCGATGAATTAATTTATAACCACAAGCCATATCGGTAAGTTTCACATTGATTACCACTGAAGTAAGATTGGTAAAAAGCCTGTTGCCCCAATATCTTTTATAGGAAGCAAGCGGGCGGGCAATTCCGGGCAAATATCGTGATCCGTTAATAAATTGTACATCCAGGTCTTTCATGGCATTAACCATTGCAGGAATATCTGAAGGACTTAGTTCAAGGTCGGCATCCTGAACCAAAAATACATCACCTCTGGCATAACTAATACCTGTTTTTACGGCAGCACCTTTACCCTTGTTAACTTCGTGCCTGAATAACCGAAACTCCTGCCTGTTTTTAATATATTCCTTCACAACTTCATAGGAATTATCTGTTGAATGATCATCAATAATCACAAATTCCACACTTTCCAAATGCGCCGGGTACTCTGTTTTAACAAGCTGATTTAAAACGATTAGAATATCATTCTGCTCGTTATACAATGGTACGATTATACTTAATTTCATTTAGGCAGGTATCTGTTATTTTATAAAAAATTGGATCTAATTTAAATCGATTTATGCTAAAGCCAGCAGGACATCTCCCATACGGATGACAAATTTAAAATTTTTATTTCGTTGGAATGAAAAAGAGTTTGTAATTATAATTTCAATCCTAAGATGTTCTTTTAACTCTGTCCTTTAACTTAGCATATTCGGTTGAGATTAAACACAAATTATCTGAATAAATTGTATTTCAGTATGCACCACAGAGAAGTGAAACCATCGTACCATTTAATTTTCTTCCCTTCTTCATACGTTCTTCCATAATATGAAATGCCAATCTCGTAAATTCTTATTTTTGGGATTTGTGAAACCTTTGCTGTAACTTCCGGTTCAAAACCAAATCTTTTTTCCTTTAAATCCAGACTTTTAATAATGTCAGATTTAAATAGTTTATAACATGTTTCCATGTCGGTAAGATTCAGGTTAGTAAACATATTCGATATGGTAGTGAGTATTTTATTTCCAATTGAATGCCAGAAAAACAAAATGCGGTGAGGGTTACCTCCCATAAACCGTGATCCGTACACCACATCAGCATTCCCCTCAGCAACTGGTTTAAGGAGGTCGTTGTACTCAAGGGGATCATACTCAAGGTCGGCATCCTGAATAACAATACAATCGCCGGTAGCTTCCGCAATTCCGCGATGCAGCGCAGCACCTTTTCCCATGTTCACAGGCTGGTGAAAAAGCTTTATGTCGGCAGCAGAATTATTCTTAATGTAATTATCGATTATTTCACCGGAATTATCAGAAGAAAAATCGTTTACAAGAATTATCTCCTTTTCAAATCCATAATTCAAATCAACCTTCAAAATCCTGTTCAAAATTTCGTGAATTGTTTTTGATTCGTTATAAACGGGAATTATGATTGAAAGCTTCTTCTGATTTTCCATTTAAAAACTGAAATATTTGATAATTGCCAAAGATATAATTACTCAAAAAAACAATTTATTGAAATTGAGATTTATTACTTGTTTTTTCCCCCGGTAACAATCAAATAATTTGGTTTCAACGATTGTTCACGGGTTTTAGGATTTAAAAATCCGGGATTAATCCGGTTCATCCCTATTTGCCTGATTTGGTAAACCGTGTCAATCTCATAATCCATTTTTATGATATCGTTGTATTTGATTTCGTTGGTATAAAGCCATGTTCCCGGTTTTGCCATTCTATTGTACAATGTATCCCAATTATCAATGTTTTCAACCGGTTGCCTGGAATAGAAAAACAGACCGTATTCTTCGAGTTCAAAATTATAAAGCTGAGTTTTCAGCAGGTTTTGTTTTTCATACAACTTTAAAACCTGTCGGGCTCCCTGGTATGCATACAAACCGGGAAAAACTTTTACATTCAGGAACAAATTTAACATACCTGTTAAAATCATTGAAATCAGAATTGCCTTTCGCAACGGTTGAAATTTGAATTTCACTAAAATGAAAATCAACAGAACGATTATTAGGATTAATATTACAGTGGTCAATAGTGAAAAATCAGAAAAAACTACAGTAATGAAAACGGAAAATACAATTAACAGCGCCGTAAAGCAAATTTGCAGTACAATAACCATTCTTTGGTTTTTAACCGGAATTGAGTTGAAATTCGCAAGCCACTTTCCCGCAATTACCGAAATTGGGGCAACTGCTATTAATAAATAGTTGGGTGCCTTACCTTTTGCAACACTCAAAATCAGCAGCAAAACAAATACACTTCCGAGCAGATAAAAGTTCCACTTTGAATTATCTTCCGGCAAAAACCATTTTTTCATTGTTGAAAAAAGAGCGTAAAGTACAATGATTGTCCATGGTAAAAATGCCCATAAAAGCGTGTGAAAATAAAAAAAGTAATCGGTACTCGAACCTGCATATTCCCCGGTAATCCGGCCAAAATTATTGGTAATGAAAAAGAATTTTATTCCTTCTAAACCAAAACTGTTGTATAAATGAATTAGTGTTGGTGAAATTATCAGCAGCGAAATAAAAATTCCCAAAAACCATTTGGGGTGAAGGAGTTGTCTGAAATCCTTCTGAGAAACAAGGAAAAACAATACAGCGAAAAACGGCAAAACCGCACCAACCGGTCCTTTCGAAAGCATTGACAACCCTACTCCGAAGAAACCCAAAATAAAATTCGACCATTTTTTTTGCTGTAAATAAGCCGCCAGTTGCCACAAAGCCAAAACAACACCGGTTTGAAGAACTGAGTCCGTATGAAAATCAAAGAAATAAAGAAAATAAATTTGAGAAGTTCCTGTAATTAACGCAGCCCATTTTCCAGCTTCATCAGAAAAAAGCTGTTTTCCAAGC
>DATITY010000546.1:0-16170 GCA_035467235.1 Draconibacterium sp. | reverse complement strand
GTTTGCGTTTATACTCATCTTTTTTCGCTCTTTGTGCCGAGAATGAAACGATTAACCGTCTGCCAGTTTCTTTATTGATAACAGTCCCATCATATATTTTCCCTGGGATTAGCTCTGGACCTGCTATGCGTAATTGATTATCAGAGAAAGTGGATACAAAACTTTCAATAAAACAATCGTCCTTAGAAATAAACAGGCTGGCTGCTTCTCAAACTTTGACAGTTCAAGGCGGGCTCTTTCCTTAAGTGCTGCAATTTCTTGCAGCGAGCGACCACAACCAATTTTTTTTAAACATGGTAAATCAACTCCATTTGCCATAAAAATGTAAAAGGTTCCGACTATGCTTTTATTACTGTTCAGGGAGGAGAGAATTACCCTGTTGTGGCCAGTTACGAAAATAAATAACAATTAATAAAATCCTTAAATTTCTATCTTTACCCCCAAAACCACATTTTTTGGTTTGCTTAACTATAACAATATCGTAGTATTGAAAAAATACATAAACCAACTTATTCAAATAAATCTTTATGAGAATTATACTTTTTCTATTTTTCGTATTAACCGTATCTTCTTCTTCCAGTCAATCGTCAGAAAACAGCCGCTCAAAAAAACTCATTGCCAGCGGAAATATCAGTATTAACAGTAATGGAATCGCCTCAATCCCAGCATTTGCATTAGGTAAACCGGCCTTTATTTCTTCGGTTTCGCTGGCAAAAGGACGTTTCAGCTACGATCCGGTGCTGGCATACGGACTCGACTTAAAACCATGGTTTATTGACAACTGGCTTCATTATAAATTCATTGCACGACCAATTTTCGAAATGCGGGCCGGATTTAATTACAGTACGTTTTTCAGCGAATATAAACTACCCGACGAAACCCTTTTACAAGGTCAGCGCTATTTTGCCTTTGCACTCGAAGCGTTTTATACTTTCAAACCCAAACACACACTGCAGTTTGCATACTGGAACGACCGTGGACAGGAACCGGGAACCATCACAGGACATTTTTTAAGTATTACCGGTGAACGCACCGAAATTGTGGTGGCGAAAAATATGCTGCTTTCGGCAGGTCTCCAGCTTTTTTATATCGACTACACCGCCGAAAACGATGGTTTGTTTATTGCTCCAAAAGCATCGGCTTCAGTGAAAAACATTCCGCTTTTACTTTATTTTCAGGGTATTCAGGCAATAACAAGCAACGTCGAACCATTTCCGGAATTTAACTGGAACCTGGGATTAGCCTATGTTTTTTAACCTGATAAAACCTGTTAAAAAATCCAAAACAAAAAGAGACCGGAATTACTCCCAGCCTCTTCAACTCCCCCGACAATTGAAAGTTGCAACTTAAATTTGTAAAATTTTGGTGTGTATTGCCGTCAAATTGAGCTAATAATTCTAATCTAACTTAACTAATTTCAGAATATCTTACTCCCAGGTGTTACTGTCAATCATCCAATTTTCCAAGGTTAACGCAATGTCATTATTTATATCGTTTGTATTCCATACTTTCTCACCGGTCATCCAAGCTTCAAGTTCCATTGTTGCTTCTGTTTCTTCAATAAAATTGCTGTTTAAATTCCATGTTTCTTCGTTTGTCATCCAGCTTTCAATTTTCATGCTGATTTCTGTTTCATGAGCCAGTTCTTCACAGCTGATAAAATTTGCGGTCCACATTGTTTCGTCGATCATCCAGTTTTCCAGTTGAAGCGTATTTTCAATACTTTCATTTACTGAGGCTGATTTCTCTGTTCCTTCTGCTTTAACATTTAAGACCAATAATATGAGAGCGATAAATGTTCCTGTTGCTAATTGTTTCATTGTTGTTTTCATCATATTTAATTTTTTATTTGATTCAAAGCTAAGCGCTAATAATCAACCTGTATAATGTAATAGATGGAATGCCTGATTTTATCGACTAAAAGGAGATTTGTACCGTTTTTATTCAGAAAAAATTTATCCTGTGACTATGAAAAAAATAAATGCCAATCCATTCAAATTGATGAAATTAGTAATTCGATGGACTTTAATGTTGAATAAAGCTGACAGAAAAAGTTTATTAAAGCAGAAATTTCAACAGAAATTGGTTATAAGTTGTTAGCCTCGTTGAGTAACCTTCCACTTCGGCAGAAAGAAATTATATCTTTCACTTTGGGGAAGAATTGGATCACAATGATATTGCAGACATCATGAAAATTTCAATTGATTCGGCAGGGCAATCAGGATAATAATTATTGCGAAAAGCGCTAATATTTTATCATACACTTACCTTTGTTGATAGCCTGTATTCATTGCATTACAATTACAAACCAATCGGAACTTCAAATCCTTCCTTAAAGTACTATCTCAGTGGTTGCTTCAAATATTATGATAGAATTTCTCTCTTGCCTCTGAAACCAATCTTTAATTAAGCTAAAGTTGACTCAGCCCGATTTCCTGCTTTATCAACCGTAACAACTGTAACTCCTGCTGTTGGATTAATTATTTCATAAACAAATGGCTGACTTTTTAATACCTGTGGCTTGTGTTCCACTTTTGCAGCCAGTTGCCCGCCAATCATCACTTCGTAATGCGAAACAGGTGCATCATCAGCCAAAGCCGATTGCCATGTAATTTTATTTTCCACCAATTGAAGATTTCGCGGAGCTGAAAGTCCGGCTTTATCAATCGCCTGGAAATAATTGGTTTTGCCTTCTTTCACGTTACCCGCGTATTGTTCAATTTTCATTCGTTCGTCTGCCGATAATCCGTTTGGTTCTATTTGTGCTGCATAGAAATTCTGCACCAACTGACAATTCATTGGGTCATCGTCAATCTGGCCAATTCCAATAATTAAAGTATGAACTCCCGGTGTGGTCAGTGCGTATTCAATCAGCGGGCGACTTGGCAGTTCGGGAGAACCTACTTTGCGGTAAACATCTTCTGGTGCCCGCGACCAATCGGGTTTTTTATGATACATAGCTGCATCTGCAAAAACTTTCATACCAATAATTCCCATTCCTTTGGCTTCGGCAACTGGAATTACATTGTGCTGCATGTTCATTTTTTGCTTGTCGTTGGCATTAATGGCAACCAGCATTCCATCAAGAATTCCCCACTCATCACGCTGAATCATATCCATCATTGCAGGCGGGTTGGCATGACCCGAGAAACCGATATGACGAATTAATTTTTCATTTTTCGGATTCATCCCGGTCAGGTTGGTGCCGTCGCGCAAATCGCGCAAAGCAACAAGCGCTCCAAAATTTCCAGATGGGTCGAGCGGTGTTTCCAATCCTTCATACAGAACATCAACTTCTTTTGTATTGTGTAACGTATGCACCAAAACCATATTGAGATAAGCGCCTTCAGGATAATTCCCTTCACCATCGCCAAATAGCTGGGTAAGCGAACGTTTTACATCGTCAACAGCACACTTAACATTTTCTCCATTCGACCAGTTTTGAACTTCGTCTCTTTCTGGCCAACCCGGTTTTCCCCAGCGCATTGCTGTTTTGCTGGTGAGCCAAATCGATTCCCGTAATGTTTCATCGTAACCATCTGCACCGGGAATCAGATTCAGTTTTTTAAACGCTTCATGATAATGCAGCTGGCTTTTTGCGTACAGATTCGATGTATCGAAATAATTAATTCCCAGCTTAAAAGCCTTTAAAATAATCGGAACGGGATCAACGTCTTCTGGTGTCCATTGTATGGATGCCTGACCACCCAATGCAATGGTAGTTACATCAAAGCCCAGGTTTCCAAACTTTCGTTTCATCGGGGCAGGCACTTTTTCTACATTGCATCCGCCAAAAGACATAGTAGAAACGGCGGCAGTGGTTGCAGCAGAAACTTTAATAAAATTTCTGCGCGAAATCGGGTATTTTTGGTTTGTTGCCATGATTAGATTGTTTTAGATTTTGGTTTAAAAGTACTGAATATTTACAACTTAGCCAATATACTTATACTTGTTGAACTTTTCCAAAGTTTTAAACTCTGGAAAAGATGAAAAACCGGAAGGAACCAAAACCAAATACCGGTTTTTATGGCCTGGTAATTCGTTGTTTGAGATTGCAAACCCTTTGGAAAATTATATCATTTTAATTTTTTGAATCATATCAATACTTTCCTTTAATTCATTTGTTTAATATAAACCGAGACTAATAACTTCCCAATTATCTTCATCACCCCAATCAGAACCGATAAGTTTGAGTCTTATTTTATAATTACTCCTAATTTCAGCTCCATATTCGTTTTCTGAATCAACATACGATTCTACTACAATAGTATTATTAGTTACTTTTGAGAAATTGTAATCCTGAAATGGAAAGTCAGCAGATATTGGAGATACTAGTCTGCCTTTTACAAAAACCTTACAGATAATAAATACTTTACGGGCAGATTCTTCATCAGTCATTCCGGATCTGAACTGATTTTTTGTTTCTGGAGAATTATTTTTTTGTAATTTTCAACTCCGGTTGCTTTATCCAGTCTTGCGTTAAGTGTGTCTGTTTTATCGTTTAATTCTACAATTTTCTTTTTTTGCTGAGTTATATAAACGCGCATTCACTTCTGATTCATGCGGATTTTGTCACAGCAAGAAGAAATGAAAAAAGTCATCATTGAGATCAGTATTAATTTTTTCATCATAATTTGGTTTTAGATCATACAATTTTCATTTCTTTGAAACTTGTGTTTTAAATGGAGCATGATATAATATCCAGTAAAAAATTTCTTTTTTTATTCAAAAAAGGAATATTACATTTGCACTCACTACGTGGAAAGATTTGAGATTGATTGCAACCACATGAAAAAAACGCTAAAACAATCGAGTTTTTCAATATCAATCGAGCATCCCGCAGTTTTATTTTTTAATGTTTAACGTGCTGAATTCATTCAGCAAAAAATTAAGGGATTATGAGTTATTTATTTACAAGTGAGTCGGTTTCAGAGGGACACCCCGATAAAGTTGCCGACCAGATTTCAGATGCAATTCTGGATAAAATTCTTGCTTTCGACCCTAACTCGAAAGTGGCCTGCGAAACTTTGGTTACCACCGGACAGGTAGTACTTGCCGGCGAAATTAAAACCGAAACTTACATCGATGTGCAGGAAGTTGCCCGCGAAGTAATCAACCGCATTGGTTACACAAAAGCCGAATACCGTTTCGACGGTGATTCGTGTGGTGTGTTTTCTGCAATTCATGAGCAAAGCCCCGACATCAACCGTGGAGTTGTTCGCGAAGACCCGATGAATCAGGGCGCCGGCGACCAGGGAATGATGTTTGGTTACGCCTGTCGCGAAACCGACAATTACATGCCGCTTTCGCTCGAATTGTCGCACAAATTACTACTCGAACTGGCAGTTATCCGCCGCGAAGGAAAAGTAATGACTTACCTCCGCCCCGACTCAAAATCGCAGGTTACTATCGAATACAGCGAAGAAGGAGTTCCAACCCGTGTTGATACGATCGTTGTTTCGACACAGCATGATGAGTTTGACGCTGATGAGCCAATGCTGGCAAAAATAAAAGACGATGTGATCAACATCCTGGTTCCGCGGGTAAAAGCACAACTGCCGGAGCGGGTTCAGGCACTTTTCGGTGACGATATTATTTATCATGTAAATCCAACCGGTAAATTTGTAATTGGTGGTCCCCACGGAGATACCGGATTAACGGGCCGTAAAATTATTGTTGATACATACGGTGGAAAAGGAGCCCACGGTGGTGGTGCTTTCTCTGGCAAAGACCCATCTAAAGTTGACCGATCGGCCGCGTATGCAGCCCGTCATATTGCCAAAAATCTTGTTGCTGCAGGTATTTCCGATGAAATTCTGGTACAGGTTTCGTATGCTATTGGCGTAGCAAAACCGATGAATATTTTTGTGAATACCTACGGAAAATCGAAAGTTAATATGCCCGACAGCAAAATTGCCGAAGTAGTTGACCAGATTTTCGACATGCGCCCAAAAGCAATTGAAGAACGACTGAAATTACGCAACCCCATTTACGAAGTTACTGCAGCTTACGGTCACATGGGTCGTGAAACACAAAAAGTAATCAGAACCTTTGTTTCTCCTTATTTCCCAACTGTTACAAAAGAAGTGGAACTGTTTACCTGGGAGAAACTCGATTATGTTGCACAGGTTAAAAAAGCTTTTGGAATTTAATTCCTGAGAAAATTTTAATAATACACCTAAAGAGGCTGTCTAAAAAGGCAGTCTCTTTTTTATTGGCTAGTAATAATATAATTAATTAATTTTGAAAAAATGGAGGTATGTTATGGTCAATAAAAATATTAGTCATCGCATTCTGTATGTTGCGGGTGGCTTTATAATTTTGGGCACACTTTTACTGTATTGGGTATTGCATAACGTCAAAACAGATACAACTGGCATTGCCACACCTGACATGGGTGTTCCTTTTCTCTGGATAATTATCATCATTCACCTGCTTATTGTTGCTGCACTTGTTTGGACAATTTTCGCAAGTGGCCGGGGTCGAAGCATAAACAAAGAACTTCTTGTTGCATCCGGAATAATACCCATATTGTTCGGTCTCCTGTTTTGGTATGCTGGAATTTCTTTTCTTAATACAACTATGCACAGTACGGGAATTATTCTGTTTGTCTGCGCCGGATGCGATATGGTAGCCGCCATTTTAGCATTAATTACACGGATTTTCTGGCGATCTAAAAAAGCCACAAAATAAAAATCAACAGAAAAATTCATTTTTTCAATCACATTCCACATACAGGCAAAGCAACAGGTTTAAAAACACGATGGCCCTTTTATATATATCCTTATATTCGCGTTGGAGTGTATCTAAAATGAAATTACAAAAAATCATTCCATGAATGCGATGAAAAAATCAGCCGTTGGCGCCGATATTGGTGGAAGCCATATTACCTGTCAGATTTTTGATATTGAGAACAATGTCCCGATCGAAAATTCTAAATTGAGAATACATGTTGACAGTCGTGGATCGAAAGATGAAATCATTGGAAGTTGGTCGGAAGCAATCAGAAAAACTACTGAAACAACAGGTTTTAACGCACTTGCCGGAATTGGATTTGCAATGCCTGGTCCGTTCGATTATCCCAATGGAATTGCGTGGTTCAATGCTGACGTTCAGAAATTCGAACATCTTCATGGCGTAGATGTAAAAACGGAACTCAGAAACCATTTGGATTTGGCGTCTGATTTTCCAATCCGATTTTTAAACGATGCTTCCTGTTTTGCCATTGGCGAAGCCTGGCTTGGCGAAGCAGTAAACTACAAACGCATTATCACCATCACTCTTGGAACCGGATTTGGAACTACGTTTATCAAAAACCGGCTTCCGGTAGCAGGAGTATATGGAATTCCGGAAGATGGCTTTCTGTACCATATTCCTTTTCAGAACTCAATTGCCGACGACTATTTTTCGACCCGTTGGTTTTTAAGGGAATACAACGAAAAAACAGGAATGGAGATTTCTGATGTGAAGAAGTTGGCCGGACTTGCAAAAACCGATTCCACAATTCACGAAATATTTGAAACCTTTGGCGAAAATCTGGGCGGATTTCTGGTTCCCTGGATTGTAAAATTCGATGCCGATTGTATTGTTTTGGGTGGCAACATTTCTAAAAGCTTTCCTCTCTTTCAAAAACAAATGAAACAACAATTTGAAAAAAACAGTTTGCAAACAGCGATTTGCATTTCGAAAACCGATGAAACTGCCGCCCTGTTTGGTAGCGCAAAACTGTGTGATGATGGTTTTTACAACCAAATCATCTGAAAAATGATTAAAAAAAGATAGTAATCACTTATTCAACGAAGGTTATACCCAATTCTTTTCATGCAGTTTTATTCGGTAAAAAAAATAGAATCAGTAGATGCTGAAAACAGCTATTCTCACATTTTTTGCTGAAAAAACAAGCCTTCTTATACCCCTCTGCAGGGCCACATGAAAAACACACATCTTTTTTTAAAATACACACGTCTTTTTATTAAAAACACAAGTCTTTTTTTAAAAAACACACTACATTTTTGGGAAAACGTCCCGTGTTTTTTCGACATGACCTAAAACACACTGAAAAACAGGCCCTAATCGAATTGAAAAATGAAATCAGCAATAAAAATTCAATTCTTACCGAAGTTGATGTTTTTGGGAATAATTTGTCAAAGCCTGCAACTCCTGTTAAGCCGTTTGAATTGAAGTTTTTTTAATGTGAAGTTTTGAAAAATATAATGGCATGTTATGGATCTGGTTGTGTTCACTAAATCTTTTTTTAAGGATGGAGTATTCCAATTCCATATTTTTCTGATAGATATTTTGCGATTAAGTCCGTAGAATTTATAAAGAGTTTATCTCCGTATGAATTGAAATAACTTAAGTCAACACAGTCTTCCTGATGGTTATCAATAACTAAAACGGGGCAACTTTGATTATCCTCACCAATTAAATCAATAATTACATTTCTTGGTCTTTTAAAATCAACATAATATATCTCAATCCCGGTTTCAAGTTGAGGATAATATTTTATAATTCCTGCAATCATTGCACATTGAGGACAAAAATAGCTCTTCCCCTCATTGTCGATTTTGCTGTCCTTAAAATCTGGTTTTAGTAAGAATAATCTTGTCATAATTAATTATTTGAATGTTTATTACTACTTCTGGTGCTTCATTAAAATCTACAGTAACAGCGTTTTTCCCTTTAACAGCGGGCAGTTCATCGTTTAAAATCATCTGCTAATTTGAAGTTTTTTATAAAGGAATTATTCCCACTGAAATGCCAGATACATACACGGTTTGCTTCCTGTGTTCCGAATGGCATGTGGAATGTTTGAACCTAAAAAGTAAATATCTCCAGCTTCACCCGGATAAATGTTACCGCCGATTTCCATTTCGGTAGTACCGTCCATCATAATTACAATTTCGGCAGGAGTATGCGTATGTGGTTCATGACTTTTTATCCCCGGATTTAATGTTGTGGCGTGCATTTCTATCCGCCCCGACATAGCCGATTTCCGGTCGAAAAACTTACGAACTCCGCCTTTGTCATGTGGCTGGAATTTAATGGTTTCCCAGTCAAGCAGCAAAGAACCACCTGCATTTTTCCCGCGCCCGATATCCATTGCCTTTTTCGATTTGTATTTTATGATGTAATACGTTGCCCGTGTTTCGCCAACATTCAAAATCCCATGTTCGTCGCCAGGAAGTATCAAAGCGACACTCCCCTGTCCCAACACTTTTTTTTCTTCGTTGATGGCAATTTCCAACCGGCCTTCCTTTACAAAAACAATTTCCTCATAATCAGCATGAACCTGGCTACCGTGTGGTACTTTCCCCGGTTCGAGCGTGGTTGTGTGGATTTCAAAATTTTCGAGATTAGTGGTTTCACCGTCAATCAGTTGTCGTTTTTCGCCCGAGTTGGTTTTTTCAACTTTTGTTTTCGAAAAACTGTAAACTTTCGATTCTACCCGTTCGGTTTTTAATCCGTTATTGAAAAAAAGGAGCAGGCCTAACAAAATTGCGGTTGTCTTCATTTTTATATTTTAAGTTCCAACGCCGGTTTAAAAATAGAAAATTTATTCCTTTTACCTAATAAGCATAATCTGACCTTTCATGGAGTGTTTAAATCCCTGTATATCGGCAAAATCGGCTTTCCAGATGTAATTTCCCATGGGAGCGGGCTGATTGTTTTTTGTTGTTCCGTCCCATTTGTACTCCGGGCTGTTCGATTCAAATATCACTTCTCCCCAGCGGTTATATATCTGAAGTTGAAAACCATTTGGATCGACACCCACTCCCACCGGCATAAACTCCCGGTTCTCCTCTATTTCACTGTCGGGTCGGAATGCATTCGGTGTGTAAACATTAAAAGGCAAAATCTCAATTTCCATCATTCCGGTGTCTTTGCAACCGAATTCAGATTCAACTATAAGTTCAACCGGATACTTATTTATTTTAGTAAAAGTATGTTGAGGATTTTCTTCTGTTGACGTTGATCCATCGGCAAAATCCCAGTTAAAAATATCGACAAGCGGAGTAAGATTGGTAAAATTTATTGTGGCATGTTCTATAATTGCCACCGGATAATCGACTTCAAATTGTGCATCGGGTTTTGGATGAACCTGCACCACATCCGGTTTTGTAAGTGTATCGCTGCAACCGGTTAACAATGATTTAGCTGCAAGTTTAAAATCGTACGTTCCGGCATCGGGAAGGATAAAATACTGATCTTTTCCTGAATAAGAAAGCGAATCGGTAAGCCATTGGTAATCCAGTTGTTCGTCGGCAGTGACAGCGCTTGCCAAAACCGGCAAAGGCTGGCACCCTTCTGATAAATCTGTGGTGATATTGAAAATTGGTTTTCGTCTGGCAGTTGTTTCTGCCCAGTTGCTTTTGCACCCATATTCTTCAACCTGAAGCCGGATAGTGGCAATTTGTTTATCGAGAAATACGATGATTGTGTCGTTTCCCTCGCCCGTTATATGCGCTGTTCCGTTGAAATCCCAGGTACAGAAAGATGAATCGATGTTCTGGATATAAAACACCTCCACCGGATTTTCATAACAGAAATCAGGATCGACAGCGATTTCAACTTCAGGAGTGGGAAATATTTTTACCATTTCTTCGATTGTGTAGCCAACTTTGCAACCGTTGATCTGGTTGATAATTACCAAACCTACATCGAAACTACCTACTGAGTTATAAAAATGTGAGGGATTTTGCTGATTATTGACCGGTGAACCGTCGCCAAAATCCCATTCAAATTTGAGTGTATCAGGTGTTATTAATTCGCCCGAAAAATAAACGGTGGCAGAATCGCAACCCCGGTTTTTCTCAGTATACATTGTGAAATCGGGATTGGCTCCAATTTCTAATCGGGTAGTATCGCTCCAACAACCATTTTCTTCAACCACCAGCGAAACAAAGGGAACTGAATTATAAGCTCCCAATGATACACGGCGAAGGTTCCAGTCGATGGAATCTGCCAGACAACCGTCAAAATCCCAGAAATAGCTGGCATTTTGTGTAGCATTTCCGGTGTACTTAATTTCGCGGCTGTAAGCTTTGCATTTGTCGTTGGGGTCATCGGCAAATTCAATTTTTGATGAAGGGATATCTGCAAAATGAAGTGTGTACGAATCACTAACCTCACAACCATCGGGCGTTGTAAAGGTAAAGGAGACTTTATAACTTCCCCATTCTGTAACTATAATATCGGTTGAAATATTGGTTTTGTTTGTTAAAGTAATATTCTGGTCTTCGGTCTTCCACTCCATTTGACCGTTTGAGATCATATTTTCATCTGCCCCTTCAAAATTTATGCTGAGTGTCCGGGCTTTAATACCACAAGTTAAATCTTCGCCGACCATTGAAATTAAGGGGACAGGAAATACTGTCAGATTCATTGTATCGCTGGCCGGGCAACCGAATTCATCGTAAACAGTTATCCGGTACTGATTGGTTTGGGCAGCTTCAATAATTTGTGTCGTATCTCCGGTATTCCAATTGTAACGTTCATACCCATCACCGGCGTTCAACTGTAATTTGATTGCACAACCGGTTGTATCTTCACCAATGTCTGGTTTTTCGATTGGTTTTATCCAAATATATAGCGAATCGCTTTGAGTACAACCATCTATGGTAGTTCCCTGCGCCCAGTAATGATCCTGTTTTGTTACCGTAATTTTCTGAGTTGTGTCGCCTGTATTCCAAAGGTAATAATCGAAATATGGACCTGCATCCAGCACAATCTTATCCGTTTCACAAATCCGTAGCGTATCTCCGTCGAAATCTATGCTCTGGCCGAGGTCGAGAACCAAATCGAGATTGAAACCAACTCCGTAACCGTACGATTCGAAACCCCCGTAGCCATAAACATACGCAAGGAATCCACGGTTGGGATTTGAGTTTATTAGCCTATGCCTGCCCGGGTATATTCTGTGTTGGGTATAAGAATAATTAGTGCCGGGAAATGGTTTAAAAAAGAATCCCAACGGTTCTCCATCCAAAAAAATATTGTCCTTTTCAGAAGTAAGTGTTACCACATTTAAATAATAATCGCTTATTTCATAGGAATCGTATGCCACAAAAGTTACATCATTTTTCGATTGGCTGACCGAACTTAGAATAATCATAAACGGGTCGCCATTATTATCGGTTCTGTTCGACTGGCTGAACTGGGCAACCATTATTGGTTTATCGGCAAAAATTCGGGATGGTTGATTATTGTTTAAAAGAAATTCGTAATATTCACCTCTGTTGCGAACTATTGGCGGCTGGTTGCCAATAACTATACGGGTATTATCTTCTGACGCTATAATACGATATCTGTCAGCCTGCCGGGTTAAAAGCGGAACAGCATAAAATTCGCGGCCCCACGTTTGCAACGGTGGCATTTGCTCATAAAGGTGGTCGAAACCAGCCATATCTGATTCAGATGGAATAGTAGTGCTTAAATTCCCCGAATAAACTGCAACGGGTTTGTCCGATTCAATGTAACTCCCCGTGAGATCGCCCTGTCCGGGCAAGTTCCTTTGGTTAAGCGATTGTACCTGGTAAACTTCGCCTTTGTTTAAAGTAATCGGGTAAGAAATTCCAGCTGCTTTTCCCCCGTCAGTAACTACCGATGGTGTTATATTCACATTGGTGTTATCTTCTGAGGCCACAATTAAAAACTCACTGTTACGTCCGTGCGCAGGTCTGATGTTCACATTTGGAGTGTAACACATCGTAAAATACTCATTTCCCAAAGAAGGAACCGGATAAATTACAGCAACATCCGCCGAGTTGTAATCCCAGTTTAGGGCATAAACATTAACCGGATTTTCTGCAACAAGATGAATACCTTTTTCCTGTATTATTTCTGAACCTTTTGCCTCGGCAAGGTCGAGTGGAATACTTATTTGAACAGATCCGTTGGCATCTACGGAATTAGGGATTGAGGGTAACGGAGTAGTCGATTTTCCGATGAATATTTGAAAGCTGGTTGATTCTTTTGCAGTTACAGTAATTTCGATGTAATGGACATTTCCATTATCATTTCTCCCCTCCATAAATCCAAACCAGAATTCCTTCCCTTCGGTAGAACGGTGGCATTTTGAATCCTCACTGTAAGCATTGCCCGCAGCAAACCAAAACAGAAACAAAAATATAAAGTACCCGATTCGCATGAATTCCCCAGTAAATCAAAACCATAAATTTGGTTGAATTTTTCAAAAGGTAATGATTATTGGAAGAATAATTTGTAAATAATTTCCCGGAACACCTGAAAGTAAAAGAGTTTTGGATTCTTTGTACGATGTGTTGAAAAAAAAACGGCTTAAAAAACAGTGTTGAATTTTTCTTTCAGAATTGTTTTTACCTCATCCATCGGTATTTCCCTGACTAATTCCTGCTGAATAGATGTAACGCCAAAAGAAGCAAAACCGCAGGGATTGATATAATTAAAATAACGCATATCTGTATTAACGTTTAGCGCAAAACCATGCATGGTAACAAACCTGCTTACCCGAACGCCAATTGCACAGATTTTACGCGCGCGAACTTTATGCCCTGCATCCAGCCAGACTCCGGTAGCACCTTCCTTCAAACCTCCGGTTAGACCGTATTCGGCAATGGTTGCGATAATAGCATTTTCCATTTTTTCGATGTATTCACGAACCCCGATTTTGTAGAATTCGAGATCAATAATCGGGTAGCCCACAATTTGTCCCGGCCCATGATAAGTGATATCACCACCGCGGTTGATTTTATAAAAAGTGGCTTCTATTTTTTTCAGGAAATCGCCGGCAGCCAGCAAATTCTTTTCATCGCCACTTTTACCAAGCGTATAAACATGCGGATGCTCAACCAACAGAAAATGGTTTTTTGCTGACGGTTTTCCGGTGCCACGTTTGTCGTTTACCACTTCCAACAGCAACTCTTCCTGCAAATCCCAGCAGGCTTTGTAATCCTTTAATCCTAAATCGTTGTAATTAAAATCTGCCACTACTTTAAACTTTGAACTTTAACCTTAAACTCTCTATGCATTCACATGCTCCTCCGCCCTGTACGAACTGCGCACCAGCGGCGAGCTTTCAACAAATTTAAAGCCTTTTTCCAACCCGATTTTTTTGTATTCCGCAAAACGTTCGGGCGAAATATATTCTACAACCGGCATGTGTTTTGGAGTTGGTGCAAGGTATTGTCCGATGGTCATTACTTTGCATCCTGCTTCCAGCAGATCGTCCATGGTTTGCAGAATTTCTTCGTGAGTTTCGCCCAGCCCGAGCATGATTCCCGATTTTGCCACCTTATAATTTCCGGCTACATATTTTATTACTTCCAAACTTCTCCTGTATTTCGATGCAAACCTGATAAACGGAGTCAATCGTTCCACCGTTTCCAGGTTGTGTGAAATAACTTCTGGTTTTGCATCAATCACCTGCTGAATCAGTTCGGTTTTTCCCCTGAAATCGGGTATCAGCACCTCAATTTTTGTATCAGGATTTACCCGTTTTACTTCTGTAATTGTTCGTGCCCATATTTCAGCGCCCTGATCATCCAAATCGTCGCGGTCAACCGAGGTGATTACACAATGTTTAACTTCCATTATTTTTACCGATTCAGCCAGCTTTTCAGGTTCCTGTAAATCGGGAGCAAGTGGTTTCCCGTTGGGGACTGCGCAAAATTTACATTTACGTGTGCAAATATTGCCGAGAATCATAAAAGTTGCAGTCCCCCGGTTCCAGCATTCGCCGATATTAGGGCAGTTTCCGCTGGAGCAAATGGTATGCAGTCCGTGCTTGTTAACCAGATTTTTAACTTTCGAATAGCTTTCGCCTTTTGGCATATTCATCTTCATCCATTGCGGCAATCGCTGCCTGTCCTTCATCTCATGTGCCATAACAACTTTTTTGCAAATGTAAGTTTTTTAGGGAATAGTTATAAAAACAGAAGGAAAGTCATCAGTCACTGGTCATTAAGCAGGTTGTTTGGAATCCAGGCTGCAATTTTGCATCGATGGATTTACATATATTCTGTTTATAACATGAAATCAGTAAAAGTTGTTGAGATGAAAGATAGCGCCACCAGAAAGTTAAAAGAATTGGAAACCAGGATAAAAGAGTTGGAACAAATTGTTGGGCAGAAACAAATCAAGATTGATTTTTTGGAAAAGATGATTGATTTGGCCAGGGAAGAGCTTGATATCGACATTAAAAAAAACTCAAACACCCAACAATCCGGTGGTTTCGGCAAAACAAGTAAAAAACAGGATATCCGATGAAATCAGTATTAAAAGAGGCAGGCATAAACCGGCAGGCTGTGAGCCAATATCTGAAGCAGGAGTCTGTTTTCCAGGAAAGGCTGTCAGGGCTGAATTTCGAAGCAGACATCCTTCGCTCAGAACATCCTGGTTGTGGTTGAAAAGATGTATTACGCATTAAAACCAGACTGGCTGGGCAGGGATAAATTTATCGATTTGTTCATGGAACTTGGTTATAGGGTAAGGCACCAGCGGAACTATCAGCGGACAACCATGCCGGTACATTCGCAGTATAAAAACCTTATTCAGGGATTAATGGTGCAGGATAAAAACATTGTCTGGCAAACCGATATTACCTACTATCTGATAGGAGACCAGTATTTTTATATTGTTTTTATCATTGATGTTTACACCAAACGGATATTAGGATTTTGTGCCAGCGATCACCTTCGGGCCGAAGCCAACCTTTTTGCCCTGAAAATGGCAATGAGTCAAAGCACCGGGAGCCTGGAATATTTAATCCACCATTCTGACAGGGGAAGTCAGTATATCAACAAAAACTATGTTGGGTTATTGAGAAAATCAGGAATCCATATCAGCATGGGAGCACAGGCACAGGATAATGCTTATGCAGAAAGAATTAACGGTACGATAAAAAATGAATACCTGAAATACTGGAAACCAAAGGATCTAAAGGAGTTGCAGCTGATGCTGAAGAAAGCAGTAACCCATTACAATAACAAAAGAATTCATAACGAATTGCCCGGTAAAACAACGCCTGTGCAATTTGAAAAATCTTTGTTAGATTTAACCAGCCAAAAGAGGCCGACGGTGATTATTTATGCCGAAGGAAATTATAAAATCAAAGTGGCATCGAGCCACTTTGATTTTAAGCCAAAAGAAGGCACTCTGGCTCATAATTGTCCGATAGAAATTTATTAAAAA
>DATITY010000545.1:0-6218 GCA_035467235.1 Draconibacterium sp. | reverse complement strand
CACAGGTTATGCCGACATTGGTTTCGATGTGGATATGGGACCACTGTTTCAAACTCCTGAAGAAGCCGCTAAACAGGCCGTTGAAAACGATGTGCACGTTTTGGGCGTTTCTTCCCTTGCAGCCGGACACAAAACTTTGGTACCTGCCGTTATTGAAGAGCTGAAAAAACTGGGCCGCGACGATATTATGGTGATTTGCGGTGGTGTAATTCCCGCGCAGGACTACCAGTATTTGTATGATGCAGGCGCCGTTGCCATTTTTGGCCCCGGAACCAGCGTTGCCGCTGCCGGAAAGAAAATCCTGGAGATTTTGATTGAGGCGTTTAAGGAATAGTACAAAGTATTGGGTACAGAGAAATAAGATAGAAAGCCGGTTCCGGGAGGGGCTGGCTTTTTGCTTACTTTTAGTCATAGTTTGGCTTGGAGTCATACTGTAACTAAATATAGAGCACAAAAAAAGCGACCTCAACCGAGACCGCTTTTCAAACTACCAACTAAACCTTAAATCTAATCTATAAAAACATCATAACTATGAACTTCGTTTCCACTTGACAATACTACTTCGTAATTTCCTCTTGGTGTTTTCGAAAAATCAATTCCATGCTGTGTTACGAAATCTGATTTCAAATCTTTTTCATATAATGAATTCCTGTTCCTATCGTAAACAACTAGTGAAGTGTTGTCCCCTTCAAAATTTAAATACGATAATTTTAACTGCTTGTTATCGAAAACAAATACAGGATCCACCATTTTCCTCTTCTCAACAACATTTAACTGACCTCTTTTGATATTAAATTTTGTTTCAGTTGCCTCGTTGTCAATTTTTACCGTGAAGAAATAAGTACCGTCCTCAAGGCGTGAGAAGTCATAATTACGTTTGTAACTTGTTGCCGGAGCTTTTGTTTCCTTGTAAAAAACAACGTCTCCGTTTACATCCTTAACGTCAATTTCGAAAGTGCTCATTTTTACATTTGAAATTTCAACTGCAGCTAAATCTTTGCTACCCGAAGCCATATTCACTTTTAAGTTACCTGAGGCCATTACATTGTTTCCTATTACACCTGCAACTACCACCGCTAAAATTGTTTTCATTGTTTTCATAATTCTAATTTTTAAAATTGTTTTGTTTTTATAAATATTCATTTTTAAATTGTTTCGATACTATAAAAAATAAGTACCCTGTTTTGTTCATTCTTTTTATATTTATTTTAAACATTATTATTTTTTCAAACTTAATATTCTGTATTTTAATATGTTATACATTTGTTAATATATGTTAATTTTTTAAAATACTATTTATGGCCTCTAATCCAATGTCTAACATTCAAATATGCATGTCCTATTTTTTTTTAATTTAGTTCATTCAATTAAAACTTATGGATATGGAAAAATCATCACTTGCAAAACTTTACACTCATTCATTTCACAACAACTGGGATAATGCGGCATTTTCAGATTACGAAGGGAAAGACTTCAAATACAATAAAGTAGCGCAAATCATTATGTCGCTGCAACTCTTTTATCAGATTATGGGTTTGCAAAAGGGTGATAAAATTGCGGTATTAGGCAGAAACTCCGCCCACTGGGGAGCAACATTTCTGTCCGCCATTTCATCAGGGCTGATAATTGTTCCGGTACTTCCCGATTTTAATAAAAGCGATACCAACCACATTATTAATCATTCGGAAGCAAAAATTGTAATTGGTGCAAAATCACTTCTCGAGAAAGTAGATATGGATAATTTGCCAAATGTGCTGGCTATCCTTGTTTTGGAAGATTTTTCGCTTTACAGGGCAAACGATGAAAATATTCAATATAAAATCAAAGATTCATTTCAGTATTACGAAAAAAACCAACTTAAGAAAACCGGATTTGCCTTTAAGGAGCTGGAGCCGGAAGAAACCTGTATTATTTCCTACACATCGGGAACTTCAGGATTTACAAAAGGAGTAATGATACCCGAACGCAGTCTGTTTTCGAATATTGTTTACGCCCGCGAGCACATGCCATTGAAGTCAGGAAACAAAATAGTTTCGTTCTTACCGATGGCCCATGTTTATGGATTATTATTCGAGTTTCTATTCCCGCTTTCTGTGGGTTGTCATATTACTTTTTTGAGTAAAATGCCAACACCGGCAATGATTACAAAGGTTTTTGGCGAGGTAAAACCTCATTTGGTGCTTTCGGTTCCGCTGATAATTGAAAAAATTTACAAGAAAAGGCTTCTTCCAACACTGGAAAAACCTGCAATCAAAATTTTGCTGGCAATTCCCGGCATTTCGAATATTCTTCTTAAAAAAATAAAAGCAAAACTGGTTGAAACATTTGGTGGTCGCTTTTTCGAAATTGTTATTGGGGGTGCTCCTTTAAGCACCGATGTTGAGAAATTCTTTAAACGAATCAACTTTCCGTTTTCCATTGGTTACGGAATGACCGAATGCGGCCCGTTAATCAGTTACGAAGCCTGGAATAAAACAATGCCAACATCAGCGGGAAAACTTGTTGACCGGATGGAAGTGCGAATTGACTCGGAAGACCCGTATAATGTTGTAGGCGAAATTCAGGTAAAAGGTGAAAATGTGATGCTGGGCTATTACAAAAACGAAGCAGCCACCCGCGAGGCATTTACCAAAGATGGCTGGCTGAAAACCGGCGATTTGGGAATAATTGACAAAAACAACTTCATCTACATTCGTGGCCGTTCGAAAAACATGATTTTGGGTGCTTCGGGACAAAATATTTATCCAGAGGAAATTGAAGCCAAAGTTACTAATCTGCCTTTTGTTGCGGAATGTGTGGTAACAGAACGCGAAGGAAAACTGGTTGCAATGGTTTATCCTGATTTGGAAGCCTTGAAAACCGAAAACATTGCCGATGATGCAATTCCGCAGATAATGGAGGAAAACCGCAAAAAGGTGAACGGCGAACTTCCGAAATATGAACAAATCAGCAGGATTGAAATCGTAACTGAAGAATTTGAAAAGACGCCGAAAAAGAATATCAAACGGTTTAAATACGTATAAGCATTCAACCAACTAAGCCATAAAATGAAAGATACAAAAATCATCGATACTGCAAGTACCCGTTTACTTTCGCTCGATTTTTTCAGAGGAATTACTATGTTTTTACTGGTGGCAGAGGGAACAGCACTTTGGAGCGTTCTGGTAAAAGAACCTATTGCCGGCACTTTTCTGGAACCCTTTTTTCAACAGTTTCACCACCATCCCTGGAATGGATTGCGATTCTGGGATTTGATTCAACCGTTTTTCATGTTTATCGTGGGAGTTGCAATGCCTTTCTCGTATGCCAAACGAATCAGAATGGGCGAGTCTAAAAGCAAAATAACATGGCACATTATTCAGCGCTGTATTATTTTACTTGCATTTGGAGTTGGTTTGCATTGCGGGTACAGCAAAAAACTGGTTTGGGAACTTTGGAATGTACTTTCACAACTTTCGATGACAATTATAATTGCTTACATTTTAATGCAATATAAATGGTCGGTGCAGATTGCGGTTTCTATTGGATTGCTGATTCTAACCGAAGTTGCCTACCGCACTTTTTCGCTGGAGGGTTACAATCAGCCATTTGTGAAAGACCACAATTTTGGTAGCTGGATGGACATGATTCTGATGGGAAAAATCAACTACGGTGGCGGTTGGGTTGCCATTAATTTTGTTCCAACTGCAGCTCACACCATTTGGGGAGTTGTTGCCGGGCAATTGCTGATGTCGGAAAAAACTCAAATTCAAAAAGTAAAATTGATTGCCATTGCCGGATTGGCAGCACTTTTAATTGGGTATCTACTCGACTGGACCTCTATAACACCCATTATTAAGCGAATTTGCACTTCGTCGTTTGTGCTGGCATCAGGAGGTTGGGCATTGCTTGTACTTGCAATAAGTTACTGGGTGATTGATATTAAAAAAAATACACGTTGGGTTTTTGCTTTTGCTGTGGTTGGCATGAATTCGATATTTATTTATGTATTTATGGGCACCGTTGGCGAACAATGGCTGAATGATTTTGTGGCCATTTTTACCGAAGGCATATTAAACTGGTTTGGTGCTACCGAATTTGTCATGAAACTTATTACTTCCCTCACAATTCTGGCTCTGGAATGGCTACTCAGTTATTATTTATTCATCAAAAAGATTTTCTTCAGAATTTAAACCAATATTAAAGACAAGGCAAAAGATGAAAAATACCTTGCTGAGTTTAAAAAGATTTGTAAAAACGAAGGTGTTGAAAGTGTTTTGATTATGTGCGACGGTGAAGGAATGGTTGGCCACCCCGAAAAAGATGAGCGGCTGAAAACTGTTGAGAATCATAAAAAATGGATTGATGCCGCCGCGTTTCTCGGATGCCATTCAATAAGAGTAAATGCCGCCAGTAAAGGCACTTATGAAGAACAGCAGAAACTGGCAGCCGATGGTTTGCTGATGTTGTGCGAATATGGAGAAACAAAAAAAATAAATGTAATTGTTGAAAACCACGGAGGAATATCAAGTTACGGTGACTGGCTGGTGTTATGAAATTGGTGAACCATAAACGGGTTGGCACACTCCCCGATTTTGGTAATTTCATCATCAACCAGGAAACCGGGGAAGAATTCGACCGTTATAAAGGAATTGAATTGCTGATGCCTTTTGTAAAAGGAGTTAGTGCAAAATCGAATGATTTCGATGCTGAAGGAAACGAAACAAAATCTGATTTTTACAGGATTATGAAAATTGTTCAGGCTTCGGGTTTTAAAGGACATGTTGGAATTGAATATGAAGGCAGCGTACTTTCTGAAAAAGACGGAATCATTGCAACCAAAAAACTCCTTGAAAAGGTTTTTGATTCGCTGTAAAAAAACAAAATTACAGTTAGGTTAAAATAAGTTAAAAAGAAATTAAACGAAACCATTTCATCCTGACCTGCGTAATTTTCATAAAACATTTGTAAAATGGCTCAGAGTACTTAAGGGATTGATTGGTTATCAGTAAGTACAATTTAAACGAGTAATTAATTGTTTGGTTTTTAAGGGAGGAGCGGTGAATTTTTCACCGCTTTTCTTGTTTTATCGCCTTTCCTTCACCTCTTTTGCGTCAATCATTTTATACAGCTTGTCCATCCGCCTGAGTTTTGTTTCGATTTTTACAGACACTCTTTCGCCTTTTTTCCCTTCTTCCACCGGTTCAAGATCTGTCCTTATTTCGGTTACAACGGTTTGAACAACGCCGGTTGTTGTTCCGGTAATTATAATTTCGTCGCCAACTTTTAAATTCCCGGTTTCGAGTTTAAATTCGGCCACTCCGATATTGGCAAAATAGTTGGTGCACTTGCCAACATACAATTTTCGTTTTGTGGCCAGCGAGCCATAATTTTTGCTCCACTCACCCAAACGTTGCCCCAAATAGTAACCATCCCAGAAACCACGGTTAAAAACCTGGCCCAACCGGGTATTCCAGTCTTCAATTTTTTCTTCGGTAAAATCATTTCCGAAATAGGCTTCCACGGCTTCGCGGTAACATTCAACGGTGGTTTTTACATATTCTGCTGAACGTGCGCGCCCTTCGATTTTTAAAACCGAAACACCGGCATCAAGTATTTTATCTAAAAATGAGATCGTTTTTAAATCTTTTGGCGACATGATGTACTCGTTGTCGATTTCGAGCTCGGCGCCGGTTTCCTTGTCGGTTACGGTGTAGGCACGGCGGCAGGTTTGCAGGCACGAGCCGCGGTTGGCCGAGGAATTCATCTCGTGCAGACTAAGGTAGCATTTTCCGCTGGTTGCCATGCACAATGCGCCATGTACAAACATTTCGAGTCTGACCAGTTCGCCTGAAGGACCTTTTACCTGGTCACGCTTAATCTGGTCGCTGATTTCCCAAACCCGGCCCAAATTCATTTCGCGGGCAAGCACAACAACATCGGCAAACATGGAGTAAAACTTAACCGCTTCAATGTTAGTAATGTTTACTTGTGTTGAAATGTGCACTTCCAAACCAATGGAGCGGGCGTGCTGAATTACAGAAACATCGGCGGCGATAACAGCAGAAACACCGGCATCCTTTGCGGCCTGCAAAACCTGGTGCATTAGTGGAATTTCTCCATCGAAAATTTCGACATTGAGTGTGAGATATGTTTTTACGTTGTTTTTTGAGGCGATTTCAACAATTCTGCGCAAATCGTCGAGGCTGAAATTATTGGACGAACGCGAACGCATATTC
>DATITY010000544.1:0-5369 GCA_035467235.1 Draconibacterium sp. | reverse complement strand
GAAAAACCTTTTTAATCCTGAATTAAAATATATTGTACCCAAAGATTCAACAGGGAAATGGCTTGAAAATTACAATCCGTTTTCAGGGCAGTTTTTGGTTGAAGGCAACGGCTGGCAATATTCATTATATGTACCGCATGACATACCGGGACTTATCGATCTTATCGGGGTAGATTTATTCAATGCCAGGCTTGAAGAGGGTTTTGAAAAATCGGTGGCTGAAAAGTTTGCCGCTCACGCTTTCGACAGGTACATGCCTGTACCGGTTGAATATTACATTAACATGGGGAACCAGGTAAATATGCAGGCTCCTTATTTATTCAATTACTCGGGAAAACCATGGCTAACGCAAAAATACTCGAGGGCAATACTCGATACTTATTATGGCTCCACGCCCTATCATGGTTGGGAAGGCGACGAAGATGAAGGCCAAATGGGTGGCTGGTTTGTAATGAGTGCAATGGGACTTTTTGAAATGGAAGGAGGTTGTGAAACCGAACCGATGGTCAACATTTCCAGTCCGTTATTCAATAAAGTAACCATTAAACTAGATAATGACTACTACACTGGAAAAGAGTTCGTCATTGAAGCCCGGAATAATTCGAAAGAAAATATTTATATTCAATCGGCTACTTTTAACAACGAACCATTAAATAATGTCAGGATAAAATTTCAGGATATTGTGAATGGTGGAAAACTGGTTCTTGAAATGGGACCTGAACCGAATAAAGAATGGGGTAAAAACCTGTAGAGAGAATATTATTAGTGGTTTAAAGACAAATTGCTCAAATAAAATGCAAGGATTGAAAATGGAAGTATGAACAAGCAGCTATTTCAACCGGATTACACTAACCTTTTGGATGTTTTAAACAATGTAAAACCCAAAAGATTACCTCTTTATGAACATCATATCGATGCGCCTTTTATTTCAAAGGTTTTGGGAGAAAATCTGTCAGTCAGCGGACTTGATTTCAGAGATTTAAAGGAATATTATTCAAAAATAACGGGTTTCTGGAAATCGATGACTTACGATGCCTTCGATTTTGAAGCGGCAATATGTGATATTTTTCCCGGGCATGGTGCAATTATGGGTGGAATTCCCGGGCCAATTCAAACCCGTGCAGATTTTGAAAAATATCCGTTTGGTGATATTCCCCGGATTTTTTGGGAAACCTACACACCGCATCTTGAAGCAATAAGAGAAGTGATGCCTGAAGGAATGAAAGCTTATGGTGGATGTGGATATGGCATATTTGAGTCGAGCCAGGATTTGGTTGGTTACGAATATCTTGCCGTCCTCCAGTATCTGGATCCCGATCTGTTCAGGGATTTATTTGTGCGAATCGGAGATTTGTATGTTGAGCTTTGGTCGGAAATGACAAAAAGATACGGAGACCTGTTTGTGTTTCACCGGATGGGCGATGATTTGGGATTTAAATCAGGAACATTGCTCGAGCATGACACGATACGACAACACATTCTGCCGCAATACCAAAGAGTTATTGATGTTGTACATGCCTCTGGCAAAAAGTTTCTGTTGCACAGTTGCGGAAATATATTTGAGGTGATGGATGATATTATTAATTTAGGAATTGATGCAAAGCATTCCAACGAAGACGAAATTGCTCCTTTCAGGGTGTGGATTGAAAAATATGCTGATAAAATTGGTCTGTTCGGTGGTTTTGATCTAAATCTTCTGATACTTGAAAAACCTGAAACTATTTTTCAAAAGGTTGTAAAAGATGGAACTTATTTCCGCTCGGTTTGTAAAGGATATGGGCTGGGGTCAGGCAATTCTATACCTGAATATATTCCGGTTGATGGTTTTATGGCTATGATAGAAGGAGCAAAGGCAATCCGGATGGCTGAAAACTGAACAGGTTCGTGAAAAGGAAAAAGAAATGTTGCCGGGAAATGCGTACACATTCAAAAATTGAAAATTGAAAATTGAAAAATAAAAATAAACAATAAAACACATCAAAATTTATTATTATGAAACGAAGCGAAATAAACCAACTGATTCGGGAATCCATCGAATTTTTCGACAAAATGAATTTTAAACTGCCTCCCTGGGGATACTGGGAGCCAAAAGACTGGAAAGGAAAATACGACACTTGTTCTGAAATAGTTGACAATATGCTGGGATGGGATTTAACCGATTTTGGCAGCAACGATTTTCACCGGCGCGGTCTCATCCTGTTCACAATCAGAAACGGCAATTTCAAAAAAGATAAAAAACCTTATGCTGAAAAAGCGATGATTGTGGAGGAAATACAGGAAACACCAATGCACTTCCATTGGAGCAAAATGGAAGATATCATCAACAGAGGCGGGGGAAACCTGGTTTTGGAACTGTATGCTTCAGATAATAAGGAAGCTTTTTCGGATGCTGAATTTGACATTAAAATTGATGGCGTTAAACATCATCTGAAACCAAATTCCACAGTAATCCTTACGCCGGGCGAAAGTATTTGCCTTGAACAGGGAATTTACCACCGCTTTTATGGTGAACCGGGAAAAGGAAAAGTTTTTGTGGGCGAGGTTAGCGCAGTTAATGACGATACTTCAGATAACCGTTTTTTCGAGCCTGTTGGAAGATTTCCTGAAATTGAAGAGGATGAAGCTCCAATTCATTTGCTGGCATCTGATTACAAAAAATTTATTTAAAAATGCAAAAAGCCGGATTAATCTAAATCAATCAAAATCAGAATTAATTCTTTTACTATGACAAAAAAAATCAAGGTTTCCGGAGTAGGATGTTGTCTGGTAGATCTTCTTTACAATAACATCTCCTTTTCTTCCCCCTCTTTTTCATCATATATTTCGAAAAAAAGAGGCGACGGCGGATTAACTCCGGGGCAGCTCGTATTTACCAGTGAATTTGAGAAATTTAGCGGACATGATTTTCAAGTGGTTATGAATGACCTTACCAAAGGAAAACCAGCCGACAAAATAAACATTGGAGGTCCGGGAATTGTAGCACTTATCCATGCATCCCAAATGCTCGAAAATACCGATTGCGAAATTCGTTTTTATGGAGGTTACGGAAACGACAAGGATGGCATTCTGCTTAAAGATTTGCTGAATAAAACGCCCGTAAATATGGATAATTACATATTAGTCGAGGGTGTTACTCCTTCAACGGTGGTTTTGTCCGATCCCGATTTTAACAATGGGAGCGGAGAGCGCATATTTATTAATTCCATTGGCGCAGCAGGTAATTATTTGCCTGAATATCTCGATGATGATTTTTTCTCTTCTGATGTTGTCGTTTTTGGAGGAACAGCATTGGTTCCGTCAATACACGATGAACTTACCGAATTACTGGTCAGGGCAAAATCCGAAGGGTGCATTACAGTGGTAAATACAGTTTTCGATTTTAGAAACGAAAAAGCAAATCCCGATAAAAAATGGCCGCTTGGAAAAAGCGACAAGAGTTACCGGAACATAGATCTGCTGATTACAAACATGGATGAAGCTTTGCGTTTGAGCGGGAAAGCATCGCTGACGGAGGCACTGGAATTTTTCATGAAACATGGGACGGGTGCCGTGCTTGTAACCAACGGCGCCAAAAATGTCAATCTTGTTTCGGATAAGGAAAGTATTTTTTATAAATCGGAGTCTGCCGAAATGCCTGTTTCTGCAGCCATAACAACGGAATTGAATAAAGGGCATGTTGGCGATACCACGGGTTGCGGAGATAATTTTGCTGGTGGCGTAATCGCAAACCTGGTATCGCAACTCCAGAGTGGCAGTGCCATTTTAAACCTGAAGGAAGCTTGTATTTGGGGAATTATTTCCGGTGGTTTTTCATGCTTTTATATGGGGGGAACCTATTTTCAGGATACACCGGGTGAGAAACGAAAATTAATGATCCCTTTTTATGAAGAATATATCAAGCAGCTAAACAATGAATGAAGAATCTGTTTTAATTTTTGGTGCCGGTAAAATTGGCCGCTCATTTATTGGACAGTTGTTCGGGTTGGCCGGTTACCAGGTGGTTTTTGTTGATGTTGATCCCGATGTCGTTCGGGAGTTGAATATCAGAAAAAGCTATCCGGTTGTAATTAAGGGCAAAACAGACGAAGTTATTGTGGTTCCAAACGTGAGGGCTGTTTCCGGATTGGATAATTCTGCTGTTATTCATGAAATATCAACGGCTTCATTAATGGCCATTTCGGTTGGAAAAAATGCACTTGAGAAAATTATTCCACGAATTGCAGAGGGATTGTTATTGCGAAATGAAAAATATCCCAATTGGCCTTTGGACATCATTATTGCTGAGAATATGCGCTCTGCCGGGATATTTATTTACAACATATTATCTGAAATACTACCCAAAAATTATCCCATTGATAACCTCGTCGGACTTGTTGAAACAAGCATCGGGAAAATGGTTCCAATAATGACGGAGGAAGACCTGAAAGAAGATCCATTGTTAATTTTTGCTGAGCCGTATAATACGTTAATTCTGGATAAACGGGGATTTAAAGGACCAATTCCGAATGTTCCCGGACTGAGTCCAAAAGAGAACATAAAAGCCTGGGTTGACAGAAAAGCGTTTATTCATAACATGGGTCATGCATCGGCGGCCTATTTTGGGAATTACTTCCACCCTGAAGCCAATTTTATTTACGAGGTTTTACAGGATAATAAAGTTTTTAGTGCAACGCGCAATGCAATGATGCAGGCTGCCAATGTGCTTATTCGTTTTTATCCCGGCGATTTTTCGTTGAATGATCTCGAATTGCATGTTGATGATTTAATAAGCCGTTTTCAAAACCGGGCGCTGAAAGATACGGTTTTCAGGGTTGGACAGGATTTGCCGAGAAAACTTGGTGTTAACGACCGTTTTGCTGGGATTATTCAAATGGCCATGAATGCCGGAATACCATACGACTTCATTCTTAAAGCAATGGCTTTTGGATTTTTCTTTTCGAAATCCGATGAACAGGGAAATTTTAATACACAGGATGTGTTGTTTAAAAATTACTTAAAAGAAAAGGGCGTTGAAAACACTGCGGTTTCTCTGTGTGGTTTTAGTCAGGAGAAAGATCGCCTTTTAATTGATGAACTGAAGGTTGAGTACCTGAATCTGAAGCAATCAGGGAAAAAGTCCATTTAAGTCAATTTTAATTAAACATCTATTTAAATTTGAATAACATGAAATCAAGAGAACGTATTCTGGCCGCCATAAATCACAAAGAATCCGACAGGATTCCCATCGATTTAGGGGCTACGCCAAGTTCGGGTATTTCTTTGGTTGCGTATAAAAACCTCGTAAAGTACATGCACAAAGAACATCTGCAAACCCATGTTTATGATGTAGTGCAGGAAGTCGTTCAGCCCGAAATGGAACTGCTCGACCA
>DATITY010000543.1:0-3226 GCA_035467235.1 Draconibacterium sp. | reverse complement strand
CATCCATTTTGGGAAACAATCCCACATTTTTAACGGTGAGCAAGGGAAACGCAGTTTTGGCTTCGGTCAGACTTGCGTCCGCGTTTTTTGGCAGGGGTCAGTTTAAATCAAAAACCATTGAAAAATCGGGCGATTCATTTATTCTGAAATGGCAATTCCACTGGGGTTATTTTCAGCCATTGCCCGAAAACCAGAAACCCAATTACGAACTGGCTTTTGATGAAGACAGAAAACGAAGGAGAATGAGTGAACGGCAAAGTTTACAGGCGCAAATTACAGTTTCAGAGAGGAATGGAATTTTCGAAATCGGTTTCGAACTGAACGGTACAGAAAATGTACCGCTGGCCATTGAATTTGCATTCAGAAATGGTGGAAATCTGACCGGTGTTAAAACGCTTGAAGAAACAGGTACATTTCTTTTAAACAGCAATTTGGCAAAATACAGTTTTGAAAATGAAACAATTGAATTTGGTCCCGGGCTGGCGGAACATGAGTGGACCACCATTCGCGGGGCACTGCCAAAATCGGCGGGAGATTGTGTTTACGTCACAGGATTTACACCTTTTAAACACCAGATTGAAATAGGATAAACAGGTTTTAAAAAGCATTCTCATATTAAATACTGGATTTTTGAATTGCCCTTTCAGGGCGCTTGTGTTTTGGGATTTTATTTTCCCGAGGCGGTGCCATCGGGCTGAATTAATTTGGGCTTTCAGCCCGGTTTCGCCCTGAAGGGGCAATTTAATTCAGCCCAATGCAACGCGTTGGGTATAATAAGAAAATGATGTATTTCGCCCTGAAGGGGCAACTTAAAATTTGTTATTGTTTCCTTTGTCTCCTCCAGCAAGCACAAATAATTTTTCCGAATCAACACCGATTTTTGCCGGAATTTCCAATTTTCCCGGTTCACCATCGAAATGAAAAAACGGGGTATCTGCAAATTGCAGTTCTACTTGTTTTGCTTTGTGGTATTCTACAAAAGGCAGTTTTGGAATGATGCCCAAAAACAATCCGATTCCAAAAACCGGCAACCAGATTTTCGGGAAAGGTTTAACAACAACCACATCCATCAAACCATCCGAAATATCAGCTTTTGGAGCAATAAATGCATTGTTACCAAACTGACGGGCGTTGGCAAACGTGACTAAAAAAACAAGCCTTTCAATTAACAAGTCTTTTACCTTCATTTTAATCCTGAAAGGTTTAAATGCGATACTTTCCTGAAATGTAAGCTGAATGTAACGTAAAAATCCCCTCGAGGTGGATTTTGCCATTTTATCGGCAACCTGTGCATCGAAACCAATCCCGCTGGTGCATAAAAACCTCTGGCTATTGATTCGGCAAACATCAATCTGTATTATTTTCCCTTCAACCAGCAAACGGGCGCTTTTCCTGATATTCATCGAAATTCCCAAATCACGTCCAAGACCGTTCCCCGAACCCATTGGAATAATTCCCATTGGGGTGGAAGTGCCAATTAAACCCTGCGCCACTTCGTTTACGGTTCCATCACCGCCAACGGCAACTACGAGTTCAAATCCTTTGTTTGCGGCGGTTGATGCCAGTTCGGTAGCATGACCGGGATGATTCGTGTACGAATATTCAACTTCGCAACCATATTCCTGCAATACCGAAACCACCTGACTAACCGCAGTGGAATACTTTTTACGGTGTCCTGCAAACTTGTTTATTACAAGAAATATTTTCCTGAACTTATTCGTGGTCATTCCGACTAACTTTTGTTATGAAAACCGCGCAAAACTACAAAGATTTATCAACCTTTCTATCCAAAATTAAAAGAACCGCTCTCTCTAAAAAGAACGGTCCTTAATGTCTTGATACCTGAATCTTAAAATCTTATATCTTTCCTTTTACCATTTCAGCAAAATATTTATAAAACAGCGGTATGGTGCGGATTCCATTATAAAACTGTTCCAGCGGGTAATTTTCATTGGGCGAGTGTATGGCGTCCGATTCCAGGCCAAAACCCATCAAAACCGATTTAATTCCGAGCACTTCCTCGAATGTTGAAATAATGGGGATACTTCCACCCGAACGCACCGGTACCGGGCGTTTCCCGTAAGTATCGGTGTATGCTTTTTCAGCAGCTTTGTAAGCCGGAAAATCAATGGGGCAAACATATCCCTGTCCGCCGTGCAGCGATGTTACTTCCACTTTCACTGTTTTTGGCGCAATGCTTTCGAAATGATTTTTGAAAAGTTCAGCTATTTTGTGGTGATCCTGGTTTGGAACTAACCGGCACGATATTTTTGCAAAGGCTTTCGATGGTAAAACCGTTTTGGCGCCTTCTCCGGTGTAACCTCCCCAAATTCCGCAAACATCAAATGTCGGGCGGATTCCGGTGCGTTCGGTTGTTGAGTAACCTTCCTCCCCTTTCAACTCTTCGAGAGCCAGCGCTTTTTTATAGTTTTCTTCGTTAAAAGGAGCCCGCCCAAGCAATTCGCGTTCTTCTGCCGAAACTTCAAATACATCATCATAAAAACCGGGGATGGTGATTTTCCCTTTCTCGTCCAACATTTTATCAATCATTGAGCAGAGCACGTTGATTGGATTTGCCACCGCGCCGCCAAACAATCCGGAGTGTAAATCTCGGTTTGGCCCCGTAACTTCAACCTGCCAGTAGGCAAGTCCACGCAGTCCGGTGGTTATCGAAGGTATGTCAGGCGCAATCATCGAAGTATCAGAAACCAGTATAACATCGGCTTTCAGCATCTCTTTATGTTCGGCGCACCATTTTCCCAGATTCGGCGACCCGATTTCTTCTTCTCCTTCAATCATAAATTTTACGTTGCAAGGCAGCGTATTTGTTTTTACCATCAATTCGAATGCTTTGGCGTGCATCATACTCTGCCCTTTATCGTCGTCAGCGCCACGTGCCCATATTTTTCCATCACGGATTTCGGGTTTAAACGGATCGGAAATCCATTTTTCTATCGGATCAACCGGCATTACGTCCATGTGGGCATATACGAGTACTGTTGGTAATTTTGTGTCGATAATTTTTTCGCCATAAGTTACAGGGTTTCCCTCGGTTTCATATATTTCAGCTTTATCGGCGCCGGCATCGAGCAAAGTTTTTTTCCAGTATTCGGCAGCCCTGTACATTTCGGGCTTGTTGTCTTTGATTGAACTAATGGAAGGAATTTGTATCAATCCAAAAAGGTCTTCCAAAAAACGGTTTTTATTTTCCTCGATGTAATTATTA
>DATITY010000542.1:0-1602 GCA_035467235.1 Draconibacterium sp. | reverse complement strand
TGAAAACGGGGTTGCCAGGCAAATGGAATATTGTTATTCCGTGCAAATTTGGTAACCCCAATTTTATAACCCCGAATAATTGATGCCAAATTTTGGGATTGCGGACCGAAAATATTACCGCGTTTCTGCGGTTGGTTTGGTGGTGGAATGTGATTTGGTGGTGGAATTGGTGGTAGAGACGCAAAATTTTGCGTCTCTACAATCGCATCCCCACGGGCGTCAATCATTACATCGTCACCTACATCACCACCAATTTTGTCTGCATCAACGGCGCCATCATCATTCGGTTTATCAATAATTATAATCCCATGAACATGATTGGGCATCACAACAAATTCGCCCAATTTCACAAACGGGAAATGATTGGGAATTTCGAACCAAAACACATTGGCCATTTTTCCGGTTTCCGACAAATTCATTTGTCCATCCGCAATTTCGCCGAAATAATGTTCCCTGTTTTGGGTGCAAATGGTCACAAAATAAATGGCATTCGAACCATAATCCCAATTCTTCAACCTGCCCTATGAAATACGGTATTTATCCTGAAATTTTTCGGACATAAACGAATAAAAACAATCCTTAAAACGTAAATCCTTTAAAAGAATGCGGCTTCAGCGTTACCTCAAAAACTACAGCGTCTTTTCCGAATTTGCGGTTGCGGAAAACAGGTGCAGTGCGTTCAACACTGGCTATGGTTTCGCCGGTAGCCACGTCTGTTATCTGTTTTGCGCCTTTATCAAGCAGGATTTTAATTTTGACTTCCCTGTCTAAAAACGATTCCACAACAAACGAATTGTTGTCGTAAACGAACAGGCTCACTTCACCGGGCGCTTCGAGTGTTACTTTTAAATCTCCGGCAATTATCTGGCGCAGGCGGTTCAACACGGATTCGGGTAAAATATAGAGGTCGATAAAATTATCGGGTACTGTGAGCACATAAAATTTGCCTTTTGAAAAATCGGCAGCATGTAAAATCGGCCAGCCGTTGGTATCATCACGGGCAGAAATCAGTTCCCACGAATCGTTGGTAAGGTAATTGATTTGCGGAATGATGATTTCCTTTTCGATGGTGGATGCAGGTCCCCAGCCGGCGGTAAATTCCTTTACACTGGCTTTGCGGTCGGTCACGCGGAGTTCAGCAATACCTTCGATTCCCTTTCCCTGCATGGCTTTGTAAAACCCTGAAGTAACAACCACATTTTTGCCGTTTTGCAGTTGCTTTTTGATTTTCGTCACAATATCGGGGTCAAATGAGGCAGTTGCGGTGAGCAAAACTACCGGAGCATTTTCAGGAAAAACGGGTACAATATCCATCGGAATGCCAATCATTCCGAGGTAATTCTGCAGAAAATCCTCGCCCACCGAATGAAACGGTTTGTAGCTTTTCACGCCAACCGGATTGCCAAGCGCGCCAATCACTTTATCCACCACTTCGAGAGAATAACCGGCCACCCGCGCAAATCTTGTCGGGGTATACATCGAGCCGTCTGGTTGTTTCAGCGGCTTTTTCATTTCGTCGAAATCGAAGCTGGTGCCGGTTCCCTGCCATGCGGCGCGGGCGTTTTCGCGAAACGGGTACTGCATTTGCCTGATGTCGAAAAG
>DATITY010000541.1:0-10509 GCA_035467235.1 Draconibacterium sp. | reverse complement strand
TTGGGATCTTTTCGAGATTTATATTCCTTTGGTAGTATCCAAAAACATTGATTCGGTAAGCGGCCCGTTTAAAAACCGGATTCGTTTTATCTTATCACTCGATTCATTCAGCAAGGAAAAGTTGTTTTCAAAAGGAGGAATTTAATCGGCTAAATGTGTGAATGATGTAACTCTTTAATTTAATTGTGTAATACTTTTTAGTACAGGAAACTTAACCTTTGTAACGTATGATTTAGTACAAATATAAAATTTATCATCATGCCAATTTTAACAATTCTTATCGTCATTGTTGTGGCCGGGGTAATTCTCTGGTTGGTAAACAGCTACATTCCCATGCAGCGCACCATTAAAAATATTTTGAATGCAGTCGTTGTAATCATTCTTGTAATTTGGTTGCTCAACGTATTTGGAGTACTTGACAGTTTGAAGAATGTGACTATATAATTTAGTACCAACCTTCTCTGGTTTTTGCATAAATAACAACTCTATCCGCGCAATTGACTTTTACATTAAAATGAAATTGCAGCCAATCGCAGTGCTTAATAAACCGGTACTGCGATTGGCATGGAATTACTAAATACTATGGACAACCCAATTCTGAATCATAAAAGCCCAGTAAAAGAAAACAAAACCGAAAACCTTCGTCACAAAGCAGAGATGTTGGTGAACAAAAAAGTGAAAACATCGGAATTGCCTCTTACCGATCCCAATAATCTGCGACTTATTCACGAGCTTGAAGTGCACAAGATTGAACTTGAAATGCAAAATGAAGAACTAAAACTGGCTAAGGAAAAGGCAGAACGCGCAAAAAAGAAATACACTGAATTATATGATTTTGCGCCTTCTGGTTATCTGACACTTACAAAAGCTGGCGAAATTATCCATTTGAATTTCAATGCAGAACAGTTGTTGGGAAAAGAAAGTTCACAATTGATTAACAGTAGTTTTGGGTTTTTTGTTTCGTCCGAAACGAGAGCTGAGTATAATCGTTTTCTCCAAAAAATATTCAACTCCAAAGCAAAAGAAACATGTGAGTTTATGCTGGCAACAGACGACGATTCAATTAAATATGTACTCGCCAATGGTATTATCAGCAATAATTCCAAAAAATGTCTGTTGACCCTTATTGATATAACAGAGCGAAAACAAACCGAGAGCGAATTAACAAAAGCGAAGGAAAAGGCAGAAGAAGGCGAAAGGTTAAAATCCGCATTTCTGGCCAACATGAGCCACGAAATCAGGACTCCCATGAATGGCATTCTGGGTTTTGCCGAATTGCTTAAAGATCATAAACTACGTGGCGAAGAACAACAGAAATTCATCGGAATTATCGAGAAAAGCGGAACCCGTTTGCTCAATATAATAAATAACATTATCAGCCTTTCGAAAATAGAATCACATCAAACTGAAGTTACTGTTACGGATACAAATGTTAACGAACAGGTTGAATTTATTTACCAGTTCTTTAAGCTGGAAGCTGAGCAAAAAAACCTGCATCTTACATTTCAAAATGCACTTTCTGCGAATGATGCATACATTAAAACAGACAGGGAAAAATTGTATGCAGTGCTAACCAACCTGGTTAAAAATGCAATAAAGTTTACCCAAACGGGATCTATCGAATTTGGCTATAAACTGAAGGACGAATTTCTTGAATTTTTCGTAAAAGATAGCGGACCGGGAATTCCTGATGAACAGAAAGAAATCATCTTTGAAAGATTCAGACAGGGCAGTGAATCATTAACCCGCAACTATGAAGGGGCCGGACTGGGATTATCCATATCGAAAGCTTATGTGGAAATGCTGGGCGGTAAAATTTGGGTGACAAACAACCCCGGTGTGATTGCAGTCAATGGCAACCGGTTAAATACCGGGTCCATATTCTATTTTACCTTACCTGCCCATTCTTTGGTTAAACCCAAAAAATTCTTAACAGATTCCACAATTGACAATGAAATTAAAGTACCAGTCAGAAAATTAAAAATATTAATTATCGAGGATGACCAAACATCGGAACTGCTTCTAAGAAATATATTTAATAACGTCACCAGAGAATTTTTACACGTATCAAATGGAATTGAAGCGATTATAACTTGTAAAAATAATCCGGACATCGATTTAATACTGATGGATATAAACCTGCCCGGAATGAATGGCTATGAAGCCACGCGAAAAATTCGTGAATTTAATACTGAGGTGATTATAATTGCTCAAACCGCTTACGCAATGGCCGGCGACAGGGAAAATTCAATTTTAGCCGGATGTAACGACTATATATCGAAGCCAATCAATCAGATAGCAATAAGAAAGTTGGTGAACAGCTATTTTGAAAAACATCAATATTTACCTTCAGGATACATTGAAAAATAAAGTGAATTCTGTATAAATCACCCAATTCCCTATTCCTGCATTCTAGCATTCTAGCATTCTCGCATTACTTCTGATTTTTCCCTATGTGTGAATGATGTAACTTATTGCTGAAATTATGTAATGTTTTCGGTATTTAAAAGATTCAAATTTGCCAGGTAAAATTTATTACAACTGACCCGCCAGACGCGGGAAATAAACAATTATACAAAATGATTAAAAAAGGAAAATTAAATATCGTGTTAACAATGGTTGTCGCATTAATTGCGCTCATAACCATAGGTGGATGTGATAAAGATGATGACAATGGAAGTGAAACAAGTTATGACCTGAAAGTACAGGATGTTCTGGGTGTAACCGGAAAAGCAACATTTATTGAAACCGGTAATGCAGTAACCATTGATTTGGTTTTATACGGCGCACCATCGGGAGTTCATCCGGCAGAATTACTAATGAACACAGTAGCCGAAGGAGGTGCTGTTGTTGTAACTCTTAATCCGGTTGATGAAACCGGGAAAAGTACAACCAAAGTAACTTCGATGGCTTACGATCAACTAATTGCCTACGACGGATTTATAAAAGTGATGAAAAGCATCAGTGAACCTTTGGTTATTCTTGCACAAGGCGATATTGGCGGAAATGTTATTACCGATACCAATGTAACTTATGAACTGGATACTATTCAACCTTTCGGTGTTTCAGGAACTGCACTGTTTGAAAAAAGAGAAAATGGTAATTCACTTGTAACCTTAACTCTCAATGGTACCATTGCAGGAGAATCATATCCTGCAACTATTAATCTGAGTTCAACTTCAACAATTGGCGGCGGACCAATAGTGAAAACGCTGAGCAATGTTAACGGTACTACCGGAAAAAGCTACACTACCATCAGAAAATTGAACAATGATTTGAATATTACCTATGCAAATTGGCTGGAATATGATGGATACATCAATGTTTATCAAACAGCAGTTGATTTTGGGAACATTATTAGCCAGGGGAATATCGGATCAAATTAGTGTAAACAGTAAACACTAAAATTCAAAATTTAAGTAAAATCAAAATTCTCAAATTCAATGGCCTAAACAGCTTGATAATTTGAGTTTTATAAAATTGAGATTTGCTTATTTTTTGAATTTTGTTTTAACATCTAATATGTAAGAACATGGATTTTATTGATTATTACAAAATATTAGAGATAAGTAAAACGGCAACCCCAAAAGACATTAAAAATGCCTACCGGAAACTGGCAAGAAAATATCATCCCGATTTGAATCCGAATGATAAAGATGCCAAAAACAATTTTCAGAAAATCAACGAGGCAAATGAAGTGTTGAGCGATCCTGAAAAACGCAAAAAATACGATAAGTACGGAAAAGACTGGCAACACGCCGACAAGTTTGAGGAAGCAGGCCAGTATCGCCGGCAAACGTCAAATACAGGAGAGCAACGATTTTCAGGCTCACAAAACGAAGAAGAATTTTCAGATTTTTTCGAATCGATGTTTGGTAGGTTTGGTGGTTCTGCCAGGGACAGACAGGTTAAATACCGTGGCGAGGATTACAAGGCAGAAATCCATCTCGATTTAATTGAGGCCTTTGAAACACACAAACAAACATTAAGCGTGAATGGCAAAAATATCAGAATTACTGTACCTGCCGGAATAGAAAACGGACAAACCATTAAAATAACCGGACATGGAGGCCCGGGAGTTAACGGTGGTCCAAAAGGCGATTTATACATTACTTTCATCATCAATAATCATTCAACTATAAAACGATTAGGCAACGATTTATATACAACAGCCGAAATCGATTTATACACCGCTGTTTTAGGTGGTGAAATTATAATTGGCATGCTAAGCGGAAAAGTAAAACTGAAAGTAAAGCCCGAAACGCAAAACGGAAGCAAAATAAAATTAAAAGGCAAAGGATTTCCGGTTTATAAAACAGATGGGAAATTTGGCGATTTTTATATTACTTATCTCGTTAAAATTCCCACGAATCTATCTGAAAAACAAAAAAGTTTATTCTCAGAATTGGCAAAATCTTAAATGACTGACCGATGAATATAAAAAATCTGATACCGGCAAATGAATTCTGTGTTCACCATAATATCGGGATTTCATTTATTAGTTCGCTGCACGAAAACGGGTTGATAAAGATTACAACCATCGAAGAAACAAGCTATATTCATAAAAACCAGCTGTCAGAGCTTGAGAGAATCATACGTTTCTACAGCGAACTGGATATTAACCTTGAAGGTATTGAAACTATCATTCATTTATTAAAACGGATAAATGAAATGCAAAAAGAAATTGCAATACTCAAAAACCGGCTTGGAATGTATGAATCTGTTTTTAACTAAAAATGTGTGAATAATGTAATTTTTTCAAAAAGTTATGTAACACTTCCCGTATTAAAGCGAAATATCTTTGTGTAATAAGATTTGAACAACAATTAAAATTGAAAAAATGAAAAAAACAACTTATACTCTTCTGGCAATAACCATGTTTTTTGCAGGAACAGTTTTCACCAGTTGCACATCACCTTCTCAAAAAGTAGAAAATGCTGAAGAGAAAGTTTTAGATGCGAAACAAGAGGTAAAAGAGGCACAAAAAGATCTAAACGTCATTCAAAATGAAGCTGAAATGAATTACCAGCAATTTAGAATTGTATATGATAATAAAATTATGGCCAATGAAAAAAGTATTGCTGAACTGAAAGTAAATGTTGCAGGGGCAAACGAAGAAAACAGGATTGTGTATAAAAAAAAGCTGGTCGAACTTGAAAGAAGAAACAATGATTTGAAAATAGAACTAAATGAGCGCAAATCAGACAGTTCAGACGATTGGCAGAAATTCAAAACGGAATTTAAGAATGATATGGATGAATTGGGAAAAGAATTTGCTGATTTTACAGTAACTAAATAGTGTGGAAATTGAAAGAATGAAAATTATGGAATCACAATATTTTATACACAAGAATACTATCAGATTCCAAAATGTTAAGATAACAACAAAACGTTGGAAGGCTCTTGTAGTTTTACCCTTGTGCCCGAAAAGCATTAAAAAGGATAAACTGAGGATCAAATCAATGTGGCTAATAAGTTCTATTCTTAATTGAAACAAAATTTAATTTTTTAGATGCTTTATAAGCGAATAAAAACAAAACAGTTTTAAAAATAATTTTAAAAATAAAAGTCATGGGAAATTTACTTTACATCATCGCAGTTATTCTGGTTATTGCCTGGGCAATAGGATTTATTGGTTACAGTGCCGGTGGGATTATACACGTACTGCTTGTAATTGCAGTAATTGCAGTAATCTTTCAGCTTATACAGGGAAGAAAGGTTTTTTAAAAGATCATTCACCCTTTTAATGTTTCTGAGAAAAAATTTATAGATTTTCGAATAAAGCGTCCATTTTATTCGTAGTTGGGTTTGTTATAAAAATGTGGGCGTTCTGCCCACATTTTTTCATTTTTATTCTCAGTGATTTATCGATTAACTTTTTAAGATTAATGTCATGAAGAAGATTATCATATCCATATTTATTGCATCTATTCTGACAGGTTGCATTTTAAACAAGGTAACCGGGCGCAAACAATTGAGCCTGGTGCAGGAATCAGAATTGCAACTGATGGCAGTAAGCCAGTACAACACTTTCCTGGCAGAAAACAAGGTCTTAAATCCGGGAAGCAGCAAAGATGCTGCAATGGTTGACCGTGTTGGGGCACGAATTTCGAATGCAATAACAAAATTCTACAAAAACGAGGGTAAACAATCGGTGACTGAAGGATACAAATGGGAATTCAACACCGTTGACAGTAAGGAAGCCAATGCATGGTGTATGCCCGGTGGTAAAGTGGTTGTTTATTCCGGTTTGCTGCCGATAACTCAAAACGAAACCGCGCTGGCAATTGTGGTTGGCCACGAAATTGCCCATGCCATTGCAAAACATGGAAGCGAACGGATGAGTCAGGCAATGATGCAGCAATTGGGTGGTGTTGCGTTACAGGTGGCATTATCGCAAAAACCAGCAGAAACGCAGAATTTGTTTATGCAGTCGTATGCTATTGGAAGTACTGTTGGGGCAATGTTACCCTGGTCGCGGCAACAGGAAACTGAGGCCGACCAGTACGGATTGATATATGCTGCCATGGCCGGTTATAATCCTCAGGAAGCCGTTGCTTTCTGGCAAAGAATGGCATCAGCAGGCGGGGCAAAACCACCAGAATTTTTAAGCACCCACCCCTCCGATGACACAAGAATAAGAAAGCTAAAGCAATTTATGCCGGAAGCCATGAAATATTACAGTGCTTCCAAATAGTTAATTATATCAATAAATAAAAAAATTAAAATTATGAGTTCAGGAAAAGTAGTATTAGGATTACTGGCCGGCGTAGCTGCCGGTGCCTTGGCAGGTATATTGTTTGCCCCGGCAAAAGGTTCAAGAACCCGCAGAAGGATCATGAATAAAGGTGAAAATTATGCGGATTCATTAAAAAATAAATTAAATGATTTGCTTGAAAAAACTAACAAAAAGTTTGAAAAAGTAAAAGAAGAAGTAGCCGATTTTACTGAAAAGAAAATGGGCAAGACTGTAAAAGTTGAATAAGCTATACAAAATGCATGGCATTTAATGGTAAATAATTTACGCAATACTTGAAGCGGGATATATTTATACAAACCGTCTATTGAATTGTTTATTGCCACAAAGACATGAAGACACTTAGAATCACAAGGTAAAACTTCGTGTCCCTTCGTGTTTTAGTGTCTTGGTGGCAATTTTAAATATACAATTTTCCTGTTTTAGGATAATATCCCAAAGGGAACTGAAACATAATTATGAAAACAGAAACCATGGAAAACAAAGTGAACTTAATAGAATCGTTACTTGAAAGTACAATTGAATACGGAAAGTCAAGTGCAGAGCTGGTAAAGTTAAGGGCATTGCATAAAACATCAGAAATTACATCGTCTGCATTACCCCATCTTGTGGTTTATGTTGTAGTTATTTTTTGCGTGCTTTTCATTAGTTTGGGACTTGCCCTTTTGCTGGGAACGATTCTTGAAAATGCGTTTTATGGTTTTTTTATCATTGGCGTATTTTATGGAATTACAGGTCTTTTGATGCACTTTTTCATGCATAAATGGATGAAAAGGAAGTTTGGTGATTTTATGGTTAAACAGTTGTTTAAATAAAATGTCATGGGAAATATATCATCCACAGCCGAACTGTTAGAAGCGATTCAAATCCTGGAAGCCGAGCAAGCCGATCATTTACAGCAGGTGAGGGAAAAATTTTACTATACCAGGCAGAGTTTACGTCCTGTAAATATTATCGGCAACTCATTGAAAGGAATGGTTTCATCACCCAATCTGTTTAAAAATATTTTAGGCACTGCATTAGGGCTTTTTGCCGGTTATCTTGGAAGTAAAGCAATATTTATCGGTGCATCAAATAGTAAAAGCCGAAGAATTTTTGGCAATGTTTTAAAGTTTGGAGTTGCCAGCGTTGTTGCCCGCGGCCCAAAAGTAATTCAGTCATTCAGACAGTTTATTGCACAGCGTATTTTCCGTAAAAGGCAAAAGAATAATATAAAACCGTGATGGACAAGGAAATACAAATCCCCTTTTTCGCAAGAATAGTACTGATTATCATAGGCTTGTTTGTTTTTTTTACCATACTCTATATTGGCCAAAGTATCATCGTTCCACTCGTTTTTGCAACCATCATTTCAATTGTTCTGCACCCTGCTATAAATTGGTTAATCAGGATGAAAATAAACCGGATGTTTGCCATTGTCATCGTTTTTTTCGTTGCATTTTTAGTTATTGCCGCTTTTGGTCTTCTTCTGATAAAACAGGTGCAAAGAGTTAGTGAATCATGGCCCGCTTTAGCAGATAAGTTTAATGCGGTAATCAATCAGAACATTACCGATGCTGCAGTTCGTTATGATATAGACCCGCAAAAAATTCACGACTGGATTACAACAGCAAAACAGGATCTGATTGATCGCGGCAGGGCCGCAATTGGTCAAACACTTGCCATTATTGGCAATGCTTTGGTTATTTTGTTTTTAATTCCGGTGTATGTTTTTATGATTTTGTATTACCATCCACTTATTCACGATTTTATTTTCAAACTTTTCAGTGAAACCAGTCAGAGCCGGGTAAGAACAATGGTTTCGCAGACAAAAGTTGTTATCCAACGCTATTTGGTGGGGTTGGTTTTCGAGTTTGTAATTGTGGCAACCTTAAATACGGTTGCTCTTTTAATACTTGGTGTTGAATACGCAATTCTACTTGGTATTATTGGCGCCCTGCTAAACATTATACCATACATCGGAGGGGTTATAAGCGTCGTTATTTACATGTTAATTGCGCTGGTAACCAAATCGCCTGAGTACATGATTTATGTGTTTATCGCTTATACAGTTATTCAATTTGTTGACAACAATTATATCGTTCCCAAAATAGTTGCCTCGAAGGTAAAAATCAATGCGCTTGCTTCCATTATTGTGGTTATTGCCGGAAATGCATTGTGGGGAATACCCGGAATGTTTCTTTCTATTCCACTGCTTGCCATCGTAAAACTTATTCTGGATAACAACGAATTGTCAAAACCCTGGGGATTTCTGCTGGGCGACACAATGCCCCCGATTATCAAAATTCCTCCCATTCTGAAAAAGCTGAATTTGAAATAATTAAACTTCTTCTTCCCTGTTTCATATTTCTTATTCCTTATTTCTTATTCCTTATTTTCCTGAAGTAAAAAGTAGCTGCCCTCTGCTCCCTGCCCTTTGCTCCTTGCTCTCTGCCCTTCCAAAATGTGTGAATCATGTAAATCATTTCTGCAAATGTGTAACACGTCTCTGATAAATAACCATGACCTTTACATGGTGATAATGCAGTCACAAAAAAAATTATCAGTATGAACAAAAATGAAGTTGAAGGAAAGTTGCATGAACAACAAGGCAAACTCAAACAAAAATTTGCGACATTAACTGAAAATGATGTGATGTTTGCAGAAGGCAGGAAAGAAGAAAGACTTGGGAAGCGCCAAATCAAACTTGGCAGAACCATAAAAGAATAACAGGATAATAACAGAGCATTCAAAATATGGCGAAAATCATAAGTCCGGTTATAAAAAAAATAGTAAAGCTGCCCGATTTAAAAAAGCAAGTTATTAAGCTTAGTGAGAAGACCATTGAAAAAACCCAAAAAGCAAATAGATTCTTTTTGGCGGCAGGGAATTTCTTTTTATTTGTGTTTATTACCACAAGAGAAACTTTTTCGCGTCAGTTCGAATTTAAAGAATTCCTTCGCCAGTGTTATCTGATTGGAAATAAAACACTACCGCTGATTTCAGTAACCGGACTTATTATGGGACTGGTACTTACAATACAATCACGGCCTGTTTTGGTAGATTTTGGAGCGGTATCCGTACTTCCCGGAATGGTGGCATTATCGCTGATCAGGGAAATGGGACCAGTGATTACTGCGCTGATTTGTGCCGGTAAAATCGGCTCTGGCATGGGTGCCGAACTGGGTTCGATGAAAGTAACCGAACAGATTGATGCCATGGAAGTTTCTTCCACCAATCCGATTCGCTTTCTGGTTGTTACCCGGGTTTTGGCAGCAACGCTGATGATTCCACTTTTGGTTTTATATGCTGATGCACTTGGAATTTTGGGAAGCTGGGCCGGTGCAAATATAAAAGGAGACGTGACTTTCACACTTTTCTTTTCTCAGGCATTCAGAGTTCTCGATTTTATTGACCTTTTTCCAGCCGTAATTAAAACCTTCTTTTTTGGTGCGGTAATCGGTTTTGTTGGATGTTACATGGGTTACACTGCCGGGCGCGGTACCGAGAGCGTGGGCAAAGCAGCCAACTCGGCGGTGGTACTTTCATCGTTGCTTGTGATTATTGTCGATTTAATTGCTGTACAAATCACTGATATGCTTTTATAGTTAAAAAATAAGGAACATGGAAAATACTGAAACGGTTGATGCCGAAACTACAAAAACACCCCGCCAGGTTATTGAAATTAATAACCTCACTAAAGGTTTTGCCGATTTGAAAGTATTAAGAAATCTGTCGTTACAGCTTTTTGATGGCGAAAACCTGGTGGTGCT
>DATITY010000540.1:0-16031 GCA_035467235.1 Draconibacterium sp. | reverse complement strand
ATTCTGATTGCCAACCTTATTTACGGCATGTATTTTACCCAATCGCTCTGGTATAAAATTACCGACCGCACCCGTTACGGAGCCTGGCAAAGCCTTGTAGAAATGGTAGTTGCCGTTTCGCTCAATTTTCTGTTAATTCCGCTTTATGGTTACATGGGTTCGGCGGTGGCACTGCTCATCAGTTACATGGTTGTGCTCACCATTTCATATTTCCTTGGACAAAAATATTATCCGGTTCCCTACAACCTGAAACGAATCAGCCTCTATTTCATAGTGGCATTTGCATTGTATTTTATTTCGCTGGTATTCGCCAATATGCACCAGTTTGCAAAATATGGCATTGGAACAGTGCTGATTGGTTTGTTTGCCGCGATTGTTTTTGTATTCGAAAAAAATGATTTAAAGGGCTTATTTAAAACGAATAAAAAGAAATAAGTACCAAAAACTATTAAATTTGCAAAAATGAAAGACTTGAAAAATACAGTAATTGCAGTTGCGAGCGATCATGCAGGATTCGATAAAAAACAGGTAATCCTGAAATATTTCAAAGAAAAAGGGATTGCATTCAAGGATTTTGGCTGCTACTCGAACGAACCGGTTGATTACCCCGAATTTGCGCATGCCATTGGAGAAGCCATAGATAAAGGAGAATTTGAAATTGGAATAACATTTTGCGGAAGTGGCCTGGGAATAAGCATTGCAGCAAACAAACATCAGCATGTACGGTCGGCAACTTGCTGGATGCCCCAGATTGCAGCTTTGGCAAGGCAACACAACGATGCAAATATTTGCGCCATTCCCGGCCGGTTTGTAACCGATGAAGAGGCAATTGCAATTGTTGAGGCTTATTTGAATGCCGAATTCGAAGGCGGAAGACATGCACGAAGAGTTGCTCAAATTCCTTTAAAATAAACGATGCCGAATTATAACGACATATTTCTTGAAGATTCAAAAATTGCATTTGATAAAAAACACAGGAAAACTATCAACTTTAATATTTCAAGATACGACGAGGCAGTTTCCCGGGGAAAACTTCGTTATAAAAATCTTGAATTGGCAAAAATAAGAGCTTCATTTATAAAAGATAAAGTTGTTGCCAACCTGGCATATTATTTAAAGGAGTTTGAAAAAAAAGCCATCAGAAATAATATCCAGCTTATCTGGGCAAGAAACAGCAAGGAAGCCGTTTCGGAAATTATAAAAGTTTTAAAAGAAAACGATGCGCATTTGCTGGTAAAAAGCAAATCTATGATTTCGGAAGAGATTGAGCTGAATGTAAATCTTGAAAAAAATGGTTTTGAGCCTGTAGAAACTGATTTGGGAGAATTCATTGTACAGGTGGCCGGAGAAAAGCCATATCACATTTTAACACCAGCGATGCACAAATCAAAGGAAGATGTTGCAAAACTCTTCAATGAAAAATTTGATACTCCTCCAAATAGTACTCCGCAGGAATTAACTCTTTTTGTGCGCGAAAAGTTACGTGAAAAGTTTACATCTGCTGAGGTTGGTGTTACGGGCGCCAATTTTTTAATTGCTGATATCGGTGGAATTATTTTGACTGAAAACGAAGGAAATGGTTTTATGTCGGTGGCATTTCCAAAAGTTCATATAGTAATTGCCGGTATCGAAAAAATCCTGCCCTCAGTCAGCGATTTGCCGCTGTTCCTGCCACTTTTGGCAGCACATGGAACTGGACAGCAGGTAACAGTATATAACTCGTTAATCACTGGTCCTAAAAAAGCGAACGAGACAAATGGTCCCGAAAAAATGTTTGTGGTATTGCTCGATAATAACCGCACCAAAATAGCCACAGAAAAAGAACATTTTAAAGCTTTAAAATGTATCCGTTGCGGTGCATGTTTAAATGCCTGCCCCATTTATAGAAATGTTGGCGGATATACCTACGCTGCAACTTATACAGGACCAATCGGTTCGGTAATTACTCCGTTTATGGATGGATTTGAAAAATACAATCATTTAAGTTATGCCTGTTCTGTTTGTGGTGCCTGTTCCGAAGTTTGCCCCGTAAAAATTCCACTTCACGATTTATTATTGCTCAACCGTAAATTAAGTGTTGAACAAATCCTTGGCACTCATGGTTGGAATGCAGGAATGAAAGTTTATGAATGGGCATTAAAAAAACGCAAAAACATGGATTTTGTAAATGGCACAATTAAAAACCATTTGGTAAAAACCAATAAAAATATATTAGGCAACGAAAAGGAGTTTCCTGTGTTTGCCAAAAATTCGTTTAGTAAAACCTGGAAGTTAAATTTAAAATTATAATTATGTTATCGAACACTTGTAAATACGCATTGAGGGCACTTATTTATCTCGGAAAATATTCTGAAGAAAATACACGGATTGGTATTAAAAAGATTTCGGAGGATTTGCATTTGTCTTCGCCTTTTCTCGGTAAAATTCTGCAAAACCTGGTAAAACAAAAACTGCTGGTTTCTACCAAAGGGCCAAACGGAGGTTTTGCTTTGGGGAAAAAGGCTGGAAATATCACGCTTTGGGATATTGTGACAAAAGTTGACGGCGAAGAGTTTTTTACCAACTGCTTAATTACACTGGAACCTTGCCAAATGCACGATCCTTCAAAACCATTGTGCCCGGTTCATACGCAGTATGATAAATTGCGAAAAGATATTTGTGCCTTTTACAAAGAAACAACACTGGATATCATCAGCAAGGATATTGACAAATACGAGGAATTTGTAAAACTTTAAAAGAGTTTTTCCCATTTCTGGTTTGAAACAAACAGGTAATAAAACATTACCGATGCAATTATTCCTGCAGTGTTGGCCATAAAATCGTAAATGTCGCTACTGCGTGATTTGGATAAAATGTGCTGACTGATTTCAAGTAAAGCGCTTAGTATGATTGAAATTAACGGTGCCAGCAGATAATATTTAAGCTGAAGCTTTTTAAAGGGTCTCAACAGAAAGAGGCAAAAAACAAAAAAAAGCCCAAAGTGTACAATTTTATCGAAATGAGGAATTTTTAAGATAGGTTTTATAGGTAAATCATCTGCAGGAATAAAAAGCGCGTAACAAATAATTGCAAGCCATAACAATGGTTTCCAGAAGTAGGTAATTTTCATTTTATTTTTGTGTTGTTGGAAATCTGCTCCACAGATAACATTATTTCATTTGCAATATTAAGCTTTTTTGGCAACACCACATTATTTTCAAATTCTGATAAACAAAAAATTAAAAAACAATGGCAGGTATTTATGTTCACATTCCTTTCTGCCGACAAAAATGCTATTACTGCGATTTTTACAAAACGGTAAATACTTCGCTTACCAGAAAATTTATTTCAGCATTGGAAAATGAAATCATTCAACGCAAAGATTACTTTGAAAATGAACCTGTTGAAACCATTTATATTGGTGGAGGTACACCATCAGTTTTAAATAAAAGCGAATTAAACGGAATACTCGATTTTCTGCATAGAAATTTTAAGGTTTCACCAACTGCAGAAATTACTTTTGAAGCCAATCCCGACGACCTTTCTGTTGAATACCTGAATGAAATTTACAGTGCCGGAGTTCGCCGGCTGAGCATCGGAATTCAATCGTTTCAGAATGATTTTTTAAAAAAGATGAATCGGCGACACGACGCAAATCAGGCAATTGCAGCGGTTGAAAATGCAGCAAAAACAGGTTTTAAAGATATCAGCGTTGATTTAATTTATGGATTGCCCGGATTAACCCGTGACCAGTGGAAAGCCGATTTAAACCTGGTTTTTCAGTTACCCGTTCAACACCTTTCTGCCTACCATTTAACCTACCACGAAGGAACACCATTTTACACCTGGCTGAAAAAAGGAACTTTAAAAGCTTTGAAGGAAATAGAAAGTATCAGTCAGTTTCAGATTTTAATTCAAACGGCAAAAGAAAATGGTTTCGAACAATACGAAATATCGAATTTTGCCAAAGACCACAAATATTCAAAGCACAATTCATCATATTGGCTGGGTGTTAAATACCTCGGTCTTGGCCCGTCGGCTCATTCATTTAATGGCATTTCGCGAAGCTGGAATGTTTCTCACATTGAGAGTTATATAAAAGCTGTTGAGTCTGGATTACCGTATTCCGAAGAAGAAATTCTAAGCGAGAACAACAAGTACAACGAATACATTTTAACCCGGATTCGTACTGTTTGGGGAGTATCAACCGATGAAATAAAAGCAGGTTTTGGAATAGAAAAGTCAATCTGGTTTCAGCAAAATATCCAAAAATATATCACCACGGGTTTGGTTAAACAACAAAGTGAAATTTATACTTTAACCGAAAACGGCATGTTTGTTTCAGACGAAATTATGACGAACCTTATGTTCATTTAATTGTTATCCAACAAGTTGAAATAGATATTTTATATACAAATAATGTTAATTGAGACTGTAAAATCTTTATAAATCCATATATTTGCGGTTCTCAAAAAAAAGAGAAGTTCGAATGGAGATTAAAATTGTAAATAAATCAGATAACGAATTGCCTGCTTACAGTACCAAATTTTCAGCAGGAATGGATTTGCGGGCATATTTACCTGCCGGGCCGGTTGTGTTAAAACCATTGGAAAGAAAACTAATTCCCACGGGTTTATTTGTTGAAATTCCGGCAGGTTTTGAAGCTCAAATTCGTCCAAGGAGTGGTTTGGCGCTGAAAAAGGGAATTACCGTTTTAAATTCGCCCGGAACAATTGATGCCGATTATCGGGGTGAAGTAGGAATAATTTTAATCAACCTGTCGAGCGAGGATTTTGTAATTGAGAGTGGAGAGAGAATCTGCCAGATGATAATTGCATCGCACGAAACAGTGCAATGGAGTTTGGTAGAAGAGCTGGAAGAAACAGTAAGAGGAGAGGGTGGTTTTGGCCATACCGGGAAAAATTAGAAAAATGAAAAAAACAATCAGGTATTTTAGTGTCGTCGTTCTGTTTATTGCGGTTGTTTCATGTTCGGGAGGGAAAAAAATTACCGAACAGCAGGTTGTAAATGCAGCGGTTGAAACCCCAAATAAAGAATTAGCCGAAAAAAAGCAGATGGAATTTGACTATCTGTTTTCGGAAGCGCTCAAACAGAAAATGTTTGGAAATGCACAAAATGCCATTCAAATATTATCAAGTTGTCTCGAAATCGACCCGAACTCTTCGGCAGCAATGTACGAACTGGCCAGTATTCACGCAGCCAACAACGATTTTACAAGCGCTACTTTACTGCTCGAAAAGGCAATCAGTCTTAATCCTGATAACATTTGGTACAAACAGATGCTGGCGCAAATTTATCAGCAAACAAAAAGGTTTGACGATGCCGCACGTTTATTTACTGAATTATTGAAAAAAGATCCTGAAAATCAGCAGTATTTATACTCAAAAGCAATTATGCTGGCCAATGCCGAAAAATATAACCAAGCCATTGATACTTACAAATTACTGGAACAAAAAACTGGAATAAATGAACAGATTTCGGTTGAAATACAACAGCTTTATCTTGCAAATGGACAGGTTGACAAAGCATTCGCTGAAATTGAAAAACTGATAAAAGACAATCCGACAGAACCAAAATATTACGGATTGCTTGCCGATTTGTATCAAAGTCAGGGTGACTCTTTAAACGCCCTCAAAAATTACAATAAAATTCTTGAAATGGACCCCGAAAGTGGATTTGTTCATTTTTCGCTTGCCAATTACTACCTTGAAAATAACCAGAGTGAAAAGTCATTTGAAGAAACAAAGAAAGGTTTTGCAAGTAAAAATGTTGAATTACAAACAAAAATCCAGTTGTATATGATGTTGGTTTCCAATCGCGAAGAATCGAAACTGACCGATGAAAAGGAAGTTGAGCTAATTAATATTTTACTTGAAAATCACCCTGATGAATTTTTGGTTTACACCATTCAGGCCGATAATTTGTTGCGAAACAATAAACTTGCTGAAGGAAGGGCAGCCCTTTTAAAAGCATTGGAACTGGAAACCAATGATTATATGATTTGGGAAAGAGTGCTGTTTATCGACAATGATTTGCAGGACTGGCCGGGACTTTACGAACACAGTACAAAGGCAATTGAATTATTCCCCAACCAACCCAACGTTTATCTGCTGAAAAGTGTGGCTTGCATTCAGCTGGAAAAATATGATGAAACCATTGCAATTATTGATGAAGGAATGGACTTTGTTGTTGACAATGCTCCGTTGAAAGGACAGTTACTGATGCTGAAAGGCGAAGCGCTTTACAAGCAGAATAAAATTGATGAAGCATTCAAACTTTTCGATAAATCGGTTGAGTTGAATCCGGAAAACTACGTTGGCCTGAATAATTATGCCTATTATTTATCGCTGGTTGGGCGCGATTTGGACAAAGCCGAAAGAATGAGCGGGAAAGTGATTGAACGTTTTCCCGACAATGCAACTTACCTCGATACTTATGCATGGGTTTTATTCAAAAAGGGAAATTATACGCTGGCAAAATTTTATATGGAGGCAGCCATCAAAAACAGTGGCGAGGATAATGCTGTTATGCTGGAACATTACGGCGATATTTTATTTATGCTCAATAAGCTCGAAGAAGCAAATCAATACTGGGAAAAGGCTAAAAACAGCGGAAGTAAATCAGAAGTTTTACTGCGCAAAATACGCGAACAGAAATACTTTGAAGAATAGAAATATGGTCAGGCTTTTTTCATCTTCAAAACTCATTTTAATATCATTTTTGTTCATTGCACTGGGGTTCTCTTCGTGCAAAACATCACGTGAAATTGCAACAGTCAATGTAAAACCCATTGGCACAGCCAAACTGCTGAAAAATATAGAAGAAAACAGCCTGGTTTACGAAAGTTTATCAATCAGCCGCATTAACTGTCAGTTTTCGGGCAATCAATCAAAAACCTCTTTCAGAATCAGTTTAAAGGCAATTAAAGATGAAAAAATATTAGCGTCAATTACCAAGCTGAACATACCGGTAGGGCGCGTTTTACTCACACCCGATAGTGTTATATACGTAAATTATATCGAGAGAAACTATTTTGTTGATGATTACACATTTTTAAGCAATTTTCTGAACATCGACCTCGATTTTAATATAATTCAAGCCATAATTTCAAACAGGGCTTTTTCGTATCGGAATGATGAAAAAGACAGGGATTTTAAAACTTTCAGCACTTCGGTAGAATCCGGAATGTATGTTCTTCAGTCTGAAAAAGAGCGTAAAGTGTTCAAGATGGATGAAAAAGGAAAGACCGGTAAAATTGAACGCAGGTTAAAACGACTGGACGATAATGCGTTAATACTTCAGAAAATGAGTTTTAATCCAACCAATTTTGCGCTTACAAAACTGCTTATTTTAGACAAAACCAACAACCGCAAAATGGAAATGAATTTTGATGAATTTGTGAAAGTGATGAATAAAGATTACCCCGGAGCTATCGATATGAGTTTTAATTCAGAATCAGACAATATTGCCTTGAAAATCAGAATGAGTGGTTTTTCTACCGATAAATTAGATTCTCTAAATTTGGAAATACCCGAAAAATATCAACAAATCAAAGTAAATTAAACACTTAAACTGTTACTTTCGCAACAACAAAATTTTATTTTGAATGAAGTTATTGCTTGTTACCGGATTCTTTATTATTCTCAGTTTTGTTGCTTTTTCGCAGTCGATTGACGAGTTGCAAAAGAAAAAACAAGATGCTGAAAACGACATAAAATATACCACAAAACTGCTTAACGAAGTTCAGAAAAATCAGAAATTATCGCTGAACCGCGTTCAGTTACTAAACAACCAAATCGAAAAAAGGAATGCCGTAATTTCTTCCATAAACGGCGAAATCAATTTATATCAGCAGTTAATCGACAACAATACACTCGCTATCAGGTTGATGAACAGCGATATCAACGATTTGAAAAAAGAGTACGCCGAGTTAATCCGATCTGCTTACCGTAACAGAAATGCATACGACCAGATTCTGTTTTTACTTTCGGCCGATAATGCGAATCAGGCATACCGCCGCTATTTATACATGAAACAATATACTGCCTACCGCGAAAGCCAGGCAGAAATTATAGGGGCAATTCAGCTGGCACTGAATCAAAAAACCGAAAAACTGGAACAACAGAAACTCATAAAACTGCAATTGGTTACCGATACCAAAAAAGAAACGCGGCAGTTGTCGCAGGAAAAAACACAAAAAAACGCCGAAGTTCAAAAATTGCAGAAAGAACAGCAGGATCTCCGGAAAAAACTGCAGCAACAACGCGAAATAGAACAGCGACTTGAACGTGAAATTCAAAAAATTATTGAGGAAGAAGCACGGAAAAGCAAGGCAGTTGGAGCTACAGGTTTTTCGCTTACACCAGAGCAAAAACTGGTTGGCGAAAGCTTTGTACAAAACAAAAAACGGTTGCCCTGGCCGGTTGAACGCGGTGTGATTACCGAACATTTCGGAATTAACCAGCACCCGGTGTTAACCAATGTGCAAACCCGGAATAACGGAATTAGCATCACCACCGAAGCGGGCGCAAAAGTAAGATCAATATTTAATGGCGAAGTAAGCCGGGTTTTCGGAATTACCGGAGGAAACACGGCGGTTATCATCAGGCATGGAAAATACCTCAGCGTTTATTCAAACCTGCGCGAGGTAACGGTTAAAATGGGCGATAAAGTATCGACAAAGCAAGCCATTGGCACAGTTTATACAGATGCGGAGGATGGCAACAAATCGATCCTGAAATTTCAAATCTGGCTCGAAAACCAAAAACTGAATCCTGAGGATTGGATTGGTAGATAAGGAATGAAGGGATGAGTTATTAAGGGATTGAATGTTGAAGGAACAGGATTCAAAGCCGTTTCGTAGTTTGTATTAGTCAGACGTTGTCAGGAGCTTCGTACGCTGACAAGTCAAGTCATCAGCGCCTGCAACCTGTCAACTTCTTCAGACTTGACAGCGTTAATAAAAACGATATGACAAAACTAACTACCCGGATTGAAAGGGCAATTACCGTAAGCGGGGCCGATATGCGCACGGTGTTTGAACCCAGTGCAGAACTGAAAAATATGCTCAAAAATATGACTTACGAAAAGGTCTCGTAAACAGCATATTATGGCATCTCAAAAAACGACGTGATGTTTTCCCAAAAACGTCCTGTCGTTTTTAAAAAACGTCCCAATGTTTTTCGGAAAACAACGTGACGTTTTTTTCTGGCCTTGCGGAGGGGGTAAAAAAAGCAGATTTCTGATACCCTTATTGAAAAAGAATAAACCTGTAACCTGCATTTATCCGCATCGATGCAAAAAACAAAAAGGTGACCCGTTGCCAGGCCACCTTCAATATTCTAATTCAAAGTTACAATCAGGCAAGGTCAAACCGGTCGAGGTTCATTACCTTGTTCCAGGCCGCTACAAAATCCATTACAAATTTTTCGTTGGCATCCACACTTCCATATACTTCTGCAAGTGCCCTGAGTTCGGAGTTGGAGCCAAAAACAAGGTCTGCGCGGGTTCCGGTCCATTTTACTGTGCCGGTTTTGCGATCACGTCCTTCAAATGACTCTTTATCTGAGGATATTGGCATCCATGCAGTACTCATGTCGAGTAGATTCACAAAGAAATCGTTGGTCAGCGTTTCCGGACGATTGGTGAACACTCCGTGTTTCGAATTGTCAAAATTTGCATTTAACGCTCTCATACCGCCAACCAAAACTGTCATTTCGGGGGCAGTTAAAGTGAGCAACTGGGCTTTGTCAACCAACAATTCTTCGGTTGAAACGGAATATTTTGTTTTCAGATAGTTGCGGAAACCATCGGCTACCGGCTCCAGTACTTCAAATGATTCCACATCAGTTTGTTCCTGCGATGCGTCCATTCGTCCCGGAGTGAAGGGAACTGTTACTACTGTTCCTCCGTCTTTCGCTGCTTTTTCAACACCAGTACAACCTGCAAGTACAATTAAGTCAGCCAGCGATACCTTTTTCCCATCCGTCCGGGCGTTGTTGAATTCTGCTTGGATACTTTCCAGTTTTTCCAATACAACTTTTAGCTGAGTCGGATTATTTACTGCCCAATCCTTTTGTGGAGCCAAACGGATTCGGGCACCATTGGCACCGCCACGTTTATCGGATCCACGGAAAGTTGAAGCTGAAGCCCATGCTGTTGATACCAATTGCGACACAGATAAACCGGAATTTAATATTTCAGTTTTTAATGCTGCAATATCTGAATCGCCAATCAAGGCATGATTGACAGCTGGTACCGGGTCCTGCCAAATCAGTTCTTCTGCCGGAACTTCAATGCCTAAATAACGCGAACGTGGCCCCATATCGCGGTGAGTGAGCTTAAACCATGCCCGGGCAAATGCATCGGCAAAATCAAGAGGATTCTCGTGGAAATGTCTTGATATCTTTTCATAAACGGGATCGAAACGCAATGACAGGTCGGTAGTGAGCATCGTTGGTGCATGTTTTTTTGAAGGATCGTGGGCATCGGGAATTACGTCACCGGCATTTTTTGCGACCCACTGATGCGCACCGGCCGGGCTTTTTGTTAGTTCCCATTCAAAATTAAAAAGATTATCGAAGAAATAATAACTCCATTTGGCCGGAGTTTGTGTCCAGGTCACTTCCAAACCGCTGGTGATTGTGTCGCCTCCTTTTCCCGAACCGAAGGAACTTTTCCATCCCAGGCCTTGCGCTTCCAATTCTTCAGCTTCAGGTTCGGGTCCAACATGCGCAGCATCGCCGGCGCCATGAGTTTTCCCAAAAGTATGTCCTCCGGCGATAAGCGCCACAGTTTCTTCATCATTCATGGCCATTCGGGCAAAAGTCTCGCGGATATCTTTAGCTGCGGCAAGCGGATCCGGATTTCCATCTGGTCCTTCAGGATTAACATAAATCAAACCCATCTGCACAGCGGCAAGCGGATTTTCCAATTTACGTGAATGTATATCTCCGTCTGCGTTATCGTCGGATACAGTTACGCCACCTTCTTTTTGTACACCTTCTGATCCATGTACATAGCGGATATCACCACCCAGCCACTTGGTTTCTGAACCCCAGTAAACGTCTTCCTGCGGTTCCCAAACATCTTCGCGTCCTCCCGCAAATCCAAAGGTCTTAAATCCCATGGATTCCAGGGCAACATTACCGGCAAGTATCATCAGGTCGGCCCACGATATTTTTCGACCATATTTTTGCTTTACTGGCCAAAGCAGCCTTCGGGCTTTGTCGAGGTTAACATTGTCGGGCCAACTGTTTAACGGAGCAAAACGTTGCTGACCGCCACCTGCGCCGCCACGACCGTCACCTGTGCGGTATGTACCTGCGCTGTGCCATGCCATTCGGATAAATAATGGTCCGTAATGACCGAAATCTGCCGGCCACCAATCCTGAGAATCGGTCATTAATTTCTGCAGGTCTTTTTTTATGGCCTTTAAATCCAGACTTTTAAATTCTTCGGCATAGTTAAAATCTTTACCCATTGGGTTAGATAATGAAGAGTGTTGACGCAGAATGTTCAACTTTAACTGATTAGGCCACCAGTCGCGGTTTCTTGTACCACCTCCGGCGCCGTGTTTGGCTGTTGCCCCCGTAACCGGGCACTTGCTTTCACTGTTTACATTGTAACTTGTTTCATTCATAACGATTTTGATTTTATAATTTTTCAGTTAATAACGTGTAATTTACTCAAAAAGTTAATTGGTTTAGTTATAATTTCATAAGTAATATCAATGACTATTAATCAAATTCTATATGCGTGCAACATTTTCCTGTTTTAAAAGGCGATTGAAACTATCTTAGGTGAGTTCAGCATATTAATTATAATTTTGCATTGTCAAAACATCAAATTATTATCCTGTATAAAATGAATATTCTGCAAAAATTATTTAAACTAATCGGAACCGCGTTTACCAAAGACCAATATTATGAGTCGATGAATTTGGCTCTCAAAAGGTTGGAAAATGAGTACACAATGCTTCATTATCCGCTTTTTGTAAATGAGTCTGACAGTTTTATCCAGGCGCAGAAAAACCTTACTGATTATTGCATTTCATTACTCAATCCTATAGAAAACAAAGAAATTATTGAAATAGGATGCGGAAATGGAGTTCAGGCTCTGTACATAAATACCAGTTATAATCCTTTAAAAATAACTGGGATCGATATCAGCAAAGCTAACATTGATATTGCGAATGGCGAAAGAGATCGAACGAATATGCATAATGTACATTTCATGGTAGATGATGCTCAAAACCTTACACAGATCCCATCAAATTCCGCCGACGTTCTGATTAACATTGAGAGTGCTTTTCATTATCCTGATAAACCGGCATTTCTTAGCGAGGTGTACCGCGTTCTAAAACCCGGAGGACAATACCTTATTGCCGATATTTTAACTACCCGTAACAAAAGAGAAGGATTTATGAAGTTATGGGGGAAAACGATGGTTTATCATTTTTGGAATAAAAAACGATACGAGGAAGAACTTTTGAAATCGGAACTTGAAATTAATTACAGTGAAGATATAACTCCTCAAGTGAAAAAAGGCTGGAGTATTTACCGGAAATGGATTCCAAAAATAAAGAGGGAACTGTTTTTACAAAATGTCGCTTATAAAATATTTTACATTATTAATGCCCGTCTAAATATCTATTTTTTAAGTTACCGACAGCAATATGTCATTTATGTTGGAAGTAAACCTGTAAATAAAAAACACTTGATTTAGCCAATGCCTGACTGATTTTATTACTGATTACAGCGTTCCAAAAAGCAATTTGTTGAATCAGTTTTATAAACGCTCCGAACTTCGCCACATAGCATAAATAAAACTGAAGTAACCCCAGTAACCTAATCCTGTTTCGAAACCACATAATACATGGCAGTCGTAAAAAAGTTCCGAACCCACGGAATTGATGTAATCTGTTTTATCTGTTTGCGCGGTTTAATGCCAAATTTGGTTTCGTAATTTGGGTTAATGAAGTAAAAAACGCGCTTATCGGTAATGTATTTTTCCTGTTTTAAAATGCGTTCGAAACGGTCTATCGAAATTCCGGTGTCTTTTATTTCCAGAAGTCCGTTAATTGTGCCTTCAGCTTCTCCAAAAGCTTTCAAAATAAATACATAAATGCTCTGTGGAAAAAGGTGAAACCAGGGCAAAACCGAAAGAATTTTGCTCTTACAAACCTGCTGATGTCCGCCAAACGGGTTTTGCCACGGTGGAAATGCAAGGAAGAATTTACCTTCGGGTTTAAGAAAGCTTTTTACAAAACCCATAAATTTTTCCTGGTTGGGAATGTGTTCAATTACGTCGCGCATAATTATCACGTCGTATTTTTTATCAGGATTAACTTTATAAATATCTTCACAGATTAAAGTCAGGTTTTGCAGGTTAATGTGGTTTTTGTAAAACTCTTTTGCCTGTTCAATCCTGCTGCACGAAATATCAATGCCGGTACATTTACATCCCATATCCACAAAGGGTTTCAGGTTTCCGGCTTCGGCACAGCCAATTTCCAGAACGGTGGTTGCACTGTCGAATTTTACCAAATCTGAAAGAAACGGAACCACAAATTTTTGTGTAGTCAATGCCTGTTCTTCAAAGTACTGAGGTTTGTTTTTGTGCCGTTTCTGCATCTGAATTAAATATTGGCAACCCGTCGTAAGCTTGCAATATCGAGGAACTTAATTTTACGGCCCTGTAATTCAATCAGTTTATCCTGTTTAAATTCAGAAAGCAGTCTAATCACCGATTCGGTTGCGGTTCCCACCATATTTGCCAGTTCTTCGCGGGTAAGCGAAATCTGAAGCGTATTCTGGTTGTCTAATTCAAAATTCTCCTTGAGCAACAAAAGAACTTCTGCCAATCGTTCGCGAACTGTTTTTTGGGCAATATCAGTAATATAATCGTTGGCTTCTCGCAACTCGCGGCAAACAATCTGCAGCATGTGGTGCGAAAACTGCCAGTTGTTCTGAATAAGAAAAAGTAAAGTCTGATAGGGAATATGACACAAAATGGCTTCGTCAATAACTTTTGCGGTGGTACATGCCAACTCCTGGCTCAACAACGAACGGTAAGCAATTATTTCACCTTTTTTCGCAAACCTGATAATTTGTTCTTTTCCATCGATACCGGTTTTAAAGATTTTTACGATTCCGCGGGTAACACAATAAAAGCCTGTCAAACGGCTCCCTTCCCGATAAATAATAGTCGATTTCTTATACAGTGAACAGGTTTTATCAAAATTCAACCGGCTGAATTCTTCATCTGTCAATTTATTAAACAATTGAAATCCACTTAAATTCGTTTCCTGGTCAGTAGGTCTTTTTATTATGCTTCTCATTTTCCTGGTTTAAATATATAAACTACAAACAAATCACGTTTTTACCGCGTTTAAAGATACAATTTCGTGTATAATTTGTAAACTATAAATATAGATATTTAGATGTATTATATTTGCGCTGCAAAATAAATGAAAACTATTTAAAAACAAGATTAATATGAAGCATATTGTAGACATGGCCTGGACTGATAAAGTCGCTTTCGAAGGAGATATGGACGGGCACAAAGTGATTGTTGACGCAACTGAAGAATCGGGTGGAAGCGATCTCGGACCACGGCCCAAAAAACTGATGCTAACTGCACTGGCAGGTTGCACGGGTGTTGATGTGATAATGATTCTGAAAAAAATGAAAGTGGTTCCCGAAGCTTTCAATGTAATTGTTGAAGCCGATGTAACCGACGAACATCCGAAACATTACACTAAAATAAAGGTTATTTACCAGTTCAAAGGAAAAAATTTGCCGATGGACAAACTTGAAAAAGCCGTTAAACTCTCTGAAACCACTTATTGCGGTGTAACTGCGGTTTATCGCAAAGCCATGGAAATGGAAACGGAAATAAGAATTGTGGAATAGATAGAATTCTGAAATATTTAAGGAAGCAATCCAATTAAGGGGTTGCTTTTTTTATGAAAAAAATTAAATCTGATTCTGTTTTTTACTCTAAAACCCTTGCCCCATTTTTATCGTAGTAAATTTGTTATTTTTAGTTTTCAAATTTAATCACTGCAATTATGATGAAATCTATCAATCCTGCCACTGGCGGAAATGTTACGACCTTTGAAACACATTCAGAAAAAGGAGTAGAAAAAATAATTAATGCAGTTGATAAAACCTGGCATCAGTGGCGAATAACTACATTTTCACACAGGGCAACTTTCATGCAAAATATTTCAACACTTTTAAGAAGCAAAAGAGAGGAACTTGCCCGTATCATGGCGCTCGAAATGGGAAAAGTAGTGAGGGAAGGTGTTGCTGAAATTGAGAAATGCGCATGGGTTTGCGAGTATTACGCACAAAATGCTGAAAGTTTTTTGGAAAATGAATTCATTGAAACAGAAGCATTCCACTCGTATGTTTCATATCAGCCGCTTGGAACAATTCTGGCAGTGATGCCCTGGAATTTTCCATTCTGGCAGGTTTTCAGATTTTTGGCGCCAACTTTAATGGCCGGAAATACTGCGGTTTTAAAACATGCCAGCAATGTTCCCGGTTGTGCAATAGCTATCGAAGAACTTTTTCGCGAAGCCGGTTTCCCGGAAAATGTATTTCGTACTTTATTGATTGGAAGTAATCAGGTGGAAAAAGTAATCAGACATCCTGCAATAAAAGCTGTGAGTTTAACAGGTAGTACTCCTGCCGGAAAAAGTGTCGCAGCAATTGCCGGTAACGAACTTAAAAAATGTGTGTTGGAACTGGGAGGCAGTGATCCGTATTTAATTTTGAAAGATGCCGGTTTGGAATCCGCTGCAAAAATCTGCGCTTCAAGCCGGCTTTTAAATGCCGGACAAAGTTGTATTGCTGCCAAACGGTTTATTGTTGTAAATGAAGTTTATACCGAATTTCTTGAACATTTTACTCACGAAATGAACCAAGCTTATTTTGGTGATCCCTGTCATCCGGATACTTCAATGGGTCCGCTGGCAAGAAAAGATTTACGAGATGAACTGCACCATCAGGTTTTGAATTCGG
>DATITY010000539.1:0-3681 GCA_035467235.1 Draconibacterium sp. | reverse complement strand
AGATTGTCCGGGCAAAATTCAGAAAAAACGATTTTGCATTTTCGAGCTTTTGTTTGCCAAGCCGGGGTACCTTACGGAGCGCATCCAGATATTCCTGTTCATCAAAACCATATTTCCGGGCTTGTTTGCTGAACAGCTCATAATCCACGGGTTCGTTTTCAAAGAAAAACTGGCCCAGATAAAGATTTCCCTTGTGTTCATCACCGATAATTAAAGGGGTGGCCATATCCCACATGTTATTTTTACATTTATATAACATAAATTCACCATCGGTTATTCCTTTGGTAAGGTGAACGTCGCTTTCAAAACAATTCCTGCAGGCCACGGGATGTACCCTGTGAAATTTTGTGCATATATCCTGCCAGCCAACACCAACAAGCACTTTCCCCTGTAAATCGATGATTGCCATTGGGATCTGCACCAACTGATAAAAATTATTCATCAGTTGCTGAATCGATGGAACGTCAATAATATCATTCAGTTCAAGATCGGCAATGCTTCCTTCGGGCGACAGAATACTTTGAAGTTTAAATCTTACTCTTTCTTCACTTTTTTTCAGCGCTTCCTCTACAGCTTTTCGGTTGCTGATATCATGCAACATACTTATTATACATTGCCTGTTATTAATTTCAACCAGTGAGGAATTGAATTCAATTGGGATTATCTTACCGTCCCTGGTGATTATCTCAGTTTCTTTTCGAAGCAGATTGTTCGAAACGACTGATTTTAAATTCGATGCAACCTCTTTTTTACGTTGAGGAGGAAGTAATGCCCCGGTTTTCAGGGAGAGGATTTCATGCCGGGTATAACCGGTAAGTGTTTCGGCTAACCGATTACAGTCGATATAATTCCCTGATTCCAAATCGACTAAAAATATTGCATCGTTGCTCTGTTCAAAAAGTGAACGATACCGTTTCTCACTTTCCATTAGTGCTTCTTCTGCCCGCCTGCGCTCAGTGGTATCGACAACAAACCCAAGAAATAAATTGTCTGAGAGTTTTACAGCATCAACTGTCCAATATCCGAGGGACTTATCTTTTTTAATAAACGGAAATTCTCCCGTTGCAAAGCCTTCTGTTTTTACTTTGGTAAAATGGCGTACTGCCGCACCCATTGATTCGTCAGGTACGAAGTCGCTTATTTTCATCGAAAGAAGTTCATTGATACTATACCCGGTAATTTTACTTGCCGATAGGTTAACATCGGTATATTCACCCATTTCGTTTGTGACAAAAACGCCGTGCGGGGCAAATTCAAGGTATTTACGGAGTTTTAGTTCACTGTCGCGCAATGCACTTTCAATCCGGGTACGTTCTGAAATATCGTGTACAATTGAATAAATAAATGTTTTATTGTTGAATCTGATTGGCGCCGAATATACTTCCACATCGCGGATAAGGCCATTTGCCAGCCGGTGCTTAAAAAGGAAATGATTTCGCTTTTCATCTTTTGCACTTTGCATTTCCTGCATTAATTCCTGACTTGAAAGTGTATTGAATTCAGAAATGTTTTTACTGCACATTTCATAATGCGTCCAACCGTAATAACGGGTCGCGGCAGAATTTACATCTTTAATTTCACCGGTTTCCGGATCTATCAGCAACAATACGATATGGCTGTTCTGAAACAATGTTTTATAGCGTTCCTCACTTTGGCGCAATTCTTCCTCTGCCTGTTTACGGCTGGTGATATCACGCAGAAATGACACAAATTTTCCTGCATCTGCCCGATATTGAGTGCTTATTTCGACATAAAAAATGCTTCCATCCTTGCGCCGGTGGGTTGTTTCGAAACGATCGTTGCCTGTTTCAATTACTTTTTTGATATGGCTGGCTACCTCTTCATCGGTTTCACAAGCATCCAGTTCTGAAACTTTCATCGATAATAATTCCTGCTGACTATAACCACTCATCATGCAATAGGTCTCATTAACTTCCAGAATTTTACCCTGCACATCAGTTAGCCAGAAACCATCCATAGCTGTCTGTAAAATAATGTTACGGTTAAGTTTTTCACTCTTTCTTAACGCTTTCTCAGCCAGTATCCGCCTGGAAATATCAATGACATTTATGATGCAATGCTCGCCGTTTTTGCTGATAATACCTTTTATAAAAGCATATACAGGCAGCTTGTTATCAGCAGTTAAGGTCACCTCGCAGGACTGTTTGGTTTTATGGCTAAATATTTTTTGAAGAAAAAGATTGAAAACTGATTTCGTATCGTCGGAAACAAAAAAGGTAAAAATGCTGTTGATTAAATACGATCGTTGTTTGCCAAGCATATTTGCACCACGAAGATTTAATTCAACTATCATTCCTTCTTTGGATAGTGTAAAGAAACCGGAAGGGGCAAAATCGTATAATTCGGTATATTTTTGTGTAGCAACTTCAGCTTCATCTTTGGCCCGCCTTAGCTCCTCATTTTGTAACTCCAGTTCAATCTGATGTACCTGAAGTTCATGAACGAGCCTGAGTGTTCCTGTTTCTGAAAGGTATGAATCGGTTTCCATCGGTTTATTTTCAAGCAACTTTTCTGACTTCCCGCGAAGGCTCTCATTATCGGGTATTGAATTTTTGGGTTTTTTCATTTTGGAATTGATTTATGAGACATAAAAATCATGCTGTATCAGCTTAGAATTGATTTGTTTCTCCGGCATCACTTACTGCAATCAGACAAAAAATAAATCCCTTCTGTCTGAATGAGTGATCGGAACAGAACTGAGATTTAATCTGGTACAGACTATTTTGCCAGGGTGTAAATATAATTAAATGAAATGAAAACGGGTATAATAAATATGTTGGAATAAAATCTGACATCAAAAATTCCCTCCTTTCCGGTTTACTTTTTTGGAATGCATTTGTGTGAAAATGGAGAGGCCTGTCCTGGCCACAGCGTCAGGGTCAGTTAAAGTCCTTTTAAAAAACATTTACTTCCAGTCATTCGGATGAAACTCCCAACATCCGTTAAATCAGCCACCCTTTAGAGCCTGTCCCGATTTTCGGGAGTTGGGGTAAGCTCATTTTAGAATGCCCAATGATCCCGCCTGCCAGCCCGTCAAGCAGTTCTGGCGGGACTGACTCAGTCGGGCAGGCCCGCCTGACTGACGCAGTCGGGCAGGGCGGGCTGGTGCGTCAGACGGAAGAAATTGTTTTATACATGATTGTAATTCAAAATAAAAATGTTAATGGATTTCAAAACCCGAAGGGTTGATATGATTGTAGAAATACAGTTGGGAAGAATAATGTCACCCCTTCGGGGTTTAGATCGTCCTCATCAAATTAATTGCTATAATCCTGACAGCCCTTCGGGCTTTGGTTTGTATAAATTGTCATGTGGGAATTTCAAAAACCGAGAATTGATAATTTGGCAAAGTGAATTTGGACCAAAACCCCGAAGGATTGATATGATTATGGAAAACCAAAATACATTTTCGTGGAAAAACCAGTGGGTTGATATGATTATTGAAAAGGCAAATATATTTTAGAGACAAAAACCCGAAGGGTTGATATGATTATAAAATACAGTTGGGAAGAATAATGTCACCCCTTCGGGGTTTAGATCATCCTCATCAAATTAATTGCTATAATCCTGACAGCCCTTCGGGCTTTGGTTTGTATAAATTGTCATGTGGGAATTTCAAAAACCGTGAATTGATAATCTGGCAAAGTGAATTTGGACCAA
>DATITY010000538.1:0-7661 GCA_035467235.1 Draconibacterium sp. | reverse complement strand
AGGATAAAGCTGCCGGAGGTTACGCTGTTGAACAAACCGAAGAGTTTAAAAAGAAACAGCAGCAAGCCATTAACGACCATGCAGCAAAAGCCAATGTTGTGATTTGCACAGCACAGATTCCAGGGAGAAAGGCGCCGCTTTTACTTCCAAAAGAAGCGGTTGAAGCAATGAATCCCGGATCGGTAATTATCGACCTGGCTGCTTCCAGCGGTGGAAACTGTGAATTGACAAAAAACAACGAAACTGTTGTTCATAAAGGTGTCACCATTATCGGGCAATCCAATTATCCGGCCAAAAAACCGGTTGACGCCAGCCGCATGTTTGGTAAAAACGTGCTGAACTTTATGAAACTTATCATCGGAAAAGAAGGGGAAATCAACCTGAATTTCGAAGATGAAATTGTAAAAGGAACCTGCATTACAAATAAGGGAGAAGTGTACAATGAGCGCGTTAAATCAATTATTGAAACTAAATAAAAGAATCAGATATGGAAACTGTATTAACTTTTTTAATCGAGAATAAAGATGCGATATTTATTATTGCATTATCCGTATTTCTTGGATTCGAGGTTATTTCAAACGTTCCGTCGGTATTGCATACGCCCTTAATGTCAGGGGCAAATGCAATAAGCGGGGTAATAATTATCGGCGGTATCATCCTTGTGGGGCATGCTTCAACAACTTTCGAATGGATACTTGGTTCGCTTGCCTTATTTATGGCAACCCTGAATGTGGCCGGAGGTTTTGTTGTTACTGATCGGATGCTTGAAATGTTTAAAAAGAAGAAAAAATAACTATGAATACTATGATAATATTAAATACAATAATGACTGGCAACGTAATCCTGGAATACAGTTATCTGCTATCAGCTATTATGTTTGTTATCGGGCTGAAACTTCAAAGCCATCCTGAAACGGCGCGAAAAGGCAATCTTTGGGCAGCATCGGGAATGATCCTTCCAATGATTACCACCCTGATTCTTAACAAAAACACAGCAGGAGAAGGAATTTCACCTGGTAATGCATCAGCAGTAATTTTAATAATTGCGGCTGGTACTGTGGTTGGTTCCATTATGGCACGCAAGGTAAAAATGACAGCAATGCCCCAAATGGTATCGTTTTTTAATGCTACGGGAGGGGCTGCTTCAGCAGCGGTTGCACTTATTGAATACAACAAAACACCAGATCAGGCCGTGCTTGTTTCATTATTGGGGCTGGTTGTAGGTAGTATCGCATTCAGTGGTAGCATGATTGCTTACGGAAAACTTGATGGTAAAGTGGGAGATATTTTTTCCAAAGTAATGACTTATGTGAATCTTATGTTCATGTTTGTAATAACTGTCATGATACTGTTGGTAATTTTTGGTGGATTTGATGTTCAAACCAGAATTTATCTGGTGTCCGGACTGCTCATCGTGAGTTTAATATACGGCGTTAGCTTTGTAATGCCCATTGGCGGTGCCGACATGCCGGTTGTGATTTCACTTTTAAATTCATTAACCGGTATTGCGGCAGCCATGGCTGGTTTTATTTATAAGAATGAAGCCATGATTCTTGGTGGTATTTTGGTTGGTGCAGCAGGCACAATTCTTACCATCCAGATGTGCCGTGCCATGAACAGGTCACTGATAAATGTTATCGTCGGTGCATTTGGTGGCGGCGGAGCTGGAATCAGTCACGAACAGGGTATCATAAAAGAAATTACATTGAGCGATGCTTCGGTTTTATTGAGTTATTCTCAAAAAGTTGTAGTAATTCCAGGGTATGGACTTGCTGTCGCGCAAGCCCAGCACATTGCACACGAGCTGGATTCATTGCTTGGCAATAAAGGTGTTGAAGTAAAATATGCCATTCATCCGGTGGCCGGCCGTATGCCCGGACACATGAATGTGTTGCTTGCCGAAGCTGATGTTCCTTATGAACAACTTGTTGAAATGGATGATATTAATCCGGATATGCCAAATGTTGATGTGGTAATTGTTATTGGAGCAAACGATGTTGTAAATCCTGCTGCGTATGATGATCCAAGCAGCCCGATTTACGGTATGCCGATCATCGATGCTCATCTTGCTAAAAATATCATCATCATGAAACGCGGAATGGGTAAAGGATACGCCGGAATTGAAAATTTCCTTTTCTTCAACCCAAAAACGCGGATGTTGTTTGGCGATGCAAAAAGCACGCTTCAAAAACTGGTAAACGAAATAAAAAGTTTATAAATACTCGAAACTCATAAAAAGTAATTGCTTTATTAAGGGGCTGTCCAAATGGATAGCCTCTTTTTTATACCCGTTTAAATTGAAAATATTTTTTCATATCATTCAATATTAATAAATTTAACACCAATAAAAGTTCGGCTTTTCTGCCGAAAGATTGATAATCAGCAATAAATGAAAGAGATAGAAAACATTGAACTACAATTTTTAAGTATGGACGACTACGAACAGCTTAAAGATTTGATGCTTGAGGCATATAAAATGATGCCCAATGCATATTGGAAAGAGAATCAGATAAAAACGTTGATTGATAAATTCCCTGAAGGACAGGTCGTGATTAAAATCAACAACCAACTTGCCGGTTGTGCCTTATCGCTGATTGTAGATTACAGAAAATTCGAACCCCCCCACACTTACAGGCAAATAACCGGAAATTATACTTTTAATACACATGATCCGAACGGAGATATGTTGTACGGTATTGATATTTTTGTAGCACCCGAATTTCGTGGATTAAGAATTGGCCGCCGGCTTTATGACTACAGAAAGGAGCTTAGTGAAAGATTAAACCTGCGCGGAATTGCTTTTGGCGGCAGAATCCCGAATTATCACAAATATGCAGAATCAATGTCGCCAAAAGAATACATTGAAAAAGTCAGAAGGAAAGAAATTCATGATCCTGTGCTGAATTTTCAGGTTTCCAATGATTTCCACCCGTCAAAAATCCTGAAAAATTATCTCGAAGGCGATGAAGCTTCAAATGAATATGCTGTTTTACTGGAGTGGAATAATATTTATTATGAGAAACCTGCCGCCCTCAAAGCGATTGTAACGAAAAAACTGGTCCGTTTGGGTTTGATTCAATGGCAAATGCGGCCATATAAAAACCTGGAGGAGTTGTTGCAGCAAGCAGAGTTTTTTATCGATGCCGTTTCGGGGTATCGCTCTGATTTTGCGCTGTTTCCCGAATTTTTTGATGCTCCGTTAATGGCCGAAGACAATCATTTAACCGAACCCGAAGCCATTCGGAACCTGGCCCAACACACTTCTGCCATAGTGAAACGGTTTTCAGAACTTGCAATTTCGTACAATATCAATATCATTTCCGGAAGTTTACCTGAGATTAAGTATGATCTTTTGTACAATGTCGGGTACCTGTGTAAAAGAGACGGTACCGTTGAAAGATATGAAAAACTGCATGTCACGCCCGATGAAGTTAAAGTTTGGGGAATGGAAAGGGGTAATAAACTTCAGGTTTTCGACACCGACTGCGGTAAAATCGGGATTTTAATTTGTTACGATGTTGAATTTCCTGAATTGAGCCGGCTGCTTGCCGACGATGGAATGGATATTCTGTTTGTTCCTTTTTTAACGGATACACAAAACGGGTATTCGCGGGTCAGATATTGTGCACAGGCGCGCGCAATCGAAAACGAATGTTACGTTGCAATTGCGGGCAGTGTGGGTAATTTGCCCAAAGTACATAACATGGATATTCAATACGCACAATCGATGGTTTTTACACCCTGCGACTTTGCTTTTCCGGCCAACGGAATAAAGGCAGAAGCAACTCCAAATACGGAAATGATTTTGATTGCTGATTTGGACATCGATTTATTGCGGGAATTGAACCAGTTTGGCAGTGTTCGGAATTTAAAGGATCGCCGCACTGATATTTACGAATTAAAAATGGTAAATAAATAAAATATGACTGATAATTTATCAAAAGAAACCAATTTGAAAGCGCTGATTGTAAAACGGTTAATAGAAACAATCAACGAAAAAGCGGCCATTGTGAAAAACGAAATTCAACTTGCTATTGAAACACGGGATAACGAAACAAAAAGCAATGTTGGCGACAAGTTTGAAACCACCCGCGAAATGATGCAGCTCGAAATCGAAAAGAATGCGCTTCAGTTGAATAAATACGAACTTCAGAAAAATGAGCTCTTAAAAATCGACATTTATAAATCATACAAAAAAGCTGAGCCAGGCAGTTTGGTTTTTACTGCCGACAATCTTTATTTCATTTCCATCGGGATTGGAAAAATTGAAATTGACAATGAAACGGTTTATTGTATTTCACTCATTTCTCCCATCGGAAAAGTTTTGCAAAATAAAAAAGCAGGGGAAAAAATAAACTTTCAGGGGAAAGAAATCTTTATATCGAAAATAATTTGAATTGCGAAGGAGAATATTCAGACATGAACGGAGCTCCGGTTGAATTAATCGAATTTAAGAAATAAAAACACGCACCATTTTTTAAAATTTAAAAACATTTTTTTTTGAATAACAAGCGGCCATTAAACATACTCAATTCTTCTATTTAGAATTACATTTGTGTATTAATTGATATACAATGGAAACGTATGAACAGTTGAATTTTGCCACACTTATTCCAGAAGTTGTGTCGAAATATGCCAACAACAGAGCATTGGGTTTTGTAGATGAAGAAATGATTACCTACGCTGAAATGGGAAAGAAAATATCAGCAGTAAAAGCATTTCTTGAGGCACTGGAAATTAAACAGGGCGACAAAGTGGTAATTTACAGCCAAAACATGCCCAACTGGGGAATCGTTTATTTTGCACTGCAATGCCTTGGAATTGTTGCTGTTCCTGTTCTTCCCGACTTTAATCCGTTTGAACTTGAAAACGTTTTACTTCATTCTGAGGCAAAAGCAATTTTTATTTCGCAAAGTCTTGAATATAAACTGGCCGAAGTAAAAAAAGACATCCCCGAAATTAAAATCCGAATCGACAATTTTGAAGTGATTGAAAGTAATAAAAAAGATGTTGCCTTTGATGAAAAGGCGGAAAGCAACACGTTGTATTTTTCCAAAGCCAATGAAATGGCTATTTTAATCTACACTTCGGGTACAACCGGCGATTCAAAAGGCGTTATGTTGTCGCAGAAAAATGTTATTACAAATGCAATTCAATCTGGTAATGTACAGAATATACCCGAACATTTCAGATTCCTTTCTGTTTTACCTCTTTCTCATACTTACGAAAATACAATCGGACTGATATTACCCATTATGAATGGCGCCAATATCACGTATTTAAAAAAGCCTCCAACTGCAAGCGTCCTAATTCCTGCCATGCAGAGCGTGAAGCCCGATTTAATGCTAACCGTGCCGATGATAATCGAAAAGGTATATAAAAACAGCATTCTTCCTCAAATCGAGAAAAAAGCTTTTACCCGAATCCTCCATAAAAACAGAATCACCCGAAAATTAGTTTATCGGATTGCCGGGAAAAAACTCTACCAAACTTTTGGAGGAAACCTGAAATTCTTCGGAATTGGCGGGGCCAAATTAGATGCGAAAACAGAGCGATTTTTGCGCGATGCAAAATTCCCGTACGCCATAGGTTACGGACTAACTGAAACATCTCCTTTGCTGGCAGGCTCTAATCCTTCGTCAACAAAATTTCAGGCAATCGGACCAAAAGTTATCGACTGCGAAGTAATTATTAACAATCCCGATCCAAAAACCGGAGAAGGCGAAATCTGGGGGAAAGGACCCAATGTAATGTTGGGTTATTATAAAAACGAAGCCAGAACTCGCGAAGTTCTTACCGACGATGGTTGGTTTAAAACCGGTGATTTGGGAGTTTTTGACAAAAAAGGAAATTTGACTCACAAGGGACGGCTAAAAAACATGATTGTTGGTCCAAATGGCGAAAATATTTATCCCGAAGAAATTGAATCACTCATTAACAATTTCCGCCATGTTGTGGAATCGCTTGTAGTTGAACAAAAGGGAAAACTGGTGGCCCTGGTTCATTTCGACCGCGAAGGACTGGAAAAAAAATGGAACGAAATGACTTCTGAATTGTCGCATGACGTAAAGGAAATAGCTCATAAAGTTGATGAAACCATTTCGGAATTAACGACTGAATTAAAACATTACATCAATGAACGGGTAAACAAGTTCTCTAAAATTCACTCGTTCCAATCGCATCCCGAACCGTTTAAGAAAACTGCTACACAAAAAATTAAACGCTTCCTGTACAATAAGGAAACTGAAGAAAAAAAGGATTGATTGAAACAAAATTATTAAACATATTAAAAAATCAGATGAAACAGATTTCCATTCTATTATTTGCAATTGTATTATACACTGGTTGTCAAGATATTAAACAGAACAATAATCAATCGAACACTTGGGCAAATGCCCGATGGATTGCATACGAGCAACTCGATGACAGCATGAAAGTTGTTCCGGCAGTTCATGGTTCGGGCAACGAATTGGGTGAAAAAGCTGTTAAACGCTCTGTAGTTCCAATGTTTCGAAAGGAATTTACTGTTACGGAAAATATTGAAAAAGCCTCAGTAAACATTAGTGGTTTGGGTCATTACGAGTTACATTTGAATGGTGAAAAAATTGGTGACAGATTTCTGGCACCGGGTTGGACCAATTACCAGAAACGAATTTTTTACAATACTTACGACATTACTTCTCAACTTAAAAATGGTGCAAACGCAATCGGAGTTTTGGTTGGAAATGGTTTTTACAATGTCAACCGTGAACGTTACCGGAAACTGGTGGTTGCTTACGGATATCCAAAGGTTATTTTCAATTTAACCATTGAATATAAAGATGGTACAATTCAAAACATTATTTCCGATGAAAATTGTAAGGTGATCCCCTCTCCCATTACTTTCAGCAGTATTTATGGCGGTGAGGATTATGATGCAAATCTCGAAAAGACAGGCTGGAATACAGCGGGTTTCGATGATTCTGACTGGAAAACACCGGTAATTATCAGTGATTCAATTGGAATTCTGGAACCCGAAACAGATTTTCCGTTAAAAGTAATGCAGGAGTTTCAGGTTAAAGAAATTCTAATCTCGAAAACAGGCCGAACAATTTATGATTTCGGACAAAATACCTCGGGAATTACTTCATTGAAAGTGAAAGGAAACAAGGGGGCAAAAGTTACTATTCGTCCCGATGAATTGATAAACGACGAAGGAAATATCACACAGCGCAGCGGCGGCGGTCCGTATGAATTTAATTACATTCTGAAAGGAGAAGGAGAAGAAACCTGGCAACCAAAGTTTACCTATTACGGTTTCAGATACGCTGATGTTGAAATTACTGAACCAGAAAATGCAGTTGTAAAGACCGAAATTCTGGAACTCAAAATGCTGCACACCCGCAATTCGGCGCCAACAGTCGGTTCGTTCAGTTGTTCTGATACATTGTTTAACCAGACCTTTGAACTTATCAAATGGGGTATCAAAAGCAACATGGCGAGTGTTGCCACCGATTGCCCGCACCGCGAAAAGCTGGGCTGGCTGGAGCAAACTTACCTGATTGGCCCATCAATGCACTACAATTTCGACATTCAAACTTTATACAGTAAAGTTGTAACCGACATGATGGATTCTCAGCTTGAAAACGGTCTGGTTCCGGACATCGCGCCCGAATATGTTCC
>DATITY010000537.1:0-2338 GCA_035467235.1 Draconibacterium sp. | reverse complement strand
CTCTACGAAATCAAAAAAGTCAGGATAAATGATTCCTGGGTCGTTGAACCAATTACAAATGCATCAACGGCAATGCTCGAAAAATTAAAAATACATATTACGTAATTTCACGCTGGGTTAGGGTTTGACCTACCATTGTATCGGAAAATCCAGTAGTGGCCTTTATAAAAACAGCTTGTATCCTTTTTTGAACAATTGGGCACGGATAATGATATCTTTCGTAATTTAGCCTTTGGATTTCGGCTTGGCCGAGATTTACATGAAGCATATCAATAGGTTTTGGTTGAACCCAAAGTGATATGCTTCTTTTTATAAATCCAATACTTTCAGATAAAAGTATATAACAAACTGTTGTGAATAATCGAATTGCTATATTGTGAACCTTAATCAATTGTATAAATTTATCCCGTTTTTAGTATAACAACATTATAAAACTTGCACCTGGCGAAATCCAAGAAACATCGGCCATTATTGGATTGGAAGAATAAATCGGGTGGGGTGGAGTGATTTTTAATATGATTTTACAAACGTATAATTCAATAAGATTAATCCCTGAAGCGCTTTAAAATTTCATCGTACGCATCAATTCTGCGATCGCGAAGGAATGGCCAGATTCTGCGGACATTTTCGGAACGGGAAAGATCAATAGAAACAACTTCTGTTTGTTCTTTTTCTGCAGAAAATTGACGGATAATTTCTCCCTGGGGCCCGGCAACAAAAGAGTTTCCCCAGAAAGTGATTCCTTTGGTTACACCCGATGGATCGGCCTCAAAACCTGTTCTGTTAACAGAAATAACAGGCAGACCGTTTGCAACTGCATGTCCGCGTTGCGAAATCATCCAGGCATTTAATTGTCTGTCTTTCTCATCTGAATTGTCGGTGCTTTCCCAGCCAATTGCTGTGGGGTAAATTAATAAATCGGCGCCTGCCAGCGCAATTAACCTTGCTGCTTCGGGGTACCACTGATCCCAGCAAACCAAAACACCCAGATTTCCGACTGATGTTTTTATGGGATTGAATCCCAGATCACCAGGTGTAAAATAGAACTTCTCATAATAAGCAGGATCGTCAGGAATGTGCATTTTACGGTACTTTCCGGTAATTGAGCCATCTTTTTCAAAAACTACGGCAGTGTTGTGATAAAGTCCGGCAGCCCGTTTTTCAAATAGTGAAGTTACAAGTACAATATTATTTTCCTTTGCTGTTTCCGAGAAGATTTTAGTTGACGGGCCTGGAATTAGTTCGGCCAAATCGAACATTACTGTGTCTTCCGTCTGGCAAAAATAAAGGCTGCTGTGAAGTTCCTGTAGAACCACCAATTCTGCTCCGGCAGAAGCACATTTCTTTATTTCGCCAATGCTTTTTTGAATGTTGGCAGCTTTGTTGGGTGTGCACGCCATTTGTACCAATCCTGCTTTTATCGTATTCATTTCAATCTAAAATTTCTTTGTTCAGTTTAACCTGTTCCGGATATTGCATGGTAACGCAATGCAAAGATCCGTGTTGTTCAATTAAAACCCTGCAATTTACGCCAATTACTTTTCGATCGGGAAAACAACCCTGAAGAATTTCCAATGCTCTTTCATCCTGAGAAACGCCGTAAACCGGAACCAAAACAGCTCCGTTTACAATTGTGAAATTCGCATAAGTTGCCGGAAGCCGGTTTCCATCGGTATCAAAACAGGCATAGGGTAGGGGAACTTCAATTAATTTATATGGGTTGCCTTCAAAGTCAGTAAATTCTTGCAACTCCTTTTTCATTTGCAGCAGCGCTTCGTAATGTTCATCTTCCGGGTTTTCACAACTTACGTAAGCGATGGTTTTTTCGTTGCAAAACCTGGCCAAAGTGTCAATATGCGAATCGGTATCATCACCGGCCAGATAACCATGATTGAGCCACAAAATTCGCTTTGCGCCAAAATTTTCTTTTAGATGCTGTTCAATTTGAATTTTCGATAAATGTTCGTTCCGGTTTTTCGAAAGCAAACATTCTGATGTAGTTAAAATTGTTCCTTTACCATCGCTTTCGAGTGAACCACCTTCCAAAACCAAATCGAAAGTTTTAATATTGCAATTTTCAAAAATTCCTTTATCGTAAAGTTGTTTTGTGATTTGGTTGTCTAATCCGGCATCAAATTTATTTCCCCAGCCATTGAAAATATAATCATGAATAACTGCTTTTCTATCTTCAAGTACTGTAATTCCACCGTGGTCGCGGGCCCAGGTATCATTCGATTCAGCCTGAATAAAATAAATGTTTTGAGTTGATTTAAAATATGATTTCACTCTTTCAACATCATCGCACACCGCCAGCACATTCTGAAATTTTGCAGCTGCC
>DATITY010000536.1:0-7785 GCA_035467235.1 Draconibacterium sp. | reverse complement strand
CCTGGCAAATATGCCGATTTTGTAATTCTCGACACCGATTTGATGACAGCATCGCCACTGGAAGTTTTACACGCAAAAATTGAGAGCACATGGATTGATGGGAAGAAGGTGTTTGGATTATGAAATTGTGTCATATCCTTTCATGCACAGGAGTAAGGAGATATGCAGGTTTTTCAAACAAATTGCGGCCGGGTTTCGAATATTTTCTTTCGTGCGGAAATGCAGAAATAGAGGGGGAAAGATATTTGCAGTCACCCGAACTGGTGGAAAAATTCCTGAAAAATGCTCCCTGGATTCCTGCGAAAGGTTCAAAAATAATTTTCAAACGATGGGATAAGCTTTTGGAAGAAGACGAGCCGGAAGTTGTGATATTTTTTGCAAAGCCCGATGTGCTGGCCGGACTTTTTACTTTAGCCGGCTACGATAACGAAGACATGAATGGCACAATTGCACCTTTCGGGTCAGGCTGTGCATCAATAGTACAATATCCTCTTGCAGAAAGCAAAAATGAAAAACCAAAAGCAGTTCTTGGAATGTTAGATGTTTCAGCAAGGCCTTTTGTGCAGGAAAATGTACTTAGTTTCGCTGTTCCGTTTAGAAGATTTGAAGAAATGATTTCGTTTATGGAAGAAAGTTTTCTTTCAACAAATTCGTGGGAAAAAGTAAGAAAGAGAATTAATAAGTAATTTTAAAAAGTCGTAATTTTAGTTGAAATCAAAAAAATATAAAGCAACATGAAAACAAGTAATTTAATTTTAGCATTTGGAATCTTTGCACTTGCAGCTATCTCTTGCAGCCCAATTTACCAGTGCGGACAACCGGTTCCCGAAAAAAATCTTTTCGCTTCCAAACGGGTAAAAGCTGTAATTGCCGAACGTGACGAACTTTGCAGAACACTTGAAACCCGCGACAACGAAATAGTATTGTTAAAGGAAAACATTGAATCGTTGAAAGGTAATATCGCCGGGCTGAACCAGTCGATTACCGACATTGAAAAGAAATACAACGATTTATCGGGCGAAAAGCTTTCGGAAGCCGAGCAGTTTAACCTGGCACTGAAACAAAAGAACGATGAACTGAACGAAAAGGAACGCCTGTTAAAGGAAAGGGAACAGGCACTGAACGAGCTGCGCGATGTAATTGCACGGCAGGATTCGATTACCAAACGACTGAACGATGTGTTGCGAAACGCACTGCTTGGTTTTAATTCCGACGAGCTTTCGGTGGAAATAAAAAATGGGAAAGTATATGTTTCAATGACCGATAAACTGTTGTTCAAGTCGGGTAGTGCGGCTGTTGAAGCCAAGGGAAAAGAAGCAATTAAACTGCTGGCCGGTGTTCTGGATAAAAACCGCGACATTGATATTCTGATTGAAGGACACACCGACAATGTTCCGATTAAAACCGCAGTTTACCGCGATAACTGGGATTTGAGCGTAGCACGCGCCACATCGATTGTGCGGATTTTAACAGAGGAGCATAAAATTGAACCAACGCGTTTAACAGCATCCGGAAAAGGTGAATTTTCACCCCGTGCCACCAACGAAACAACCGAAGGAAAGGCGCTCAACCGCCGGACAGAAATCATTTTGTCGCCCAAATTAGAGGAAATCATGCAGTTGCTGAAAACCAACTAAAAGGTTTCATGAAAATAAACAAAGTTGTTACATGAATATTTACTGAGCAGGTGACTCAAAGTCAACTGCTCAGTATTATTAAAGGTATCGCCGTACTTTCCTCTTGTATTCAAGGTATTCATCACCATAAACGCCCTGCATAAATTTTTCCTCCTTCAGAATGAAAAAATGAATGCTTGTAAAGGTTAAAACTGCAAAACCGACAAAAAAAATACCAGGCAACAAAATTGCAATTCCCAGGAAGTAAAGGTCAAACGAAAGAAAAAAAGGATTGCGTGAAATGGAAAAAATTCCGGTGGTAACAAGTTTTCCAGGGTTTTTTTCATCCAATCCAAAACGAAGTGAATTGCGGAAATGAAGCAAAGTAATCAACAACAGAATCAGCGCTGCTGCAATGACTAAAACTCCCGATATTTTCAGGAAAACTGATTCAGTTAAAGGTTTAACAAGTGCTTCAGGAACAAAGGAAAATGAAAAATGAAAAGCCGGTTTCGACAGTTCATAAAGCCACATCAACAGCACCGGAAAAAAAGCGGGGTAAATAAAAAATGCTTTTTTGGATATTTTTTTTGAACCTGAACTCACTTTTATTCCCTTTCGCTTCAGAAAAACAACTCTTCCCGAGATCAGGGATATCAAAATCAGAAAGCTTATCAAAGGAAAATATTCAAATACAATCATTTCTCAGAAAATCAGATTTTTAAAGTAAGCAAAAATCCGATGGAGTTCAAATAAAATCCCCGGCCAAAACCGGGGATTTATTTATATTTTTTGTCAATCTTGATACTTGTGTCTTTAAATCTATAAGTCTGATAATTAAATATTAGGGAACGAAATTCCAACCATCAGCGGGTGTATTTCGGGTCCCTGACCGTTTTCAAATAGAGAAGTCATGCTGTAATTTACAAAAACTGAGAAATCTCCAAAATGAATTCGTCCGGTTAAATCATATTTCCACTGGTTGATGTTATAATTACCCTGGGTTTTTACTTTGGCTTTATCGTAATATTTGTATTTGGTGTGCGAACCAATATATAAACTACCGATTGCACCTGCCGAAATAGATAACCTGGAACTTCCCATTCTCAGCGGCGTTTTAACCTCCAGCAGTAATGGAACGGTTAAATAGTTGACATGCAGTTTTGATTTTTTCACACTTTTATTTTCCTGCTGGATACTTACAGGAATTGTCATTCCGTATCCATTTTCTTTTTCCATAGTAACTGGTAAATCGAAAGCATAGTCATTAAAACTGATTCCCATTCCGGTGACCAATCCCAGGGTCTTTTTTTCGTTTTTAAAGGCAAATTCCATAAAGTTCAGATTCCAACTTAACGATTTCCCTGATCTGAGGTCAAAAACATCTCCAAATTGTTCGTATTCTGTGCCTTGGTATATCGAGTAATCAGAATTCTCGAACATGTTCATACCCACTTCAAGACCAGCCCAGTGGGCATTAAAACTGCGGCTCCACTTTTTATTTTTGTCCTCTTTTTCATATTTCACATAAGTTCCATGGTCGCCTTCAATTACTTTAAAAACTCTTCGGCCAATCCTGATATGGGTAGTATCGCCCCAGTCGTCGGTAACCACTTCAACGCCTTTCCCGTTCTCCTTATCACCAACAACAACATGCACATTGTCGCCATCTTCCGATACGGTTACCACGTTTTTCTTGCCAACTTTTACTTCTGTAACATCTTTGGCATCTTTAACTTCCTTAACATAAGCGCCGTTGGTGCCCTCAATAACTTTATAAGTCTGGTTACCAACCTTAATGTATGTAGTGTCGCCCCATTCGTCGGTAACTACAAACACGCTGTCCCGGCCTTCAATAACTTTTGCCATGTTTTTCTTTTCCACTTTAATTTCAGTGGGTTCGTTTTGCGCCCAGGTGTTAAGAGCGAAGGCGCTGCATAAAATAAGTGTAATTAATCGTTTCATTTCTTTTCTGTTTTTTAAGTTCTGAACCTGTGACGGAGAGGTGCTCGGAAATGTTACAGGAGTGGAGGGGAAAATGATATAATGCATGAATGCGAGAATGCGGGAATGCATGAATGCTATAATGCATGAATGTGAAAACAAGGTAGATTAAAACTTTGTTGAGGTTTGAGACTTGAATTTTTGAATATTGAGATTTATATGACGTTTGTGATTTGATTTTTGTGATTTGATTTTTGGAATTTATCTCCCGGTTTCCTGAGTTTTTGTTGGAATTGAAAAAGCTAGTATCCGCGAGTCGTATTTGAGTTCGGTAATTTTACCTTCGGCATTGGTTTCATAATTGAATTTTTCCTTTGACAAGTTGGAAACAAGCGAAAGTCCGGCTTTCGTAATTTTGTTTAAACTTAATCTGTTTAATCCTGTTTTCTCTTTTACAACATCCACGAAAAACTTTTCCTCCTGAATTGTTTCACTGGGGTCCTTCACTAAGGTCAATTTAACCGGAACCAAATCAGTTTTGGGAAATGCAGCATAAAATGAAGGGGTCATACTTTCAAGTTCGGCCTGAATTTCCTCATTTATTCGAACCGAGGCCAACTCTTCATTGCCACGACTGTCCGGTGAGTTTTGAACCAATCTTTCTGATAATTTCGGTTTGGGTTGTTCTTTTTTGATGGCCGGTATAACAGATTCCTCTTTTGTTATTTTCTGTTCATCAATGTTATCTTTTTCCTTTGTCAACTCTTTTATTTCTGCTGAATTAATTTTATTCACGGGGCCTTTTTCTGAAGTTGCAACATGGTTTTGAGTGATTATTTCGGTTGAGGATTTGTCGATGTAAATATAAACTGAAAGAGCAATAATAATAACCGCTGCTGCCCGGTAAGCCCAAAGCAAAATGGTCCTTCCGGCCGAACGACGGTAAAGTCTGTTTTTTCCGGCGAAAACAATGGTTTCGTCGGGGTGAAGTTTTGTTACCCTGAAAAGTTCGTTTTCTTTCTGTTTTTCAGGATGAGTTGAAAGATAATTTTCAAATTCAGCGTTTTCAGAAACTGAGATATCGCCCTCCAAACGGGCAATTGCTGCCTGGTTGAACTCATTCTCAACATCATATTTCTCTTTGAATAAATTTTCTTTTTTATTGAAAGTTATCTCTTCCTGTTGCACCGAAACAGCTTCAAACAGCGATAATTCCTCTTTCAGGTCGGGATTTTGCAGAAGAAATTCGATAAAATCGTCAACCATTTTTTCATCGAGATTACCTTCGAGGTAGTCGATAAAAAATGCTTCGTAATTATTTCTGTTAATTTTCATTTCTTCTTTTTCTTCTTTTACCTCCTCCTTCGGGGGAGGTTGGGAGGGGGCTTACACCACCACTTCCATTTTTCTGATATAATTCTTTAAAAACACCCTCGCCCGGTAAATGTAAACCTTCACCTGCGATTCGTTTAAATTTGCCATCTCCCCGATTTCTTCGTACGAATATCCTTCGTAATCGCGGAGCAGCAACACCATCTTTTGTACTTCCGGCAGCCGGTCAACAGCCGCTTTTAAAACTTCACCCAAATCAGAATAATTGTTTTCATGGCTTTGTTCAGGCAGTTTTAGTTCTTCGGAATAAGTTGAACGTTTTTCTTTCCGGATAATGTCGATCATGGTATGATAGGCAGTGGTAAACAGGTACGATTTCACCTTTTCAAAACTCACGTTTTCGAAATTTTTCCAAAGTTTTTCGTAACTGTCCTGCACAATATCCTCGGCCTTGTGAATATCCCTGACACTCTTCAGGATAAACCGGTAAACCCGGTCAGAAAAAAGTTCAACCGACTTGTTGTATTCGTTTACTGTCATTCGTTTTCTGAGCGCTTTTCTGAAGATATGACGAACAACTTTTCAGGATGTTACAGGCAATTGAAAAAAAGCCCCGGTTTCCCGAAGCTTTATATGTTTTCTGGTGTGATTTTTTATTCTCCTCTCCTTTGGAGAGGCCGGAGAGGCTTCTTCTTACAATACCGTTACCCACGCGTATTTATCAGGCTCATCGCCATACTGAATTGCCTGCAGTTTGTTGTACAGTTTTTCGCTGATTGGGCCGGGTTTGCCATCTTTCGAAAACACGTACGATTTATTTTCATCGTAATCGTCGATTCGCTGAATCGGGCTAATGACGGCTGCAGTTCCGCAGGCCCCGGCTTCTTCGAATGTTGCCAGTTCTTCCACCGGAACCTGACGCCGCTCTACTTTCATGCCCATTTCTTCGGCAAGAACCATCAGACTTTTATTGGTGATGGATGGTAAAATAGATTCTGACTTTGGTGTAACGTAGGTATTGTTTTTTATTCCGAAAAAGTTGGCAGCACCGCATTCATCGATGTATTTCTTTTCTTTGGCGTCGAGATAAAAAATGTTGGAATAACCCAGTTCATGGGCTTTTTCGCCGGCAACCAGACTTGCGGCATAATTTCCGCCAACTTTGAATTTACCCATTCCCAGCGGGGCAGAACGATCGAATTGCCGCATGATAACAAAAGGTGTGGTTTGAAATCCGCCTTTGAAATAAGGACCAACCGGGGTAACAAATACAACAAACATGTATTCTTTTGAAGGTCTAACACCAATCTGCGCACCAGTTCCGAATAATACCGGACGGATATACAACGATGCCCCCGATTCGTAAGGGGGCACAAAGCGTTCGTTCAGTTTTACTACTTTTAAAACAGCTTCCATAAATTTTTCAAGAGGAAGGCGGGCCATTAACGTGCCGTCGCTTGAATCCTGCATGCGGCGGGCATTTTCGTCCATTCTGAAAATCCGCACTTTCCCGTCTTTTCCCCTGAAAGCTTTAAGTCCTTCAAATGATTCCTGTCCGTAATGGATGGCAGTTGCAGCAATATGCATGGTAAAGTACTCGCTGTCGCTCACTTCCAAATCGCCCCACGCACCATTTTTATAATTACACCTGATGTTGTAATCGGTTTTTATGTATCCAAATCCGAGGTTGTTCCAGTCGATGTTTTCCATTTTTTGAATTTTAAAGTGATTGGATTTTTGCAAAAATTGCTCTTTTATCCAAACTGCCGGCAAATTAAGAAAATTTTATGTTTTCCAAGTAAGACAATTGTCAGGGAAACTTTAAGAGTAACTCTTGATTTGGATAAAATACCCATTGTGTTTTCTGACATTCAAAACTGAATCATCCTGAAAAATAAGGTATTGTCCTTTAATCCCGGTTAAAATGCTCTCAATTTTCGGGGTTTTATCGAACCCGACACTTTTAATGGTTTTAGGGAATGAAAGCACAGGATATTCAATTTCGGTGATTTCGTTATCGGGTTCAAAATATTTTTTCAGTTCGGCAGGAAGCAGCCGGTAAACTTTTTCTTTTTCTTCGTGAAGATTGTAATTAACTGCGATTTCGTTTTTTAACATCCCCCGCCAGTCGGTTTTGTCGGTGAAATGTTTTTTCAGGAAAACTTCAACAATTCCGGCAATGTGGCGGTTTGGAGTTTTCACAATTTTTATGGCGGCGCTGGCGCCCTGGTCGATCCAGCGGGTTGGGATTTGATGATACCGCGTTACGCCAACTTTTACATCGCCCGAAACGGCAAGGTAAACAAAATGGTCGATGAGGTCGTGTTTTTCGGCCCACTCCATGTCGCGGGCAATCCCGAGATGCGCTTTCGAAAGTTCGGGCCTGATTACCGACTCGCTGGCTTCGGGGGCAGTTTGCAGACAGTTGTAGCAAAATCCCTGGCTGAATGATGTTTTGGTTTGTTTCCCGCACGAAATACAATTGATTTGACCGGTAAAATACATCGAAATTTCCTTGCCGAGTAGATCATTCATCGCAATTTCGTTTTGGCCAACCGGCAAAAAGTAATTTACCGGCTTTGCCAGTTCGGTGCGCATTTTAAGTATGTTGCCTTCGAGTTGCATAAGTTATTCAGAATTAGTCATCAAACCCCGGTCTTTTAAAACCCATCGCACCCGGGAATGTTTCGAGCATCATTTTTTTGATTTGTGAAAGTTGTGAAAGAAATTTCAGGTAATCGTCTTCGTTTTCGGGCATTGCCGAATACATTGCCGAAAGTGCTGCAACAGATCGGTCGATGGCGATGAGCGCAATTTTTGCTGAGCCTAGGTTGTCGGACATTAAATCGTATTCATCTTCAGGTTCTGCAAGCCGTTCATCCAAATCGAAATG
>DATITY010000535.1:0-10615 GCA_035467235.1 Draconibacterium sp. | reverse complement strand
TGATAGTTTTCCGTCGAGCCATTTTTACGATTTAAGGGAAGCACTCCAAAAATCAGGATTGAAGGGCGTTTCCTTGAAACTTCGGAATTGTTCGATTTAAAGCGCTCACTCGAATCGGTACGGGCAATCGTTTTCTTTTTTAACAAACAGGAGGAAACAGTTTTTCCGCTGCTGAAAAAGAATACTGCCAATGTTCAGGTGTACCCATATATTTACGACCGTATCGACAACATACTGAACAAATTCGGGCAAATCCGCGACAATGCAACTCCGGAACTTGCTAAAATCAGAAAAGAAATTCTTACCCGGCAGGCCAACATGACAAAACGTTTGCATGCCATTTTGAAACAGGCGCAAAAAGATGGGCTTGTTGAGGAAGATGCAACCGTTTCAATCCGCGATGGGCGGGCTGTAATACCCATTGCGGCAGGCAACAAACGAAAACTGAAAGGGATTATTTACGATGAATCGTCAACCGGAAAAACATCGTATGTTGAGCCCAACGAAATTGTGGAGATGAACAACGAAATCCGCGAACTGGAATATGCCGAAAGGCGCGAAATCGTTAGGATTCTCACTGATTTTTCAAACGATATCAGACCTTATTTAGATGATTTGTTTTATTCCTATGATTTTTTGGGTGAGATTGATTTCATACGATCGAAAGCACTTTTATCTGTTGAATTTAATGCTATAAAACCTGAGTTTGCAGCAAATCCTGTAATCGACTGGCTGCAGGCAATTCACCCGCTTTTAATGAAAACATTGAAACGTGAAAAACGAAAAATTGTACCGCTAAATATCAGGTTAACCGCAGAAAAACACATTTTACTGATTTCGGGCCCAAATGCCGGAGGTAAATCGGTTTGTCTGAAAACTGTTGGATTACTGCAATACATGCTTCAATGCGGACTTTTGATTCCAATCAGCGAAGGAAGCAGAACCGGAATTTTCAGCCAGATATTTATCGACATAGGCGATGAACAGTCGCTGGAAAACGACCTCAGCACTTACAGTTCACATTTGCTCAACATGAAGCATTTTATAAAAAACAGCAACGAAAACACACTTATTTTAATCGACGAATTTGGAACCGGGACCGAACCAATGCTGGGAGGCGCCATCGCCGAATCGATTCTCGACAAATTGAATCAAATGCGAACTTTTGGCGTAATCACAACCCATTACACCAATTTAAAACATTTTGCATCGTCGGCTGAAGGAATTGAAAACGGAGCAATGCTATATGATTCGCAAAACATGAACCCGCTGTTTCAGCTTGAAATCGGGAAACCGGGAAGTTCGTTTGCATTCGAAATTGCCCGGAAAATTGGATTGCCCGAAGATATTCTTGCCAAAGCCACAGAGAAAATCGGAAAAGATCACATTGATTTCGACCGTAATCTGCGGCAAATCAATCGTGACAAGCGATACTGGGAAAGCAAACGCGAGAAAATCAGAAAGGTGGAAAAGATGCTCGATGAAATGGCTGCCAGTTATGAAACCGAACTGAAAGAAACCCAGAAACAACGAAAAGAGATTATGAAAAAGGCCAAAGAAGAGGCCGATCAACTGCTTTTCGGGGTTAATAAAAGGATTGAAAATACAATAAACGAAATAAAAAAAGAGCAGGCCGAAAAAGAGAAAACCAGGCAGGCAAGGGAAAGTATTGTTACCCTGAAAAACGAAATAATTGAAAAAACATCGGGAGAAGACAAGCTAATCAACCAAAAAATAAAAAAGCTTCAGGAACGCGAAAAAGAACGTAATGAGCGGCGACCCGAAAAACAAAAGCAGATTATTATTCAGGAAAAACCCGAAGAAAGCAATGAACTGAAACCCGGCGATAAAGTGCGTATCGCGGGACAAAATACGGTTGGCGACCTCATCGAAATCAACAAAAAAAATGCGGTTATCGTTTTTGGCCAGCTCATAACAACCCTACCTGTAGATCAAATTGAAAGGTTGAGCAACAATGAAGCAAAAAGAGTGGAGAAAAGCCGTGGAGTTGGCAAATCAAGGCTTATTTCAAATTTATCGGAAAAACGGCTGACCTTTAAATCAGAAATTGACATTCGCGGAAAACGTGCAGAGGAAGCTATTTCAATTATCCAGGAATTTATTGATGAGGCAATTATGTTTGAAGTCAGGGAACTTCGGATTCTGCATGGAAAAGGAAATGGCATTTTAAAGGAAATCATCCGCAGTTATCTGAAAGCAGAACCAATGGTGAAATCATTTAAAGATGAACATGTTGATTTTGGCGGGGCAGGGATCACCGTGATAAATCTGGCACTTTAAGAAATCTATCCTCCAATTTTCTGATAAACAATTTTCAGAATTTCTGCTTCGGCATTTCGCGAAGAAGTAAGAAGATTATTTGCCTTTTCCATCGCATCTTTCAGATAAGTTTCATCCTTTATACCTGCAGCATTAATTTTTACATTCAGAAAAGCGCCCTCAACAGCAGTTCGGACGCAAAGCGCCCCAACACCGGCATCAGAAACCGAATTTGGATTTCCGGTTTCGGCCATTTCTTTCAATATTTCCATTGAATCGTGTGCCAGTTGCATTACCTTTAGTGGCACTTCGATGGCATTTTTAGTGGCTTCCTGTATCGCATTTTTACGAGCTGAAATTTCCTGTTCTGAAGTTTTTGACATTTCAAAAGCTTTCATAATCAGATTAAAAGCGTGGGTATCTTCATCAACACAATTTAAAAGTGCAGTATGATAATATTTCCCCTTTTCTGCCCAATTTGAAAACTCTTCCCACCTGTTTTCCCAACCTCGTTTGTGTGTCGAAAGATTGGCAACCATTGTTCCGAGTGCAGCTCCTAAAGCGCCCACATAAGCCGAAATTGAACCGCCGCCGGGTGCCGGAGATTCTGATGCTGTTTCTTCGGTAAACTGTTTCAAAGTATAACCGACTAATTTTCTATCTGCATTGTCTGCAATTACATATTCAATGATTTTCTTTTTCGGATCGAAAGGCGCCAGTTCGTTTAATCCCAATGATTTAATGGCGATTTTAATGATTTCATCATCCGAAATTCCAACTGACCGTTGTTGTTTTTGAAGAAAATATTTACCTGCATCCAGTATTGCATTTAAAGGTATTAATCCAATCAACTCAGAACCCGTAACGCGGATTCCCCGCAAACGGGCCTTTTCACAAACTTCATCAAAAGCAGCATGAACCGGAGTAACCGAAATGTCGGTAAGGTTGATTGAAATCTGAGCAATACCATATTCTTCAATATACCAGCCAATTGCGCGTGTTTTTTTCAATGTTCCGTGAATACGAACAGGTTCGCCATTTTCGTCGATTACTATCTTACCTGTAATCGGATCTCCTTCTCTTAAAACTCTTCCGGCTTCACGAATATCGAAAGCAATTGAATTTGCCCGCCGCGTTGAAGTAGTATTCAGATTTACATTGTACGCCACCAGGAAATTTCTTGCGCCAATTGCCGAGGCTCCTGTTTTTGCAACACTTTCAGACCATTCCGACGGACCAAAATCCGGCTTCCAGCGTTCAGTTGAAATCCTGTCTTTCAAACCTTCGTATTCTCCTGAACGGCAATTTGCAAGGTTTCTGCGTTCATCAGTAAAAGCAGCAAATTCGTAACAGAAAACAGGAATTCCCAGCTCCTTTCCTACCCTTTCGGCCAGCTTTCTGGCAAATTCAACAGCTTCTTCCATAGTTACATTTGCGACCGGAACAAGCGGACAAACATCGGTAGCGCCAAAACGCGGATGCTCGCCAGTATGATTTTTCATGTCGATTATTTCGGCAGCTTTTTTAATTCCGCGAAAAGCTGCTTCAACCGCATCTTCAGGCGAACCAACAAATGTTACAACCGTTCGGTTGGTTGCTTTTCCGGGGTCAACATCAAGCAATTTAATCCCTTCAACACTTTCAATGGCATTCGTAATCTCCTTGATAACAGCCATATTCCTTCCTTCTGAGAAATTGGGAACGCATTCTATAATTTTCTTCATTTGGATACTTTTCAACTTTAAATAAAAATCGAAAATAACAACCTAAATTTTAATCTGATATGATATAAAGCAGCAACTAAAAAGTTTGAACTTCGCCATTTATGATAACAGTTTCAATGAGGTCGGAACCAAAATGATAGGGTAAACTTGTAATGCCGTCCACGTCAGAAGTGATAAACAAATTGGCAATTTTTCCTTTTGAAATACTTCCCAGGCAATCGCTGACTCCCATTGCATAAGCGGCGTTTAAAGTAGTTGCATTAATAACTTCCTCGGGTAACATGTTATATTTTATACAACCCAGCGATGAAATAAAATTCATGTTTCCACTTGGCGCCGAACCGGGATTATAATCGGAAGCCAAAGCAACCGGTAAACCGGCATCAATCATTTTGCGCACAGGTGATAAAGGTAAATTCAGGAAAAAAGCAGCGCCGGGCAAAACAGTTGGCATGGTTTCGGTGCCTTTTAACAGTTCAATTTCTTCATCTCCAATATGTTCAAGATGATCAACCGACAGTGCATTGTATTTCACTCCAACCTGCACACCCCCAGTAAATCCGAGTTCGTTTGCATGGATTTTAGGTCGTAAACCGTATTTCATTCCAGCCATTAAAATCCGATCTGTGTCCTCTGGTGAAAAGAAACCCTTGTCGCAAAAAACATCAATAAAATCAGCAAGTTCATCAGCGGCAACCTGCGGAATCATTTCATTTATTACTATATCGACATATCTTGAAGCATTGCCTTTGTACTTATCAGGAACGGCATGAGCTCCCAGAAATGTAGAACGTACACAAATCGGAGAAGTTTCCTTAATCTTTCTGATCACCCTAAGCATTTTCAACTCGTCTTCAGTGTTTAATCCATATCCGCTTTTTATCTCCAACGCCCCGGTTCCCATTTTCGTCACTTGAAAAATCCTATCCATTGCACTGTTGTATAATTCTTCTTCCGAAGTTTCGTGCAAGTGTTTTGCCGAGTTTAAAATACCTCCACCCTGACGGGCAATTTCTTCGTATGAACGACCAGTTATTCTGTTAACAAATTCTTTTTCGCGCGACCGGGAATAAACCAGGTGAGTGTGTGAATCGACAAAACACGGATAAACGAGACGATTGGTGCAGTCAATTTCAATTAAAATATCGTCATCAATGTATTTATCTTTGAGTTGGTCCATCCTGCCGAACTCTTCTATTACCTCATCGCGGATAATTAGAAATGCATTTCTGATTGTTACTACAGTACTCATTTCTGTACCAGCCCTGAATAAAGTTGGTTCTTCAATAACCTGTACCAATTCTTTTATATTTTCCAGTAAAATCTTCATTTAATTTTAGTTTTATTCGTAGCTCAAAAAGTTACAAAATTGATTTGACAAATCCGAGTTTGTTTTACAATTAAGTGAATTTTCCTTTTTTAAATCCTGAAAAAAGTCATAACTCCAAATCATTATTTGCTATTTTCGGCAAATTAAATACCTGTCGATGCTGAAAAAAGTACCTCATACCTACGTAATAATTTTTGGATTAATTATTCTTTGTGCTGTTTTAACCTGGATAATTCCCGGGGGAGAATTTAAAAGAGAAACAGTTGTTGTAAACAACATACCTCGTGAAGTTATTCAAAGTCAATCGTTTCAATTCGTTGAAAGCAATATTCAAACCTGGCAAATATTCTCAGCATTTTTTGATGGGTTCGTAAATACAGCCAATATTATTGCATTTATTTTAATGATTGGCGGAGCATTTTGGATTTTGAATGAAAGCAAATCAATTGATATTGGAATTTACTCTTTCATGAAATTTTCGAAGAAGTGGGAAAAATCGAAATTGCTGAAGAGAATAGGAGTTAACAATATTATACTCACGGGCATCATGTTTATTTTCAGCTTGTTTGGTGCAGTATTTGGAATGAGCGAGGAAACCATTGCATTTACCATTATTTTCGTTCCGCTTGCCATTTCGATGGGTTATGACTCGATTGTTGGTGTATCGCTATGTTTTGTAGCTGCTGCACTTGGATTTGCAGGTGCTTTTCTAAATCCATTCACAATCGGAATTGCACAGGGTTTATCCAATCTGCCTCTTTTTTCGGGGATTGAATACCGTATTTTTATGTGGCTGGTTATTAGTGCAGTAGGATTTGCTTTTGTATTACGATACGCGGTCAAAATTCATAAACATCCTGAAAAATCGCTGGTTTATGAAGAAGATCAATACTGGCGTATCCGTAATTCTGAAACAAGTATGGATTTTAATTTTATTGTGCCTCGAATTGCATGGATTTCCTTTGGAATACTCTCCATTTTTCTCATTCTTTTCGCTGTTTATTATCCGTTTACAGATTTAAAAATCGGAAACAGTACACTTCGATTTCCAGCAGTGCCGGTCAGTACATTCATTTTTATTTTGGCAGGTATCCTGTCGCTCCGTAAAACTGTGCACTATTATATTTTAAATCTCCTGACCTTCACTATTGTGTTTATGATTATTGGAGTGATGGGTTACAATTGGTATGTAATGGAAATCGCAACTTTATTTCTGGCGTTGGGAATTTTCTCCGGAATTGCCGTTGGAAAGACAGCAAATGAAATAACAAAATCGTTTATCGAAGGGGCCAAAGATATTTTATCGGCTGCAATGGTGGTTGGTTTGGCCGGTGGAATTATTGTAATTCTGAAAGATGGAAAAATTATTGACACAATTCTATATTATACGTCGCAGCTGATGGCTGATTCGGGAAAAGTAGGAACAATTAGTCTGATGTACCTAATTACAACTTTTTTGAATATTTTCATTCCCAGTGGCTCAGGGAAAGCTGCTCTAATAATGCCGATGATGTCGCAATTTTCTGATTTGGTTGGAATTTCGAGACAGGCAACAGTTGTGGCGTTTCAACTTGGTGATGGATTTACAAATATGATTACTCCAACTTCAGGAGTATTAATTGGTGTGTTGGGAATTGCAAGAATTCCATATGAAAAGTGGTTTAAATGGGTGTTTCCTTTTATAATAATTCTTACAGTTCTTGGAATTCTTCTTTTACTTCCAGCAGTTTTAATGAAATTAAATGGATTTTAATTCCTGGGAAACCAAAAAAAAAAAAAATGCTGCATCGGATTGGTGCAGCATTTTTCAGGGGATTTATATCCTTTATTTTCCATCCATTTCCAGTATTTTAAATTCGGTTCGCCGATTCTGCCGATGAACTTCGTCAGCACATTCCACTCCATTTTTACAATGATTTACTAACTGTGTTTCACCATAACCTTTTGCAATTATCCTTTCCTTACTGATTCCATTTTTAATTATGTATGCAACTGCAGAATCTGATCTTTTCTGACTTAAAATTTCGTTGTAGGAATCACTACCTCTGGCATCGGTATGCGATCCCAGTTCTACTTTCCAGCTTGGGTTATCATTCATTACAGAAATTAATTTATTCAATTCTACTTCTGATTCCGGAAGAATATCCCATTTATCATAGTCGTAAAAAATGTTTTCCAAAACAAATTTTTGCCCAACTTCCACTTTTTCAACCAACAAAGTATCTTTTATTGTTCCATAAGGTTTCCCAACGGTTGTAATATTCTTTGATGAATTCTGATACCCTTCCATTTCTGACATTACCTGCAGTGTTGAGTTCTCCGGCAATACCCTTGTAAGCAATATTCCTTCTAAAATACCCGAAAAATTGTCACTAAACTTCACTTTTGGATTTGGTAGGGTCTGCATGGTTTTTTTATCCATTACTACCAATTCCAGATTATGCTCTCCTTTGAAGATAACTTTGTAAATATCGTCATCGCCCAAACCACCTTCCCGACGCGAAACAAAATAACCTACTTTCCCTTTTGAGTGAATTATCAAACCAAAATCATCTTCTTCAGTATTAAATTTATCCAACAATTTTGGTGCGTCAAAATTACTTCCGGCTTTACAAATATATTGTAAATCAAAATCACCTTTCCCATTTTCTGCTTTGTTGGATGCATAGAACAAAACTGAGCCATCAAAAAAGGAAGGAAACATTTCATCGTAAGCTGAATTTACCTTTTCCCCTAAATTTACAGGCTCTCCCCATTTCCCACTTTTTCTAACAGACATGTAAATATCGCTCTCACCATAACCTGAATCTGGTTTATTGGACGCATAAAACAATGTATCTCCGGTTACTGAAATTGATGGATGACCAACAGACCAGCCAGGATTATTAAAGGGGAATTCTTCAGTCAAAGTCCAAACTCCATTTACCTTTTTTGCGATAATAATCTTCAACCTGATATCAGCTTTTCTGTACACTTTATTTCTGATTTCAGGATTCTCGAAATTACTTAAGGTTACAAAAAGCTCCTGAGTATTGCTGCACCATGAAACCGGTCCGGCATGATAGCCAGCACTAATAGCTTCGAATTGTACACTTTTTGAACCGGAAACATTCCCTTCATTATCTACTTTGGAACTATACAGGTTATAAAAAACGTCTTTGTCATCACCTTTCGACAATTTTTTAATTTCGTCATCGGTAAATGCCGAGAACCATAACTCATCGTTTACAAACGCGGGACCGAAGTCGCTTTGAGTTGTATTCAAATTGGTTTTTTCAATTTCCAACTTTCGAAACTCAAAAAAATTGCAGCCATTTTGTGCAGTAAGTAACATAGGAAATGTTACCATCAAAAAAAGAATTGTGTTTTTCATAATAGTTTGATTTTAGGATATATGTAAATCATGTGCCACATAAACAAATAAAATGCCAAAATAATCAGAGACCATTAATATCAACTTAAACACCTCCTATTCTTAACCAAAAAAATTAGCTGAAATAATCTATTGATCAATTAGCAAAATCTTTTTTCCAGCAATACTACATTTTCAACATGATGTGTGTGCGGAAACATGTCCACGGGTTGTATTTTCATTACTTTATATAGCGAATCCATTAATGCGAGATCACGTGCCTGTGTGGCAGGGTTACAGCTTACATATACAATTTTTCTAGCGCCGGAGTTAATAATAGTTTCAACCACATCGGAATGCATTCCAGCTCTTGGCGGATCTGTTATTATAACATTTGGATATCCGTTTTTTGAATAAAATTCGCTGTTCAATACCAATTTTATATCTCCCGCATAAAAAACCGTATTTGTAATATTATTGATTGCTGAATTTTCTGTGGCATCTTCAATTGCTTCAGGCACATATTCAATCCCCACTACTTTTTTTGCATATTTAGCAACAAAATTGGCAATAGTTCCGGTACCGGTATATAAATCATAAACAATGTCATTCTCTTTTAAATCGGCAAAATCCCGAACCACCTTGTATAAATTGTACGCTTGTTCCGAATTGGTTTGATAAAAACTTTTAGGCCCAATTTTAAACTTTAGCTCTTCCATCTGTTCAAAAATAAATTGCTGACCGCTAAATAATTCAATGCTTTGGTCGGTAATTGTATCATTCCCTTTTGAATTTACAACATATAATAAGGATGTTATTTCAGGAAATTCCTTTTGGACTGAACTTAATAATTCATTTCTAACTTTTGCATCATCGAAAAAGAATGAAAGAATTACCATAATTTGTCCTGTTGAACTTGTGCGAATTATTAAAGTGCGCAAAAACCCTCTTTTTTCCTTAATACTGTAAAAACTTAATCCTTTATCGATGGCATATTTGTAAATATAATTTCTAATTCTATTTGAAGGCTCAGGTTGTAACCAACATTTATTTATGTTAATGATTTTGTCGAAAAGCCCGGGTACATGAAATCCAAGCGCATCGTAATTATCTATCTCATATTTTAATTCCTCATTTGTTAACCAGCGTTTATTGGAAAACGTAAACTCCAGTTTGTTTCGGTAAAAGGTATCTTTTTCTGATCCCAGAATTGGAAGCAATTCAGGCAATTCAACTTTCCCGATTCTCTGCAGTTGATCTTTAACCTGTTTGTGTTTATAAAATAGTTGTTTTTGGTAAGGTAATATTTGCCATTTGCAACCGCCACAAACTCCAAAATGCTCACAGAAAACCTCTGCTCGGTCATCTGAATACTTATGAAACTTTGTAATTGTTGCCTCAGCATACTTGCTGCGCTTTTTAGTGACCTGTAAATCAACCACATCACCTGGCACTGCTAAAGTTGTAAATATAATCATATCGCCAGACCGCGTTATTGCTTTACCTTCCGAACCAATATCATCAATTGTTAATCCCTCATAAAAAGGCTTTTGTTTTTTTCTTCCCACTGATTTTTTTTGGCAAAGATAATGCATTATTAAAGATCCGACAGTTAAAAAACGCCCGGTTTTTCCCATATAAAAACCATTTTTCCCATTTAGAGAAAACGAGTGCAATTTTGCCCGTTTTTCAAATCTTTGCAATTTCCGGGATCTCCAACCAGAACCTTTTATGCTTATATTTGTTTCGATTTAATGGTTGGTTTTATTTCTATAATAAAACTTAAAAGGGGAAAGTAACTTCTGTATTTATGATTGGTTTTGTGTTTAGGGGTTTGTAAATCATCAATCATCTTCAAAAAGCGTCCATAGTTCTTTCCCCTTCCTTTTTTACCCGCAAGGGTATTTTTTTTGTCTTTTCAGCTAATTT
>DATITY010000534.1:0-2983 GCA_035467235.1 Draconibacterium sp. | reverse complement strand
CGGTAATTTCGGGAGGCAAAAAAGTGTCGGGGTGGAAAAAGAATGGTAACGTATGGACAGCGTCTTTTGATGCCGATACAGTGCAGATGCTCGTGGTGAATGGCAAACGGCAGGTGCTGGCAAGAACACCCAACACCGGTTATTTTGTGCCGCCGGCTATTTCGGCCACCACGTCTGAATTGTATTTCAGAAAAGGCGAAATCGAAAACTGGGAAAACATGGCCGGCAACCGCGTGGTGATGTTACTTCGCTGGCACACCGGCATCAACACTATTATTTCTGTGGATGAAAAAAAAGGTGTGGCTACTTTCAAATCGCCGCAGGAAGGTGTTGTGATAGTGCCGCCAAGATATTACGTTGAAAATGTAAAAGCCTTGCTGGATGCACCCGGTGAATGGTATTTCGATAAAAACAAAAAGGAAATCAGTTACATTCCAGCAGAAGGAATCAGCAATCCCAATGATTTTTCAGCCGAAGTACCGGGCATCAGTGAACTCGTAAAAGTCGCCGGTGAGATGGCAAAACCGGTCCGCAACCTCCGTTTCTACGGACTCACTTTCGAAGGGGCGACTCCTGGAAGCAGCGCCATCAGTTTTGAATATACGCACGCATGTGAACTGGCGCGCGGTGAAGTGCGTTCGTGCAGCGGAGCCGGTGTTTACGTTCACAATGGGTGCTACCAGACCCGCATTTTCGAAAACCGGTTTGAAACCATTGATAATGGAGGAATTTATGTGCAGGGTTCGAACAAACCGGGCGATGGACGTGACATTATCCGCGAAACACTCATCACAAAAAATCAGCTTTTCGATTGCGGCGGCATCAACATTTATGCGCAATATTCGCTGATGACCACCATTTCGTACAACTACATCACCAAAACCCGTGGCCGCTACGGTATTGACGTGGGTGGCTGGGCCAACCAGGAAGAGGCCATCGACGGCGGCTACCTTGTTGAATACAACCATCTTGACGATGTTCAGCTCGATGCCGATGACTCAGGAGCTATCAAAACCGCTGGAATGACCTTTAATTCTGTTGTTCGACGCAACCTGATTCACGATGTGCACGCCGGATTTTTTAACGACAATGTGGGTTTCTGGTTCGATAACATGTCGCAGGGATGGATTTCGGAAGATAACATTTTTTACAACCTTGAACAGGGCGAAATGAAACTGTGTGCCGCATTGCTCGAAGACAATATTTACCGCAACAATTTTAAAATCGAAGCGCCAACGGTTGCCCCCGAAATCATTATTGAAGGTGTACCTGAATTTCATGTCAGCAACCTAAAAATTGCAACAGGCGCGGGTGGCAGCGTCATTGCCGGAAGTTCAGTCCAGGTTTCTGCCGATGTAAAAAACAGCGGTGCCACCGGAATTGCCCCGGTTCAGCTTTATCTTGATGGAAAAGTGTTTGAAACCTTGCCATTCCCGGTAGTGAAAAACAATACACGTCAGGTGAATTTTGAAATCAGGATTTACGAAGCCGGTGAACACCAGCTGGCTATTGGTGACACACCTTATCAGAAGATTAAAGTCGATGGCAACAAACCCGCCATTGTTTTTGAAGATTTTAAACTCTCAACCGACAGAATGCTGAAAGGCGAAACCGTAAAAGGCACGGCCAAAGCGGTTAATCTGACAAACACAACACAAAAACTGGATGCTTCTGTTTTTGTTGGCAATCAAAAAGTGATTACTGAACGTGTTGAACTAAAACCCGGTGAATCAAAACAACTGAGTTTTGAGATTGAAGCGCCGGTGGGTAAACACGAAGTACGGATTGAAAACAGTGCGGTCAAAGAACTCACGGTTTTCGACTCAAAAACCATCGATTTGGCAAAAACAAAAGTGCTGCAATATTGCTCTGCCAAAGCAAAACCATACGAAATAAAAGCCGATGCAAAAGCCAACAAGTTTAAAATTACAGCAGGCGGTTCCGATTTTATGCATGCCGAAGATTCGTATGCAGCGGCCTACGTTAAGGGAATCAAGGGCGATTTTGTGGCAACGGTAAAAATTAGTGCGTTTGGTGACCGCACCCATGAATGGTTCCGGACTGGACTGTTTGTGCGGAACGATATGGCCCAAAGTTTTGATGTACAGCCCGGAAGCAAAGGTTCAGTGCTGGTTTTTTCATCGCCTGGCCGCGCAGGAATTGAATATGACGAGTTTGCCAATGGTTGTATGCACAAGGCCAGCAGCACCAATCTGCCCGAAAATTCTAAAACGCCCATTTACCTGAAAATGGTTCGCCACGGAAACAGTTTCAGCGGGTATATCAGTCTGGATGGCAAAAACTGGATTATTGAGCGCCACACCACCGACATTCCCGGAATTAACGAATCGATAGACATCGGTCTGGCAGCCGGTGGCCCAGATAAACGCCAGTACTGGGTTGAATTTACGGACTGGAAAATTGAGGAGAGCCTCCCCCTGACCCCCTCCGAAAGAGGGGGAAGATGAAAAACAATTAGAAAAGCCAAATCTTTAAAACTGAAAGAAAGATGAATCAATTCAATCGGAATATAATTGCGATTTGTTCACCAAACAAAACTTTCCCCCTTTGGGGGAATAAGAAGGGGGCTTTTATTCTGTCACTTTTGGTCTGCATCCTGATATTTTCGGGATGCAATTCCCAATCGTCAAAAACTCCTGATTTTTTCGATTATGCCAACAGCCGGAATTCGGACCTTCAACTAGGTGTTTATATTACTGCACACACGGTTCAGGAGCAGTTTTCCACAGAAGCTGGTTGTCGCGAAGCGATTTCGGTTTTGCAGTGCAATGGTTTTTCAAAAGTATATGTGGAAGTGTACCGGCCCGGAATGGTTGTTCCAACAGAAATCCTGAAAAAAACGGTTTCCCTTTTGGAAAATAATGGTTTTGAGGTGGTCGGAGGTATTGCAACTTTGCCCGGCGAAGGAGTTGGCGTGACCCAGGAAGGACCGCTTACCTGGTTTAACTGGCAAAACCCGAAA
>DATITY010000533.1:0-11463 GCA_035467235.1 Draconibacterium sp. | reverse complement strand
CTGGCGGGAGTTGACCGGTTTTGTAACTTTGGCTTTCAACAGTCTCGATGAAGATGAAAAACAGCATTGCACGGTTTTTTGTCAGCGAAATTACGGATATGCAGGTGCGGTTCATTTTTATGGTAAACAGTCAGGACTTCCCCAACCGGTTACCTTTCATGAAAGCTATATTTTCTGGGCGCCCGACTCCATTCCCGAAGAACCTTTAATTTATGTTTTTTACAACAGCGACGAGATGAATTCCCTTTTCAGCGATATCAAAGAAATTGGCACAGTTAACGACCCTTATTTCAGGGAAAAAGGTGTGAAAGTTTTTTTGTGCAGAAATCCAAAAACAAATATTCAGGAAGTTTATGGTAATGCTGTTTATAACGAACGAAAACGGTTTACCAGAGCCAATTAGAAATGAGAAATTAAAAATGAGAAATTAAAAACTTAAAATCAGAAATTGAAAATGATAAAGATTCAGAAACTACTCATGTTAACCTTTTTACTTGCCAATTCAGTTATGGTTCAGGCACAAACAAAGATTGAACTTGGTTCAAAACAGTATTCCGGATTTCAGGGAAATGTGGAAAAATGGGCAGGTGCCTACAACAGCGGCGATGCCCAAAACCTGGTTCCGCTTTATGCTGAGGATGCAGTTTATTCCTCTTCGCATGTTGCAGGATTGGAAGCCATTGGGCGTGACAAAGTGATTGCCAATTTCCAGGTAGGAATGAGTGGTGGCGGCCACATCGATAAAATTGAGATTCTCACCGCCAATATTTCAGGTGAAATGGCCTCGCTGTACTGTCGTTACCAGGCCACCAACAGCGGAGTTACCGTTTCAGGCCGAAACCTGCTTGTGTTGCGCAAAGTGAAGGGACATTGGCTGATTATTCAGCACATGACGGTGGTTTAAAACTTTTCAACGGCTTAATCCCGATATTGAATAGGTGTCTGAAAAACATGAAACCTGTTCAATACATGCCCGGGTTGCCAACCTGTTTATCTATTCCTTTTCAATTTAACCAATTTATTTTTTCAAACTTCTCTTTTCTGCAAAAAGAGCTAAAGCAGAAAAAGCAATTGTGCGGAGAATATCCGCTTTATTCGCATAAAATATGAGGAGAATAACAGGTGTATTTGCCTTAAAAAATAACACAATGGAACAATGTATTAATTGAAAAAGGCATTCTGAAAACAGGAAGATTCAGGAGGATAAAGTACAAATTATGAATTAATGTCGTTTAGTTAATAAATTACTCGTTTCAAATCTGTTTGCTTTTTTAAAATAAAGTTACGTCTTCAACAAAATATTGAGCAGGCAACTCAATCTTTTCCCACTTCTTTTCAATTTAACGTTCTTTAATTTTTTATCATATTCATTAATCTATATATTTATCGCCTTTAAAACCAAAAATCTTTAAATTGATTCAACTTTTAATCAATTTTATTGTTAATTTTTGCGATAAACCGGGAATAATCAATTTATAAAAATAAATAACACATGTTTGATTTAGAACTCATTAAAAAAGTATATGCTGAGTTACCTGAAAAGGTTGAAAACGCCAGAAAGAAACTCAACCGGCCTTTAACATACGCTGAGAAAATACTGTATGCCCACCTTTTTGATTCAAAGGCAATTGAAGTTTTTCTGCGCGGAAAAGCCTATGTTGATTTTGCTCCCGACCGGGTAGCCATGCAGGATGCAACAGCACAAATGGCGCTGCTTCAGTTTATGAATTCCGGCAAAAAAACAACCGCGGTTCCGTCAACAGTTCATTGCGACCATTTGATTCAGGCGCAGGTTGACGGAAAAACAGATTTGGGTGTGGCGCAAACTGCCAACAAGGAAGTTTTCGATTTTCTTGAATCGGTTTCGAACAAATACGGAATTGGTTTCTGGAAACCCGGCGCAGGAATTATTCACCAGGTGGTTTTGGAAAACTATGCTTTTCCTGGCGGAATGATGATTGGAACCGACTCGCACACCGTTAATGCAGGTGGTTTGGGAATGGTTGCCATTGGTGTTGGCGGTGCTGATGCCGTTGATGTGATGGCCGGAATGGCGTGGGAACTGAAAATGCCAAAATTAATCGGGGTAAAACTTACCGGAAAATTAAACGGTTGGTCGGCTCCAAAAGACGTGATATTGAAAGTGGCCGGAATCCTCACCGTAAAAGGCGGAACCGGCGCGATTATCGAATATTTTGGAGAAGGCGCCAAATCGCTTTCTGCAACCGGAAAAGGTACCATTTGTAATATGGGTGCCGAAGTTGGCGCTACCACCAGCATTTTTGCCTACGACGACAGCATGGAACGCTACCTCGCTGCCACCGGCCGCGAAGAAGTTGCCAAATTGGCAAATACAGTTAAAGAATACTTGGATGCCGATGCCGAGGTATATGAAAACCCGGATATCTATTACGACCAGGTTATCGAAATTGATTTATCGAAACTGGAGCCACACATTAACGGGCCGTTTACACCTGACCGCGCAACACCCATTTCGCTGATGGGAAAAGTTGCAAAGGAAAACGGCTGGCCGCTTGAAGTTTCGGTGGGATTGATTGGAAGCTGCACCAACTCTTCGTACGAGGATATTTCGCGGGCAGCGTCGATTGCAGTTCAGGCGGTGGAAAAAGGTTTGAAAACCGAATCGGAATTCACCATTACTCCCGGCTCTGAACAGGTTCGATATACCATTGAAAGAGATGGATTTATTGGTATTTTCGAAAAAATGGGAGGCAAGGTTTTTGCCAACGCCTGCGGTCCGTGTATCGGACAGTGGGCGCGCGAGGGAGCCAGCAAAGGAGAGAAAAATACAATCGTCCATTCGTTTAACCGGAACTTCTCGAAACGTGCTGATGGTAATCCAAACACCCACGCTTTTGTAACGTCACCCGAAATTGTTACTGCACTTGCCATTGCCGGACGACTCGATTTCAACCCGCTTACCGACACCCTCACAAATTCGAAAGGGGAACAGATAAAACTGAATCCGCCAACCGGAGAAGAATTGCCGTCCAAAGGTTTTGCTGTTGAGGATGCCGGTTACCAGGCTCCCGCTGAAGATGGCGCCAGTGTTCAGGTTTCAGTAGCTCCCGATTCTTCAAGATTGCAACTGTTGTCGCCTTTTGAACCATGGGACGGAAGAAATATTACCGGCGCCAAACTGCTCATTAAAGCGCTTGGCAAATGTACCACCGACCACATTTCAATGGCAGGTCCGTGGTTGCGTTACCGCGGTCACCTCGATAATATTTCGAATAACATGCTGATTGGCGCTGTAAATGCTTTCAACAACGAAACCAACAAAGTTAAAAATCAGCTTACCGGCGAATACGATGCAGTGCCGGCGGTTCAGCGCAATTATAAAGCAAACGGAATTGCTTCCGTGGTGGTTGGCGACCAGAATTATGGTGAAGGTTCATCGCGCGAACATGCTGCAATGGAGCCACGTCATTTGGGTGTGAGGGCAGTTATTGTTAAATCGTTTGCCCGCATTCACGAAACCAACCTCAAAAAACAGGGAATGCTGGGATTGACTTTTGTGAACGACGAAGATTACGATTTGATACTGGAAGATGATACATTCAATTTTATTGATTTGGTGGAATTCGCTCCGGGTAAACCGCTGACGGTTGAATTGGTTCATGCCGATGGTACAAAAGACTTGATTAAACTGAACCACACTTACAACGACCAGCAGATTGGCTGGTTCAGGGCAGGTTCGGCGCTGAATTTAATCAGACAGCAGAACAACTGAAGTTCAGAGTTCAGAGTTCAGAGTTCAAAGTTTAAGGTTTAAGGTTTAAGGTTTAAGGTTTAAGGTTTAAAGTTTAAAGTTAATTAAAACAATCCTGAAAGGATTGAATTTGAATAACCCCCGGTTAAACCGGGGGAACAGTGCAAACAAACGAAAAAAAGGCGCATCAGGCGATGTTCATAAAAGTACCGAACCATCCATGCGCCGCAATTGGAAATTGGATTGAAAAACAAATAAAAAAAATACTATTTCATGCAAAAAATTAAAGTGCAAAACCCCGTTGTAGAGCTCGACGGTGATGAGATGACAAGAGTTATCTGGAGTTTTATCAAAGAAAAACTAATACTTCCATATCTCGATATCGATTTAAAATATTACGATTTGGGAATGGAAAACCGCGATGCCACAAACGACCAGGTAACAATCGATTCGGCCCACGCCATTCAGAAATACGGTGTTGGCGTAAAGTGTGCAACAATAACACCCGACGAAGCCCGCGTTGAAGAGTTCGGGTTAAAAAAAATGTGGAAATCGCCCAACGGAACCATCCGTAATATTTTGGGAGGCACCGTTTTCCGCGAACCAATCATTTGTAAAAATGTTCCGCGGTTGGTTCCGGGCTGGACAAAACCTATTTGTATTGGCCGTCATGCTTTTGGCGACCAGTACCGTGCCACCGATTTTCTTACCAAAGGCAGGGGAAAATTAACTATTACATTTACTCCCGAAGACGGAAGTGAACCTGTTTCGCATGAGGTTTTCGATTTCGAAGGCGATGGTTTGGCAATGGCGATGTACAATACGGATGATTCGATTCAGGGATTTGCCCGTTCGTGCATGAATCAGGCCATTGAGAAAAGGTGGCCACTCTATCTTTCAACAAAAAATACAATTCTGAAAAAATACGACGGAAGGTTTAAAGACATCTTCCAGCAAATTTTTGAAACTGAGTTTAAAGAGAAATTTCAGGAAATTGGAATTACTTACGAACACAGGTTAATCGACGATATGGTAGCAGCCTGCATGAAATGGGAAGGTGGTTATGTTTGGGCCTGCAAAAATTACGATGGCGATGTACAAAGTGATACTGTGGCACAGGGATTTGGTTCGCTGGGTTTAATGACATCTGTTTTGGTAACGCCCGACGGAAAAACCATGGAAGCCGAAGCCGCACATGGCACTGTTACACGTCACTATCGCGAACATCAGAAAGGCAGGCCAACTTCGACCAATCCAATTGCATCGATTTTTGCGTGGACACGCGGACTGGCTTTCAGAGGGAAATTAGACGGCAATCAGAAACTGATTGATTTTGCCGAAACACTTGAAAAAGTTTGTGTTGAAACCGTTGAAAGCGGAAAGATGACTAAAGATTTGGCGCTAATTGTTTATGATAAAAATCTGAAACCGGAACATTACCTCACTACTGAAGGATTTCTTGAAGCATTGAACGAAAATCTCAGGCTAAAATTAAATTAGCAAATTGATTAAAAATTAATTATTTTGGCTGAGACAGAATTATACAAATGACAAATAAAACACATATCAGCAACGGACAGATAATTGTTCCAAACCAACCGGTAATTCCTTTTATTGAAGGCGATGGAATTGGTAAGGATATTACTACGCCATCGCAAAAAGTAATTGATGCAGCAGTTGCAAAAGCATACGGCACATCGAAAAAAATCGTTTGGAAAGAAGTTCTGGCAGGTGAAAAAGCGCTGAAAGAAACCGGAGTTCACTTACCCGAAGAAACACTTGAAGCATTTAAGGAATATTTAATCGGGATAAAAGGTCCGCTTTCAACACCGGTGGGCGAAGGAATCCGTTCGTTAAATGTGGCTTTGCGGCAAACACTCGATTTGTTTGTTTGTCTGCGCCCAATCCGCTGGTTTAAAGGTGTTCCTTCTCCCGTAAGATATCCATCACTGGTTGACATGCATATTTTCAGGGAGAACACCGAAGATATTTATGCCGGAATTGAATATATGGCCGGGGAAGAAAACACCAAAAAATTCAGGGATTTTCTGATTAACGAAATGGGAGTCAGCAAAATTCGCTTCCCTGAAACATCATCTTTTGGTATTAAACCTGTTTCGAAAGAAGGTTCTGAACGATTAATCCGGGCCGCATTACAATATGCAGTGCAACGCGAATTACCCTCTGTAACGCTTGTGCACAAAGGTAATATCATGAAATTTACTGAAGGCGCTTTTAAAAACTGGGGATACAGTTTAGCCGAAAATGAATTTGGAAGCCAGACTTTTACCTGGAGGCAATTCGAAAAAATTAAAACGGAAAAGGGGTTGATGGATGCCGAAAAAGCATTAAACGATGCAAAAAAAGAAGGTAAAGTAATTGTAAAAGATGTGATTACCGATGCATTTCTGCAGGAGTCATTACTCCGGCCTTTTGACCATTCGGTTATTGCCACAATGAATTTAAACGGCGATTATATTTCTGATCAACTGGCTGCTATGGTTGGTGGTATTGGAATTTCACCCGGTGCAAATATCAACTATACAAATGGATACGCCATTTTTGAAGCCACACATGGTACAGCTCCGAATATTGCCGGAACTGGAAAGGCCAATCCAAGCTCACTGTTACTGTCGGGAGTAATGATGCTTGAATATATGGGTTGGGATGCCGCCGCAGAACATGTTTACGACGCGATGGAACATACCTTTTCCAAACGCAGGGTAACTTCCGATTTGTTTGCTCAAATGGAAGGTGCTACCTTGCTTTCAACAACTGAATTTGCCGATGAGATTATTAAAAATATGCATTAATAAACAAATAAACTATACACATGGAATACATTAAAAACAGGTTTTACGAAAAGGCCATTAAATGCTCCGCGGAATTTCAAAGAATCAGAAGAGATTTTGGCGATGTTGTTCTTGGCCAGGTTACCATCGATCAGGTACTTTCGGGAATGAAAGGCATTCCTGCACTTGTAACTGAAACATCTAAACTCGATGCCAATGAGGGTATTCGGTTCAGGGGATATTCCATTCAGGAATTACAGCAACAACTTCCAAAACTTCACGAAGAAGGTGAACCGCTTCCCGAAGGTCTGTTTTACCTGATGATGATTGGTGAAATTCCCGAGAAGGATGATGTAATCAACATTTCCAAGGATTGGGCTACCCGTGCACATGTACCTCAACACGTGTTCGATGTAATTGACGCACTCCCAAAAAACAGCCGCCCGATGACACAGTTCAGTTGCGCTATTTTATCGATGGCATACGATTCGGTTTTCCAGAAAGCTTATCGTGCAGGTGTTAACAAGAAATTTTACTGGGACTTTATGTATGAAGATGTGATGACATTAATCGCCCGTCTTCCGCGTATTGCTGCCTATATTTACCGCAGGATATACCACAACGGCGATCACATTGAGCCTAATCCAACACTCGACTGGGCTGGAAACCTGGCTCACATGATGGGTTTTGAATCTATCGAGGTAAAAAGACTTCTTCGTTTGTACATGGTTATACATGCCGACCATGAAGGTGGAAACGTTTCAGCACATGCAACTCACCTGGTTGGTTCTGCTTTGAGCAATGCCTATTATTCATTTGCCGCCGGAATGGTTGGTTTGGCTGGTCCACTACATGGATTTGCCAACCAGGAAGTAATGGACTGGATTTTTGAAATGAATGAACAGTTAGGTACCGATGAAGCTACCGATGCTCAAATTGCAGCATACATCGAAAAAACATTGCTTCAGGGGCGTGTGGTACCAGGATACGGACATGCCGTTTTGCGTATTACCGACCCGCGCTTTACAGTTCAGCAACAGTTTGCAGAAAAATATATTGCACACGATAAACTGATTAACACTGTTAATGCAATTTACAGGGTTGCACCTCCGATTCTGGAAGCAACAGGTAAAATCAAGAATCCATGGCCGAATGTTGATGCCATCAGTGGTGCATTGCTCAATCATTACGGAATTACCGAACATAATTTCTACACGGTACTGTTTGGGGTGTCACGATCACTTGGTGTAATGGCCTCTTTGGTTTTCGATCGTGTTTACAATCTTCCTATCGAAAGGCCGTCGTCATTCCCGTTAAGCTGGTATTACGAAAAAGCAGAAGGAAAAAAACCTCCCTGTTAAAAGCAAAAATTATATTGCAATAAAACAAGTCGGCTTTTTTAGCCGGCTTTTTTTATTGTAATACATTTTTAATAGCCTTAATTTTTACCATTTTTACATTCAGGTATTTTAAAAATCAGAGTCATGCATTTAAATAAAGCCATACAAAACCGCTGGAGTCCAAGGGCATTTTCCGATAAAGAAGTAACCCTTGAAATGATTGATTTGCTGTTTGAAGCAGCACGCCGGGCGCCTTCCTCACGTAATGAGCAACCCTGGAATTATTATTATGTACATCGTCAAAACCAAAAGGCTTTTAATGATTTTGTCGGATTTTTAACAGGGAATAATCCCGATTGGGCAAAGGAAGCTCAGGTTCTGATAATTTCGGTGATGAAAATAAAATTAGATTATAAAAACCTACCCAACGGAAAAGCGCTGCATGACACCGGGGCTGCAAATGTTTCAATTGCAATTCAGGCTGCCGAACTGGGTTTTCAGGCACATCCGATGGGCGGTTTCGATAAGGAAAAGGCTGCTTTGTATTTAAAACTCGACACAGAAAATTTTGAACCTGTAATTATGATTGCCGTTGGTTTTCCGGATGAGGAAAGGCCGCAAACCGAAGAACTGATTACAAGAAAAAAACAGTCTCAAACGCGCAAAAAACGCGAAGATTTTGTTTTTGAAATGAAAGACTAATCATTTGTTTTTTGGATTACTTTTTTGGAATGGCATTTTTTTGAATATATCCGTCTATCGCAGATGTTGTTGGGCCAATATAATGGAATTGCTCAGCCCAGTCCAGTCCATATTTTTCTCCAGTTTTTTTATCCGATGGGACTCCTCTCAAATATTGAGAATCTATATCGAGAACAAATTCTTTCACATAATTAAAGTTGGCAGTTTCATCACTATCACCTAACAGAGAAAGTTTACTTCCCTTTTCATCCAGCTTCCTTCGTAATTGCGCACCATGATCTCCACCCGGACCTTGTGTTTTGCAGGCAATAATACTTTCAACCTTTTTATCGATAAATCTGCTAATATCAACAATACGGTTTGCAATTTGCGGGCCTCTTGCAAAATAGTACATTTCTTTTACGGTATGAGGTTGCACAACCTCAAGTTGTTCCGGATAATCGGTTGACATTCCGGCCATCCAGCGCGCAGCTTCAACAGCTTTAGCCGTAATGTAATGGTCCGGATTTTCTTCATATTGTCCCCAGGGATCGTAACATATCAAAGTATCAACTTTAAGCAACCTGAATAAAAATATAAGGCGCCCTTTTATCTCCTGAATGTTATTCTCATCCATTCTGTGGTTGCGATAGTCCAAATTATATGCTTTTTTAAGGCCAAATACTTTCACTAAATCTTCATTATCCTTTTCATTGTTTAATACTCTTTCGCCCATGGTATCTCCCCTGCCGGCCGCTTCATCATTTGTTGTTCTGATAAGGTATCCCGTGTATCCTTCAGCAATAAGTTTTGCGAGAGTGCCCCCGGCAAAAAGCGGAATATCATCATTATGTGGCTGTATTACTGCCAGAACTTTCCCTGCATGAGGCCTGCCTTCTACAACCCTTTCGATTATTATTTCTTCATCAGTAGCGAAGGGATTTTCAGTAAAATCATTCTTTTCATTTGACATCCCGAATGAATTATACGCAAAAGGGAAAAGAGCCCCGGCAACAAAACTCTTTGAAATAAAATTTCTTCGTTTCATTCGAACTTATCTTAATGAATTCTTTTTCAGACAAATATACTATTGATAGCTGATGATTTTCCCATTATTTAAGCTGGAAACACCATTGTCAGTTCCAAACCAAACAACTCCGGTTTTGTCAACTACAATGCAAAGTACATTGTTACTTATCAAACCATCTTTTTCCGTGTACGATATCCATGAGGAACCATCTAATACAGATACGCCCCCTTTAGTTCCAAACCAGATTTTACCATCCTTGTCGGAGGTGATTGCCTGTACAAAATCATTTACAAGACCATCTTTAGTTGTAAAAGCAGTCCAATTTTCGAGCGAATTCTGACCAATGTGCCGTGCAACACCCATATCAGTTCCAAACCATTTTGCACCATCAGGAGCAATAAAAATACTAAAAATTTTATCTGATGGCAAAATCATTGGGCCCCATTGTGCAAAAACAGAAGCGCCTGATATTCCATCCACATCATTACTAAATACCCTGGCAATCCCTGCACCTTTGGTTCCAACATAAAGTGTATCACCATCCAAATCAGTTGCCATGGATAAAACAGGAAATTCCTGAAACACAAATTCAGGGTAAAACTCTTCATAATCAGGTTTCAGCCACTTGTCATTTTTAAACGCTGAAACGCCTTTATCCGTTCCGAACCATCGTAGCGGACTTTTACCAACTGCAACCCTAAAAACATTATTACTTTTGATTGTAGTGTTTTCAGTGTGGTAAGTAGTTGCTCCTGATACTGCATCAACCGGCAGGGAAGCAACATTTGCTCCTTTCGGTGTGGCAAGCCAGATTTCCTGGCCATATGAATTTGCTTCAAATGCAATTCCTTTAATATCAACAGATTCAACTTTACTATTCTTGTTATGCATAGTCCATTTTACCCCATTAAAACTTACAATTCCTGACTCGGTCACGAACCATTTATTGTTGTCATTATCCACAACAACAGCATTAAATATTTTAACGGGAATTCCCAAATCCTCAGCAAGGTTATTTTGATTGTCAACATTAATTTTGAGATTTAAGGCATTTACATTTGCGCCACCCGGATTATTGGAAGAAATGGGAGTACCCGGATAAATTAGAACTAACAATATCAAAACAACAGTTTTTAATTTGGATCGAAACAGAATTTTAATGTCCATTTTTACAGCTTTTAAAAAATTAATACGAAATAGACAAGACCTATATTTAAGTACTCAAATCAAAACAAGCAGGGCAAATGCCTGACTTAATTTTTCATTGGGTTCATCATTTAAACGCCGCATTTTGTTAAGGAAATAAAGTTAAGGAATTTGTTTGAATAGTCATTGTTTCCACCTGATAATCAATAAAATTATCAAAAATATTTATTCATTTTTTTTGATCCTCTGTAAAATTTTATACTTTTATAAGATAATAACAGTCAGTTTTATACTGATGATTTGCCAAAAGACCGTTAAAATCAACATTACTTTTTGTTAGTTGTGCGTTTTAATAAAAATTGGATGAGATAAGCCGGTTTTATTAATTAAAAATTAAAAACTGAAGTGATGAAAAGACGTGATTTTATTAAAGTATCCTCAGCAGCCGGTATGGCAGCTATTATGGCTCCCGGATACGATGCCATAGCAAATTCAGCCTGGTCAGGTGCGAAAGGTTTCGATCTTCATCCTTTTATAAAAGAACACCCGGAAGCAGTTTTTATTAATCTTACATCGGTACAGGATAAAATTGATTCAAAAGGAATTCATGATGCAGCATTTAAGCTTGCAAATGAGATGTTTGTTAAAACTTCGAAAGGAGATGGTTATCCCAATACCACTAAAATAACGTGCAAACCCAACTGGACATGTAATATTTATAATGACGATACTAAGTATGCC
>DATITY010000532.1:0-2882 GCA_035467235.1 Draconibacterium sp. | reverse complement strand
AAATGATGCTGTTTTGGTTGGCTTTTCAATGGGCGGGGCAATTGCTGTTCGCTATGTTTCGGTCTATAACGGGGAACATGTTTCAAAATTGGTTCTGGCAGGTGCGGCAGTGCCCATTTGGACACAACGCAAAGATTTTCCCTACAATCTCAACCAAAGTTCTGTTGACGACTTAATCATATTAAACTATTCCGACAGGCCAAAGTTGCTATCGAATTTCTCCAAAATATTCTCTGCAACGCAAACCTCATTAAATAAAGGCATTGGCAGCTGGTTGAAAGGAATTGGATTGAGTGCATCTTCGTATGCAACTGCACACTGTTTGGTAGCATTGCGCGATACCGATCTGAGAGAAGACATGGCAAAAATAAAAATGCCAACATTGATTTTGCATGGCAAAAAAGACAAAATATGCTCATTTGCTCTGGCTGACCAAATGAATGCCGGAATTGCACACGCGCAACTCGTTGCTTTTGAAAATTCCGGGCACAGCCTGTTTCTGGAGGAAGCACAAAAATTTAATGAAGAACTGATAAAATTTGCAGAAAAATAAACCGCAATTTGATTTTTGGCTGATACAATTACTTTAAAACAGAAAAACATGAAAACAAAAATTAACATTACCTATTTGTTGCTGACTTTTTCAATCCTTTTTTTTACAGGATGTGCAGGTAAAGACGAGGACGAAAACATTGCAACTGCTGTTTACTATTCGGAATGGATTACTCCATCAGCATGGTTGGGGGAATCCGGCGATTGGTATTTCAGTGTCGATGCTCCCGAATTAAAGGCGGATATTGTAGAGAGTGGAGTAATTCTGGCATATACGTCGCTTGATGGCGATATTTATGAAGCTGCAGTGAGACCTTTACCGGCTTTTGCCGTTAATGCAAACTGGAGTTTCCTGATTCCGGATTATGAGATTATCGAGTTTACTTCGGATATGATTTCACAACCGGTTACTACCGGCAATTACTTTCGGTTCATTGCAATTCCCGGAAACACCGAAACACTAAAATCGGCATCAACAAACTTAGAAGAGCTGAGAAGTATGACTTACAAAGACGTTTGCAAATTATTCAACATTCCTGAATAAGCAATTGAACATGTGGTTTTCAAAATCAGTTGAAGAAGTTCTTAATGAAATAAATGTCGATGCGACATCAGGTCTTTCAGAGGACGAAGCAAAAGTCAGACTTGAAAAATTTGGTGCAAATCAGTTGATTTCGAAAAAGAAAAAGAACATTTTTCAATTGTTTGTTGCCCAGCTCCGGGAGTGGCTTATTTACATCTTATTAGCGGCAGTAGTTATCACCCTGATTATGGGTGAATACATCGACGCCACCATCATCATCCTCGTAATAATCACCAACGCAGTTCTTGGCGTAATCCAGGAAGTGAAGGCAGGAAAGGCAATTGAAGCGTTGCAGAAAATGTCGTTTCCAAAAGCGCTTGTCCGCCGAAGTGGAGAGGTAAAAGAGATAAATTCGCATGAAGTCGTTCCGGGCGATATTCTTATCCTCGATACCGGACGGTTCATTTCAGCCGATATCCGTTTAATCGAGTCGGTAAATCTTCAGATTGAGGAATCGGCGCTCACCGGCGAGTCGGTTCCCTCCGATAAAGATGCATCACAGAAATTCAGCGACCTTAAAACTCCATTGGGCGACCGTGCGAATATTGCTTTTATGTCAACACTGGTAACCCGGGGAAGAGGTGTTGGTGTTGTGGTTGAAACCGGCATGAATACCGAAGTTGGTAAAATTGCCAATCTCATCAATACCGAAAAAAAGGAGAAAACCCCTCTGGAAATCAGGCTGGATAAGTTGGGTAAAACACTTGGAATGTTTGCCATAGGAATCTGTGTCATCATTTTTGTCATTGCATTAATTCAGGGCCGCGATATTGCCGAAATGTTTATTTTATCCGTTTCGCTGGCTGTTGCGGCCATTCCCGAAGGGCTGGCAGCCATTGTTGCGGTTGTACTTTCAATTGGTGTTACCAGCATGTCGAAGAAAAAGGCGGTAATCAAAAAACTTCCTGCGGTTGAAACACTGGGTTCGGTTAATATTATCTGCTCCGACAAAACAGGTACGCTTACCCAAAACAAAATGACGGTTAAAACTTATTTCAACCTGGAGGGCGAAATAGTTGTGGAACGAAATTCAATAAACAAAGCCTCTGAAGATGCAAAATTGCTTGCCAAAGCCATGATTCTTTGCTCTGATGCAACTTACGAAAACGGCCATGGAACAGGCGATCCCACAGAAATTGCACTTCTGCTGCTTGGCGATGATTTGGGAATTGTCAGAAAAATAATCAATGCCCAGGCCAGTCGTGCCAGTGAGTATTCTTTCGATTCTGACCGAAAATTGATGTCAACACTCAACGAAGAAAACGAAAAATTCACGGTTTATACAAAAGGGGCAATTGGCAATCTCATCAAAATATCAACACAGGTTTTGGAAAAAGGGAAAGTAATTCCGATTACCGAAGAACACAAACAAAAGTACCTTGCCGCAGCCGAAAAAATGTCGGATAATGCACTTCGTACGCTTGGTGTGGCGTACAAACCTGTAAATTCAGTTATCGAAAGTTCCGAAATGGAGAAAGACCTGATTTTACTTGGACTTGTTGGAATGATTGACCCTCCCCGACCCGAAGTGAAGGAATCCATTCAAAAAGCAAAAGTTGCCGGTATAATCACCATCATGATCACCGGCGATCACAAAAACACAGCCTTCGCCATTGCTCGTGAACTGGGAATGGCTGAAAATATTGAACAAGCCATTACCGGCGAAGAACTGGATAATTTTTCGGATGATGAACTCACCGAAAAGATTGTTGAGTATCGCATATTTGCACGTGTTTCACCAGAGCAC
>DATITY010000531.1:0-6113 GCA_035467235.1 Draconibacterium sp. | reverse complement strand
TGACCGATGCGCACAAAAATTTCGATATTAAAGAAGAGGACTTAAAATCTGTAAAAGCATATCTCGACGATTTGGCACACACCGGAACCAAACCGGTAAAACCAAGTTATTACAACCTGATTTTATTCATTTTTCTGGGTTTATTACTCACCTGGGCAATTTTGGAACTCATTTTTTTTAGGAAAGTTAAATGGAAGGTTTTACCGGTAATTATCTTTATTGGTGCATTCGGTTGGCAGGTAAAAATGATTGCCACAGATGCGATGCGGCTCGGAAGACAGGAAAATTATGCTCCCGACCAACCGGTAAAATTCTCGCACAAAATACATGTTGGCGAAAACGGAATTGATTGCAAATACTGCCACACCACTGTTGAACACAACAAATCGGCAGGAATACCAGCAACTAACCTCTGTATGAATTGCCATATTATTATTCGCGAGGGAACAAACAGCGGAAAATTTGAAATTGCCAAAATTGTAAATGCCGTTGAAACGAAAAAACCGATTGAATGGATCAGAATTCATAATTTACCCGAGCATGTTTTCTTTAGCCATGCTGTTCATGTTGGCTCCGGAAAACTTGATTGTACACAGTGTCACGGACAAGTGAAAGAAATGGATATCATGAAACAGCACAGCGATCTTTCAATGGGATGGTGTGTCAATTGTCATCGCGAAACCAACGTGAAATTCACTGAAAATCCATATTACCAGCAGTTTCCAGTGCTTCACGAAGATTTAAAAGCCGGCCGTATCGATTCGATTACAGCTGAAAAAATTGGAGCGAACGATTGTATGAAGTGTCACTATTAGTTCAAAGTTTAATGTTTAAAGTTTATTGAAGGCAAAATCAGACTATGACAAAATATTGGAGAAGTATTGAAGAATTAAAAGATCCGGTGGCTTTTAAAAACACCGAAATAAGACTGGAATCAGATGCCAAACGGGCTTTTATACAAGATAAGTCGGGATCGTCGCGAAGGGATTTTTTAAAGACATTTGGTTTTAGCGTTGCCGCTGCTTCATTGGTGGCAAGTTGCACCAAGCCTGTATCCAAAGCAATTCCATATCTTATAAAACCCGAAGAAGTTACTCCGGGAACCGCAAATTATTATGCTTCTTCCTATTTCGAAGGAAACGAATATTGCAGTGTACTGGTGAAAGTTCGCGATGGACGGCCCATTAAAATCGAAGGAAATAATCTGTCATCAATATCACAGCAGGGAACTTCAGCCCGCGTTCAGGCATCGATTTTAAATCTATACGACGATGCCCGTTTTAAAACGCCATTGAAAAGGGGCGAGGTAACAACATGGGAAGAAGTTGACGATTATATTTCAAATAAAATAAGTCAGCTAAAACGCGATAACAAAAAGCTGGTTCTGCTTACTTCAACTGTTATTTCGCCTTCAACAAAAGCGGTTATTACAAAGTTTTTGGCAGAAAACCCGAATGCGCAATGGCTGCAGTACGATGCAGTTTCGGCAACGGGCATTTTAAAAGCCAGCGAACTGAGTTTTGGGAAAGCATTTGTTCCCGATTACCGTTTTGATAAAGCCCGGATTATTGTGAGTTTTGGAGCCGATTTTCTGGGCACCTGGCTTTCGAATGTTGAATATACAAAAGGATACTCCGCCGGAAGAAAACTGCATGGCGAAAGTAACCAGATGAGCCGTCACTACCAGTTTGAAAGCGGAATGACCATTACCGGTTCGAATGCGGATGTGCGGTTTCCGGTAAAACCCTCTGAAGAAGGTGTTCTGGTTGCCAATTTATACAACGAACTTTTAAAGGCAAAAGGATTAACTTCGGTTACTGTACCTGCCTCATCTGTCGATTTGAGCGGATTGGTTGCCGATCTTCTTGAAAACGAAGGAAAATCACTTGTCGTTTCAGGAAGTAATGATGTAAATATTCAACTGATAATAAACGCCATAAATAATTTACTCGGAAATTACGGAAATACGATTTTAACTGCGATAACATTAAATACACACCAGGGAATTGATTCTGACTTTGAAACACTTATTTCAGAAATAAAAAGCAAAACCGTTGCGGGAGTAATGTGCTGGGGCGTGAACCCGGTTTACAACCATCCTGCGGGCAGCGAAATAAAACGGGCGCTTGAAGGATTGGAACTTACGGTTTCTTTTGCAGAAAAAAACGATGAAACCACCGCTTCCTGTCATTGGGTTTGTCCCGCGCCAAATTATCTCGAAGCCTGGGAAGATGCTGAGCCAAAAACAGGGTATTACAGTTTGGCGCAGCCAGCCATTTCGAAATTATTCAGCAGTCGTCAGTTTCAGGAATCGCTGATGAAATGGAGCGGATTTGAAACCACCGATTATTATACATTCATCAGAAATTACTGGAACGAAAATTTATTGGGACTTCAAAACGAGTTTAGTGATGGTCGGAGTTTTTGGAACGATGCTTTGCAAAAAGGTGTTTTCGAACCCAAAAATCTGATTTCAGAAGAATTAAAATATACCGACAATGGACTGGCAGGTTCAATATCGAAAATAAAACCTGCTGCAACCGGATGGGAAATTGTATTATACGAAAGTGTTGCCCTGAGTAACGGAAATATGGCAAACAACCCATGGCTTCACGAATTGCCCGATCCGATTGCTAAAATAAGTTGGGACAATTTTGCTGCGGTACCTGTAAAATGGGCCGAAGAAAATGGCATTCAAAACGAATCAGTAATTACAGTCAACGGAATTGAACTTCCTGTTCTGGTTCAACCTGGGCAGGCTGCCGATACCATTTCGGTGGCCGTTGGCTACGGTCGCGAAATTGCCGGAAAAGTTGGCGATGGAGTTGGCAAAAATATGTTTCCGCTTTCAATTATTGAAAACGGCGCAAAAAAATTATGGATCATTGGAGCCGCAGTTGAAAAGACTGCCAAAACATACGAACTGGCAATTTCGCAAACGCATCATTCAATGGAAGGCCGTCCGATTGTTCGCGAAACTACTTTTAACGAATGGAAATTGAACCCGGCTGCCGGAAACGAATTAAAAGAAGAACACGAAAAACACGCGGTAACATTATATCCCAAAGTAGAGTTTAAAGGACACCATTGGGGAATGGCTGTTGATCTCACGTCTTGCACGGGTTGCAGCAACTGTTCGGTTTCATGCCAGGCTGAAAATAACATTCCGGTAATCGGAAAGGAACAGGTCAGGAATCGCAGAATTATGCATTGGATCAGAATTGACCGCTATTTTTCAAGCGATGCCGAGAACCCCGAAGTGTTTCATCAGCCCGTAATGTGCCAGCACTGCGATAACGCACCCTGCGAAAATGTTTGTCCGGTTTCGGCAACTCCGCACAGCGACGAGGGTTTGAACCAAATGGTTTACAATCGTTGCGTGGGAACAAAATATTGTGTAAACAACTGTCCCTACAAGGTTCGCAGGTTTAACTGGTTTCAGTATGTAAAAAATGATGAATTTGATTTTGCCTCAAACAGTGATTTGGGGCGGATGGTCTTAAATCCTGACGTGACAGTTCGTTCACGGGGTGTGGTTGAAAAATGTTCGTTTTGTGTACAACGTATTCAGGAGAAAAAAATAAAAGCAAAAGTTGAAGGGCGAATACTCGATGACGGAGAAATACAAACGGCCTGTGTACAATCGTGTCCCGCTAATGCATTGGTTTTTGGAGATATGAACAATCCGGAAAGTAAAATTTCTAAATACATGAAAAACGAAAGAAACTATCATCTTCTGGAAGAGTTGCACACTTTGCCATCGGTTGGATATTTAACTAAAGTTAGAAATAAAAAAGCATAAAAGCTTATGTATAATTCAGAGGTACGTGGAAGATTAATAACCGGAGATAAAAGCCTGGGGCAGATTTCACGGGAAATTATTGCCCCGATTCATGCAAAAACACCTGTATGGTGGTATATTGCTGTTTTGATTGGTTTAACAATGTTTGGTATTGGGGGATATTCCCTTTTTCTTACATTAACAAAAGGGATTGGAATGTGGGGTGTTAATAATACCGTTGCCTGGGGCTGGGCAATTATCAACTTTGTTTGGTGGATTGGAATCGGCCATGCCGGAACTGCATTCTCAATTTTTCTATTAATATTGCGGCAAAAATGGCGTACTGCTATTAACCGAGCCGCCGAGGCAATGACAGTTGTTGCTGTGTTTTGTGCCAGTTTATTCCCATTAATGCACATGGGGCGGCCATGGTTATTTTTCTATATTTTCCCTTATCCTAACACGCGCGGTCCATTGTGGGTGAATTTTAACTCACCTCTATTCTGGGACTTTGTAGCTATTTCGGCCTATTTATTGATTTCGGCAAGTTTCTGGTATTTTGGCATGTTACCCGATTTTGCTACTATTCGCGATACTGCTAAATCGAAAATTAAAAAAGCTGTTTACGGAATTGCTGCATTTGGATGGACCGGCTCAAGTAGAGAGTGGTTGAGGTTTGAAGGATTAAGTTTTGTATTGGGAGGAATTGCTGCGGTTTTAGTGGTTTCGGTTCACTCAATTGTATCAACCGACTTTGCCGTTTCTGTATTGCCGGGATGGCATACCACCATTTTCCCTCCGTACTTTGTGGTTGGAGCCATTTTTTCGGGTTTTGCAATGGTTCTTACACTGGTAGTCATAATGCGTGCATTGTATAAAATGAATGATTTCATTACTGATTCTCATATCGATGCGGTGTGCCGGGTTTTGATTTTTATTTCGCTGATTATGGGAACCGCTTATCTGACTGAGATTTTCATGGCATGGTATTCAGGTTCTGAATATGAAATATACATGTTTTTCAGAAACAGGCTTTTTGGGGAATATGCATTTCAGTTCTGGACAATGTTTATTTCTAATGCAATTATTCCACAATTATTTTGGTTTAAAGGTGTTCGCAAAAGAATGTGGATAGTTTTTATAATCTCCATTATCATCAATATTGGGATGTGGTTTGAACGATTTAATATTGTGGTTACTTCGTTAAGCCACGACTATCTTCCGGCGAGCTGGGCTTCATATACTCCATCCTGGGTAGAAATCGGATTTTTTACAGGAACATTGGGAATGTTTATAGTAGGAGTTTTGTTATTCTTCCGTTACATACCAATGATTGCAATTTCGGAATTAAAAAGTGTTGCCAAATTCGATAAACCTCGCACTGAACAATTAAAACACGCTAAACATGAGTAAAGATTATATTCTCGGTGTTTTTGAAAATGAAGAAAGCCTGGTTTCGGCTTTCGAAAAGGTTAAGGAAAAGGGAATTCTGCCGGTTGAAGTTTATACTCCGTATCCGGTTCACGAAATACTGGAAGGAATGGGAAATAAAACCCGGATTACTTATGCAGCATTCTTTTTCGGGGTGTTTGCGGTAATTGGAATTATTTCGTTTTTAGTTTACGCAGCCTATTTTAGCTGGCCTTTAAATTACGGAGGTAAACCGTTCAACTCGTTTCCTTCGTTTATTACAGTAACCATTGTGGCTACCATACTCTCGATTACCATTTTAACCCTTTTCACGTTTTCGGCACGTGCGAAAATATTCCCCGGTAAAGTTCCCGAAATTTTTCATGAGCGTGCCACCAACGACAGGTTTGTGATGGTGATCGATAAAAAAAGTTTAGGAGAAAATTCAGCAGAAATTAATTCAATTATATCTAAATATGGCGAAATTGAATAGAAATCAGATTATTAGATTAATAGGTATGAGTAATGAGATAAAGAACAGAAAGTTGCCGGGATCGGTAGTTATCCAAAAAGTTCAGCAATTATTGCCGGTTCTGTTCTTCCTTGTTTTTCTTTCATCATGCGATTATAACCGTCGCACAACAGGATGGGATTATGCAGGAGATATGATAAATTCCAATGCTTACGAAACTTACACACCAAATCCGAATTTTGCCGATGGAAAAACCATGCAGCCCCCGGTAGCAGGCACAATTCCACGGGATTTCATGCCTTACATCTATCAAAAAACCGACGAGGACAGAGCAATTGCAGCAAAAACGCTTGTGAATGAACTGGAAAGGACACCTGAAAACCTGAAAAGGGGCAAAGTTGCTTTTAATATTTATTGCATGCATTGTCATGGCGAAAAGGGAGACGGACA
>DATITY010000530.1:0-10173 GCA_035467235.1 Draconibacterium sp. | reverse complement strand
GTGTAATCAAATTCGTCACTCCAGACCAGTTGGTAGTTATCTTTGGTTTTTGTCTGGCAGGCTGTAATCAGTATTAAGCCAAACAAAAGCGGAAAAATGTAAGATTTACTTTTCATTTTAGAATGGTTTATTTGTTAGTTTTATTGTATTATGTTTTAAATTTTATGACAACCCTGTTTTTCAGAAAATGTGTGCGGCTGTTTATGTACTTTCAATTTAAGCCGGACTACCTAAGGTTTCAAAACCATACAGGTTTTATTTAGTTCAAAAATAAAATAATACTTCAATAAAACTTCAATTTTCATTTTTTCATTTTCATGAATAAAAAAAGAAGCCGCCCAGGTTTTGAGACAGCTTCTGAATTTTTGGTGTAAAATATTTTGGACACCTGTTAACCAGTGTAAATAATGATGATGTGGTGAACTTTAAAAATCACTGACTTATTTTGACACCAGTTTGTTAAATTCACGGGTTGGAGCCGTGGCTTTTGAAACTTTTCCGGCATTTATTTCTTTTTTGACCATAAAATCGGATTCTGCCAGAATTTTAGTTGACGAAGCGCCGACCTTTACTTTATAATTTCCGGGTTCTGCAATCCAGGTTGAAGTTTTATCATCAAAAGAGGCAATTTCCTTTGTTTCGATGGTGAACGATAAAGTTTCCTTTTCACCCGGTTTCAGTAGTCTGGTTTTACCGAAAGCCACCAGTTCGTCAGCCGGTTTATTCAGTTTTCCGTCCGGTTTCGAAACATAAACCTGTACAACTTCGCGGCCTGCCACTTTCCCGGTGTTTTTCACATCTACCGAAACCGTCATTTTACCATCGAAGTTTTTGGAACCTGTTTTCAGGTTACTGTATTCAAAACTGGTGTAGGACAATCCGTAGCCAAATTCATAAGCAACCGGAACCTTGAAAGTATTGTAATAGCGGTAACCCACATAAATATCCTCTTCATAAACCACTTCCCATGGTACTCTTTTCATAAACGAGAAGCCCGACTGGTCAGGGGTTTTGTCCTCTTCACCTTCTTTTTTAATTTCTTTTCCGGGGAAGTTTTTGGCAGTGGGTGTGTCGGTGTACAAAACAGGGAACGAAACAGCCAGTTTACCTGAAGGATTTACTTTTCCTGAAATCACATCAACAACCGAGTTTCCGGCTTCCTGTCCGGGTTGCCATGTGCACAAAATTGCATCGGGAATGTCGCGCCAGCTCGCAGTTTCAATAACCCCGGCAATGTTAAGCACCACAATGGCTTTTTTACCTTTTGTATGAAAAGCATTGGTTACCGTTTTTATAATTTCTTTTTCAACCTGTGTAAGATAAAAATCTCCTTCAACAGCCTCGCGATCAACGCCTTCGCCGGTATTCCGGCCAATGGTAATCAGGGCTACATCCGATATTCCGGCCATTTGTGCTGCCAATTCTGCTGTTACCGGCATTTCTGTAACCGGGACCATTCCGCCCATAAAAGCAGCCAGAAAGTTTTTGGGTTTTTCCTGCTTGGCCCGTGTGTCGTTAATATAAGTTTCATAAGTCGATTTTAAACCTGCATCGGTTTCAAATCCGGCACTTTTTAAACCATCAATCAATGATATTGTGTAAGCTTCATTTACATCACCGCTACCGGTACCCCCTGAAATAAATTCATAAGATGAGTTTCCGAACGCAGCTACTTTTTTTACTGTTGAAGGAATGGGTAAAGCATTTTTATTATTTTTCAGCAATACCATTCCGTCAGATGCAGCTTGTCGGGTTACGGCGACATGTGATTTCAAATCGGGTTTGCCGGAATATTTGTATCCTTTATAACGAGGCGATTCAATCATGATTTTCAGAATTCGGGCAATATTTTTATCCAGGATTTTTTCATCAAGTTTACCCGAATCAACAGCTTCAATAAGTTCATTTATCTGTTTTGCTGAACCTGGCATTAATAAATCGTTTCCGGCAATCATCTGCGCAACGACATCGCTGCCGCCACCCCAGTCGGTCATTACATAACCTCCAAAACCCCAGTCGTTGCGCAGAATTTTGGTCAGTAAATCATGACTTTCCGAAGTATAAACGCCGTTGACTTTGTTGTACGACGACATTACGGTCCACGGCTGGCCTTCTTTCACGGCAATTTCGAATCCTTTCAGATAGATTTCGCGCAATGCCCTTTCGCTCACAATCACATCAGCCGACAAACGGCTCGTTTCCTGGTTGTTAACGGCAAAATGTTTAATTGAAGTCCCAACCCCATTCGACTGGATTCCCTTTACCATTGCCGCAGCCATTTTTCCGGTAACCAGCGGGTCTTCGGAATAATATTCAAAATTACGTCCGCAAAGCGGGTCGCGCTGAATATTCATTCCCGGCCCCAGTATCACTGTGACGCCATATTCAAGCACTTCATTACCCATGGCTTTTCCAACGCTGTTTACAAGTTCGGTATCCCAGGTTGAGGCGAGTAATGTAGCGATTGGAAATGCAGTGCAGTAATAGGTTTGTGAATCGTCTTTACGTTTCGGTGAAATCCGCAATCCGGCAGGACCATCGGCCAGGACCTGGCTTGTGATCCCAATTTCGGAGAACTCGGCTGTTACGCCTGCAGCGCCCGGAACATATTTCCTGATTTTATCGATCATTGCCGTATATGCCGGATCGCTGCTGTCGGATTGCTGAAACATTGGCGGCATTATCGCTTTAATCGAATCAGGCATTTCGAAAAACATGCCCGTTCCAATTAAAAGCCGGGCTTTTTCTTTTAATGTCATTTTTGAAATGATGGACTGAACCGTTTTTTCTTTTTCTGCCTGCGAAACCGGGTTGGAAAACAAAGTTGAATTTGGTACGACTGTCAGCAATGCAGCAAGTATAAAAACACTGAAATAGCTGATGCTGAATTTTGGATTTTGGTTCATTTTTAGAAAAATTTTATTGTTTTTAATGATTTGAATTTTAAATGGAAACTTTAATGTGTAAATATGACACAATAATAGTTTTTTTAATACTGAAAACAAAAAAATGACAAAAGATTTTGGTTAATTTGTTTTTAAATTTTTATACAAAAAGAAAAACTAACAATGGCTTTTAATGCAAATGAGTACCTCAATTCGGTATCGCTCGATTGTGTGATTTTCGGGTTTCACAACAATCAGCTTAAGGTTTTGCTGCTAAAAATGAAATACACCCACCAGTGGGCTTTGCCGGGAGGATTTGTAAAGTTGAATGAAACTGTTGAGGAGGCGGCTGCACGGGTTTTACAGGAAAGAACCAGTTTGGGTGATATTTTTCTGAAACAATTCAGGGTTTTCAGCGACCCGGAACGTTCGAAAATGAACCCGGCTGTGAACGACCTGGAAAAATCGGGTGGAAATCCTGACATGGAATGGTTTGAAAAAAGGTTTATTTCGGTGGGGATGTATGCACTCGTCGATTTTACAAAAGTTGTTCCTGTGCCTGATGTTTTTTCGGAATATGCCGGCTGGAAAAGTCTCGACGAAATTGGCACATTAATGCTCGACCACAACCTGATAATACAAAAAGCGCTGAATACCCTGCGTTTACAAATCAGCTACCAGCCCATTGGTTACAACCTGATGCCTGAAAAATTCACCATGCCCGAACTTCAGTCGCTGTACGAAACAATTTTGGGCAAATCGCTTGACAGGCGCAACTTTCAGCGTAAAATGCTTTCATTCGATATCCTGAATAAACTTCCCGAAACAAAAAAAGGGGGAGCACACAAAGCGCCGTTTCTGTACGAATTCAACCTTGAAAATTATCGGAAAGCGCTTGAAAACGGTTTGTCAGGCGGATGGTAGCTTGAGAACGGCCTTTGGGTACGGCGATTAAAAATCGCCGGATTTAAAATTAATTGCTGATACAATCCGTGACCCGACCACCCGGCGCAACACCTGATTTATAAAAAAAATATACCTTTATATTCAGCCAGTATGTCTGTCAGACTGAACTCAGTCCCTGCCTGAACAGACGGGTAGGGAAGTCTGGATTCACTGGCTAAATAATGGTAGTTTAAAATTATGTAATTTGGAAGAGCATCTTCGTAAAATCATTCACATCGATATGGACGCATTTTATGCGTCAGTTGAACAACTCGATAATCCTGAGCTGCGTGGGAAACCCGTTGCTGTTGGTGGAGCCGGTGAAAGGGGAGTGGTCGCCGCTGCAAGTTACGAAGCCCGGAAATTTGGGGTACGCTCAGCAATGCCTTCAAAAATTGCGATGCGAAAATGTCCTGACCTGATTTTTGTAAAACCCCGTTTTTCCCGATACAAAGAAATCTCAAATCAAATCAGGGAAATCTTTTTTGAATATACCGATTTGGTTGAGCCCCTTTCACTCGACGAAGCATACCTTGATGTTACTTATGCCAAACAAGGAAAACCTTCGGCAACTCTGATTGCAAAAGAGATCAAAACAAGAATTTATAATGAAACCAAACTGACCGCTTCTGCCGGTGTGTCGTACAATAAATTTTTGGCTAAAGTGGCTTCCGATATCAATAAACCAAACGGAATTTTTGTGGTTACACCGAAACAGGCGCAGGAATTTATTGAGAATCTGGAAGTTCGTAAATTTTATGGTATTGGGAAAGTTACTGCGGAAAAACTGAACAAAATGGGAATCTGGCTTGGCCGTGACCTGAAAAAAATGGATAGACTGGAGTTGATCAGGTTGTTTGGAAAAGCCGGAAGTTACTATTATAAAATATGCCGTGGCGAAGATAACCGGCAGGTTGAACCTTTTCAGGAACGCAAATCGGTGGGCGCCGAAGAAACCTTTTTGACCGACCTGTTTTACAGCGCCGATTTGGAAAAGGAACTGCTTCAAATTGCTGAAGAACTCTGGCGCAGAATTGAAAAGGCAGATGTGAAAGCCAAAACCCTGACACTGAAATTCAAATATGCCGATTTTGAGCAGCACACCAGAAGTAATACAATTACCGGATTTTTCTCTTCAAAAAGTCAGTTGATTCTTGAAAGTAAAAAACTGTTGAATAAGGGTGGCGGATTTTCAAAAGGAATTCGTTTGCTCGGATTAACGGTTTCCAATTTTAAGCACGATGAAATTGCCAAACCTGCGCAGTTGGTGATTGAGTTTTAATCCCATAAAAAAAGGCCGCTTTTCAGCAGCCTTTAGTACTATCCTAAATATGTTTTCAATAATTTGCTTCGCGAAGTGTGTCGTAATCGTCTAATCGCTTTTTCTTTGATTTGACGGACTCTTTCACGGGTTAATCCAAATCTTTCCCCAATTTCCTCCAGTGTCATTTCCTGACAACCAATGCCAAAAAATAACCTGATAATGTCACTTTCTCTCTCGGTCAATGTAGCTAAAGCCCTGTGTATCTCTTTGGCAAGCGATTCCATGATAAGTGCGCGGTCGGCGTTTGGCGAATCGTTATTCACCAAAACGTCAAGAAGACTGTTGTCTTCACCATCCACGAATGGGGCGTCAACCGAAACATGTCGTCCGGAAACCCGCAATGTGTCTGCAACTTTATCAGCAGGTAAGTCGAGTGATTCAGCTAATTCTTCGGGCGAAGGCTTGCGTTCGTGTTCCTGTTCGAATTTCGAATATGCCTTGTTTATTTTGTTTAACGAACCAACCTGGTTCAATGGCAAACGCACTATTCGAGACTGTTCGGCAAGCGCCTGAAGAATGGATTGACGAATCCACCAAACTGCATAGGAAATGAACTTGAAACCCCGGGTTTCGTCGAATTTCTCAGCGGCTTTAATCAGCCCCAGGTTACCTTCGTTAATTAAATCGGGTAAACTAAGCCCTTGGTTCTGGTATTGTTTTGCTACCGAAACCACGAAACGAAGATTAGCGCGTGTTAATTTCTCCAAGGCAGCCTGATCTCCCTTTTTAATCCGCTGTGCTAACTCAACTTCTTCCTCGACAGTAATCAGTTCCTCTTTTCCGATTTCCTGTAAATACTTGTCTAAAGAGGCACTTTCACGGTTAGTGATTGACTTTGTGATCTTTAGCTGTCTCATATAATTTTCTTAAAAAACGTGCAAATATAGAACAATAAAGTTTAACCATCAAAGAGAAAATTTGTTTAAATTTTAATTAATAATAAGTTAAGATATTTTGTTTTGAAATGCTTATTCTACGCCAAATACAAAATATGCCTGTTCGCCATTTGGATATATTCCTTCAACCAAAATTCCTCCCCGGGCGTTTCCTATTTCCCTTTTAAAATCTTTAACCTCGTAGATCGGTTTTTTGTTTACGTGGGTAATGATAAAACCCTCTTTCATTCCCGATGTTTTGAGTTTCCCTTTATCTAATTTTGTTATTTTAATACCACTGTTTATTTCCAATTTTTCCTTCTCCTTTTCTCCAACAACTTCAAATTCAGCACCCAATGTTGTATTGTTATCGCGTACTACTTCTGTGTCGCCGTGTTTGTTACGTAACGTAACTGTAAATTGTTTCTTTTCGTTATCGCGAATTACCACAACTTTTACATTGTCGCCGGGGCGGTACTGGCTGATTTTTTCCTGTAATTCAGCAGTGTTTTTAATTTGTTCTCCTTCAACCTGTATAATTACATCGCCCTCTTTAATTCCAGCACTTTTGGCTGCCCCGTTTTCAGGAACCCCGCCGACGTAAACGCCTTCAACCTTATCCAGTTTAAGCTCTTTTGCCTTTTCAGCATCAACATCGCCAATATTAACACCTAATAATGCCCGCTGCACTTCACCATATTCCTTTAAATCATCTACAACTTTTTTCACAATTGTAACAGGAACGGCAAACGAGTAGCCTGTATATGAGCCTGTTCTTGATGCAATTGCAGTGTTTATGCCAACGAGATTACCCTGTTGATTTACCAGCGCACCCCCGCTGTTACCGGGATTCACCGCTGCATCGGTCTGAATAAATGATTCTATTGAAAGCTGGTCAGTGTTAATTCCCAGATTTCTTGAACGAGCGCTTACAATACCCGCTGTCACGGTAGAAGTCAGATTAAATGGATTTCCAACGGCAAGTACCCATTCTCCCAGTTTCAAATCGTTCGAGTTTCCATAAATCAGAAACTGTAAATCTTTGGCTTCAACCTTAAGAAGTGCGATGTCGGTTGAAGGATCAGTTCCGATTAATTTTGCTTCAAATTCGCGTTTGTCGTTGAGAATAACTTTAATGTTCTGTGCATCTTCAATTACATGGTTGTTGGTAATAATATATCCGTCAGCAGAAATAATAACTCCCGACCCAAATCCCTGTGCAATTTGTGGTTGCTGATTTCTGAGCCCAAAGAATTCATCGAAAAACGGATTTCCGCTCGACCAGCCACCACCGCGAACAGATTGTGTGGCAATGTGTACTACCGAATGAATCGATTTTTCGGCAGCAAAAGTAAGATCGGGGAGCGCCACATTACTGTCGGCTGCCAGAGTTGCATATTTCAGGGGTTGTTTTTCTGTTATGGTAACTACCTGCGGTTTATCGAAAAAAGTGCTGTACGCCCAAACTGCAATAAATGCACCTGCAATAACCATAAGAAACGTAATGCTGATTTTTCCTATTCTGTTCATCACTGTAAGATTTATGTGTTCTTAATTTTTTATTTTTTAATCACTGGTTGTATAAGAACGCAAATATATTGCCACTGTTTTGCAATAATGATTAAGAATAATTTGATTTTTGAAATTTTAACAACTTAACAATGATTTTGGTACAAATGGGGTATTACACTCATATTTTATAATGAAATTTTGTCAGTAACGATAATCGATTTTTATTTTTCTGGCACCTGAAACCATTTGGAGTCAAGCTCAACCGGTGTGTAATTGGCGATGAATTCCATTGCTTCTTCTGCAGTTTTGGCTACAAAATAGAGTTCGCGGTAGATTTCTTTTGCAAACATTTCGTGGTAAGCAACTTCAAACTGTTTAAACAGGTAATTGAAAAAGCCGTTTGTATTGATAAAAACAATTGGTTTTGTATGGTAAGATAATTGACGAAGTGTTATTACTTCCAGTATCTCTTCGAGCGTACCGAAACCACCGGGAAGTGCGATGAAAGCGTCCGAAATGTCGCGCATTCTGGATTTGCGGTTCTGCATGTCACTGGTTACAATTACTTCGTGCGAATTTTCCGAAGCCAGTGAGCGACCGATAAGTCTTTCAGGGATAATTCCAATGGTTTTTGCCCCGGCATTACTTGCCGCAATGGTTACAGCTTCCATTAATCCAACATTTGCCCCGCCGTTAATCAATGTGTGGTCACCTTTCGCGATGAGCTTTCCCAGATGTTCAGCTTCCTGAAAATAAATAGTATTAATGGCGTTGCTTGATGATGAAAAAACACAAATATTCATTTTTAGATATGAGTATTAAGTAGTGAGTATTGAGAAAAAATCCGGGATAAATCCCGGATTCACTTATATTTTACAAATCGCTTATTACAGCGAACTTTAAACTTTGAACCTAGAACTTTAAACTGCGACTAGACATCAATTTTCGCATATGTTGCATGGTCTTCGATAAATTTACGGCGAGGCGGAACATCGTCACCCATTAACATTGAGAAAATATGATCGGCTTCGGCAGCATTTTCAATGGTAACCTGCTGTAAAGTACGCTGTTCAGGATTCATTGTGGTTGACCAAAGCTGCTCTGCATTCATTTCTCCCAAACCTTTGTAACGCTGGGTATGCACTGCGTTTTCGTTTCCATCGGCCCATTCGTTAATCAACTGTAAACGTTGCTGGTCGTTCCATGCGTAAGCCTCTTTTTTTCCTTTTTTAATCAGATAAAGCGGTGGCGCTGCTATATACAGATAACCTTCTTTTATTAACTCATTCATATATCTGAAAAAGAAGGTCATAATCAACGTGGCAATATGACTGCCGTCTACATCGGCATCGGTCATTATCACCACTTTATGATACCTGATTTTGTCCATATTCAGGGCTTTGGAATCTTCCAAAGTTCCTATAGTAACACCAAGCGCCATAAAAATATTTTTGATTTCCTCGTTTTCGAAGATTTTGTGGACCATCGCTTTTTCAACGTTCAGAATTTTTCCGCGTAACGGTAAAATGGCCTGTGTTCTTCTGTCGCGGCCTTGTTTTGCAGTACCGCCTGCCGAATCTCCCTCAACCAGAAATATTTCGCAAATGGAAGGATCTTTTTCGGAACAGTCGGTTAATTTCCCTGGTAGTCCGCCACCGGTAAGCGCATTTTACGCTGAACCATTTCGCGGGCTTTGCGGGCTGCATGTCTCGCCTGTGCAGCAAGAATAACTTTTCCTACAATAGTTCTGGCATCTTTTGGATTTTCTTCCAGATAGTTTTTCAGCATATCACTAACCGCCTGATCTACAGAAATACTAACATCAGAGTTTCCAAGCTTTGTTTTTGTTTGCCCCTCGAATTGCGGTTCCTGCACTTTCACCGAAATAACAGCAGTCAATCCTTCACGGAAGTCATCGCCGCTGATATCGAATTTCATTTTCGAAAGCATACCCGACTGATCGGCATAGTTTTTCAGTGTACGGGTTAATCCACGCCTGAACCCGGTTAAATGGGTTCCACCTTCAATTGTGTTGATGTTGTTAACGTACGAATGAATATTTTCGGTAAACGAAGTGTTGTACTGTAAGGCAATTTCAACTGGTATTCCGGTTTTGTCAGACGACACATGAATGATATTATCAATCAACCGAACACGGGTTTCGTCCAGATATTCAACAAATTCCTTTAATCCCGCAGTTGAATAAAACGTGTCCGATTTGAAACTTCCATCTTCTTCAGTAACACGTTCATCAATAATTGAAAGGTTAATTCCTGCATTCAGAAAGGCCAGTTCGCGCAAACGGGCGGTAAGAATTTCGTATTTATAAACGGTTACAAGAAAGATTGAATCATCGGGTTTAAATGTTACAATGGTGCCGTGTTTGTCTGAATCGCCGATTACCCTTGCACTATAAAGTGGTTTTCCAATGGAATATTCCTGTTCCCAGACTTTTCCATCGCGGTGAATTTCAGCCCGTAAATGCGACGAAAGCGCGTTTACGCATGACACACCAACTCCGTGCAAACCTCCTGAAACTTTGTATGAATCTTTGTCGAACTTTCCCCCGGCATGTAAAACAGTCATAACCACTTCAAGTGCCGATTTATTTTCTTTTGTATGAATTTCTGTA
>DATITY010000529.1:0-4430 GCA_035467235.1 Draconibacterium sp. | reverse complement strand
TCCATTGGTTCCGAAATTGTAAGGCAGTTAATGCTTTTTAACGCAGGACATGTTATTTTGCTGGATAAGGCTGAATCGGATTTATACAATCTTCAGAACGAAATTCTCACTAAATTTAAGAATGTCAGATTCACTGTAATTGTGGGCGATGTAACCAACGAAGTAAAGCTTAGAAAGGTTTTTAAAAAATATGCGCCTTCGATGGTGATTAATGCTGCAGCCTATAAACATGTTCCACTGATGGAGGAATATCCTTGCGAGGCCATCCGTGTAAACATTGGCGGCACACGCATCCTGGCAGATTTGTCAGTCGAATTCGGCGTGGAAAAATTTGTGATGGTTTCAACCGATAAGGCAGTGAACCCAACCAATGTGATGGGAGCTTCCAAACGGATAAGCGAAATATATATACAGGCGTTGTCGCAAAGTCATAAAAATGGGACACAGTTTATAACAACCCGTTTTGGAAATGTACTTGGTTCGAACGGATCAGTGGTTCCGCTATTCAAAAAACAAATAGAAGATGGTGGACCTGTTACCGTAACTCACCAGGAAATAACCCGCTTTTTCATGACAATCCCCGAAGCTTGCCAGCTGGTGCTCGAAGCCAGTTTTATGGGAAAGGGAGGCGAAATATTCGTGTTCGACATGGGCGAACCGGTGAGAATATACGATCTGGCCGAAAAAATGATTTACCTTTCGGGCTATACCCCACACAAGGATATTAAAATTGAAGTGACAAAACTAAGACCCGGCGAAAAACTGTTCGAAGAGGTTTTGGGAAGTCAGGAAGATTTGGTACCCACCCACAACGAAAAAATATTGATTGGCAAAACAGTGATGCACGATTACAAAACGGTAAAAAAACAAATCAATCAGTTAATCGATTGTGTTGATGATTGCGACAACCAAATGCTGGTGGATTACATGCGCGAAATAGCGCCCGAATTTATTTCCCAAAACTCTTATTACACTGCCGGTACAGTCAAACAGGAAGAAATTCAGATACCTGCATAAGACTCCGGTTTCCGGCCAAACCACAAAGAATTCCTTGTTTTCTCCCCAACAATAGAAAATTCCATATATTCTCTACTCCCGGGAGAGATGTCCGGCGCAAGGGATGCAGGGAGGATGGACAGAGAGGTTAGGGAGAGATGCCCGTCCGAACGAAACATACCGCCGGATCAACTTAAGTGATAGCGGCGGGCGACAAAAGGTGTATCAAGCCACAGCCTGTACCTAAGTGCAATGGGCGCTCCCAAAGAAAAACCAAAAAACATTTAAACTCAAATCTTTTTTGAATTCAAAAATTCATTTTAACGCTGGTATTCTTCTTCCAGTTTTACTTTAACGATTTTATCCTCTTTCACTGTAAAATAATAACGTTCGGTCTTCTCAACGTTTGGCGAAATCATTGGGTCGAGCGTTAGTTTTGCCTGACTTATTTCGGTGCTTTTCAATTCGGTAACAATTTCATAAACATAAACTTTTTCGTCTCCGCGGTCTAAAATGGTTTTTGGTTTCCCGAATTTTTCGCTTAACACCGATTGTGATTTTCCGATATATGCTTTTTGAAGCGATCGCTGCGCACTGCACGAAACCACTGATATAAAAAGGATGATGATAAAAATACGGTACATTGAATTCTAAAATTTTATTCAAAGAAAGAAGAAAATTGCGACTCAACATTAAAATTAGGGCAATTTAACTTTTTGGTTGTTGAAAACTAACGGCTCATTCCTGAAAACTTGGATTTTTCGACCCTGATTATTTTTTATCTTTGACCCGTGTTTAAAAACATATTTCACTTAAAAATCGCTGCAAAATGATTCAGTTTTTCAGAACTCAAAACAAAAGTATCATCGCCGTTCAGGTAACAAATTCATTGAATCAGGAAAATATCGATAAGTTAAACTGGTTGTTCTCCAATTCTGTTTATGTTTCCGAAAGTACGATGGATGGTTGGTTTGTCGGGCCGCGTAAGGAAATGGTTACACCCTGGAGTACGAATGCGGTGGAAATCACCCAAAATATGGGGATTGAAGGAGTTATACGGATGGAGGAGTTTTTTCAGGTGGAAAATGAAAATGCCCGTTACGACCACATGCTGCAGCGGTTGTACCAAAATTTAACACAAAATATATTTACCATCAACAAACAGCCCGACCCCATTTTAAATATTGTTGACATTGCAGCGTACAACAATCAGGAAGGTCTTGCCCTAAGCGATGATGAAATTCAATACCTGAACCGGGTTTCAAAGGAAATGGGCAGACCGCTAACTGATGGCGAAGTTTATGGTTTTGCACAGGTAAACTCTGAACATTGCCGCCATAAAATATTCAACGGAACATTTGTAATTGATGGGAAAGAGATGGAATCGTCACTCTTCCGGATGATTAAAAAGACATCGAAAACAAATCCCAATAAAATAATTTCGGCATACAAAGATAACTGCTCGTTTGTGCAGGGACCGGTGGTTGAACAGTTTGCACCAAAGACACAGGATAAACCTGATTTCTTTGAAATAAAAGACATTGAAACTGTTCTTTCGTTAAAAGCTGAAACACACAACTTTCCGACAACTGTAGAACCATTCAACGGCGCTGCTACCGGAACCGGAGGAGAAATCCGTGACAGGATTGCAGGTGGAAAAGGAAGTTTGCCCATTGCCGGAACTGCTGTTTACATGACTTCGTACCCACGAACCGAAGCCGAAAGAAGCTGGGAGCAGGCGACCGAAGAACGCGACTGGCTGTACCAAACCCCCGAAGAGATTCTGATAAAAGCATCAAATGGCGCCAGCGATTTTGGAAATAAATTTGGTCAGCCTTTAATTACAGGCTCGGTTTTAACTTTCGAACATTTCGGGAACTTTAAAAAATACGGTTACGATAAAGTGATAATGCTGGCCGGCGGGATTGGTTTCGGAAATAAGAAAGACAGTTTGAAAGGAACTCCTGAAAAAGGCGATCGCGTGATTTTGCTTGGCGGCGACAATTACCGCATTGGAATGGGTGGCGGTGCGGTTTCGTCGGTAGCAACCGGTGAATTTGAAAATCACATTGAACTGAATGCTGTTCAACGCGCCAATCCCGAAATGCAAAAAAGGGTTTACAACGCAATCCGTGCATTGAGCGAAGCCGATGAGAACCCGATTATTTCAATACACGACCACGGCGCAGGAGGACATTTAAACTGTCTTTCAGAACTGGTTGAAGCGACAGGCGGAAAAATTGATACCGCAAAACTTCCGGTGGGAGACCCGACTCTTTCACAAAAAGAAATTATCGGGAACGAGTCGCAGGAAAGAATGGGGCTCGTGATGAAACAGGAACATGTTGATTTGCTGACAAAAATTGCCGAACGAGAGCGGGCGCCCATTTACAACATTGGCGAGGCAACCGGTGATATGCAGTTTACTTTCGAAAATTCAAAAACCGGCGAAAAGGCTATCGACTGGCAGTTGGGTTACATGTTTGGAAACCCTCCGAAAACAGTTTTGGAAGATATAACCGTAATTCCCGATTTTGAAGAACTTGAATATGACGCTGAAAATATTCAGACTTTGGTTGAAAACGTGCTTCAACTCGAATCGGTAGCATGCAAGGACTGGCTGACCAACAAGGTTGACCGCTCGGTTACCGGACGGATTGCAAAACAACAGGGAGCCGGGAAATTGCATCTTCCGTTAAACAATGTAGGTGTAATTACGCTCGATTATCATGGAAAAGCCGGACTGGCAACTTCGATCGGGCACGCACCGGTTGCTGGATTGGTAGATGCTCCAAAAGGATCAGTTTTATCGATTGCTGAATCACTGACCAACATTATTTGGGCACCTTTAACTGACCATTTGAAAAGCGTTTCTCTGAGCGCCAACTGGATGTGGCCGGCAAAAAATCCCGGCGAAAACGCACGGATTTATGAAGCAGTGAAGGCAGCCAGCGATTTTGCATGTGCATTGGGAATCAATATTCCAACCGGGAAAGATTCCATGTCGATGACCCAGAAATACAAAGATGATGTGGTTTACGCACCGGGTACAGTTATCATTTCAGCATCGGGCGAAGTTTCGGATTGCAGAAAAGTGGTTGAGCCGGTTTTGGTGAACGACGAAAGCAAAGAGATTCTGTTTATTGATTTTTCTTTTACCGAACGTGCTTTGGGTGGAAGCGCCTTTGCACAATCAATCAATAAATTAGGTAAAACCGCACCCGGCGTTTCAAGTGCCGAAAAATTTGTTACTGCTTTTAATACAGTTCAAAAGTTGATAGAACAAGGCCTGATTCTGGCTGGTCATGATATTGCTTCGGGCGGTTTAATCACCACTTTGCTCGAAAAGTGTTTCAGCGGTAACAAAGGTGGGATGAAAGTCGATTTGACCGGAATAGCAGAAAAAGATTTGGTGAAGGTTCTTTTCAGTGAAA
>DATITY010000528.1:0-3007 GCA_035467235.1 Draconibacterium sp. | reverse complement strand
CTTGATTCCTGAGTGACGTAGTTAACACTTACACCGGCCGAATAGGGTATATCAAAGCCTTTTTTCACCACTTTTGCTCCCCATATCGGCAGAAAATAGGGATATTCCGTTGATTTTAAACTATCTAGAAGTTCTTCATTTTTCGCTCCCACAACTTTATCAGTATAAACCTGGGCAAATGTTTTACCAAACAGTGAAAGGATTAATATAATAGTAATGAATTTTGATTTCATATTTAACATTTTAGTTAATTGGCAGTTTTTAGATTTTCCTGAAAATCAAAAATTTGCATTTTTATTTTCCAATTGAATTCACCGATTTATTTTGGCTCCTTTGGCGCTACGCCGATTGGAATTTTCATAAAAAGATAAATAGCTGAGTTTTTGATTTTGTAGTCGGGATTATTACTTACATTAACCAATCCATAATAATAACTTACACCGGCGCTCATGCTCTTTGGTGTTTTATGGAATTTGTATCCTACACCTCCGAGCAGGCCTGCATCAATGTGTTTGTACTGGTCTTTCACATCAAGTTTAAATTCCAGATCGCCACCCAATTTTTCCACCTCAAAAATATCCAACTGTTTGTATAATAATCCCAACTGGGGGCCGGCTTCAACATACCACTTTTGTTTAATCCGCTGATGAAAAAGGATGGGTACATAAAATCCGGGTATTTTTTTTGTAAGCGTTCCGCCTTCATATACTGCATCAAAATCAGGGTCATCCATCGAATAAACAGGCATACCTGAAGCTCCCACATTCGATTTTACCTTTACCCCCGTGCTTAAATAAGAGTTATTCTTCATGAGAAAATGAAAATAGAATCCCAAATCGAAATTGTTAATAGGATCAGAACCGTCGATGGTGTTGATATACGAATGGCTCCAGCCACCTTCAAGTCCGAATTCTATCTTAGGCGTGTTTAGTGCGTCGCCCAATAATATAGAAATCAGAACCTGCGCATTTACAGTAGCCGAAAACATGATCAGCAGTGAGAGAAGAATAATTTTTCTAAAGTTTTTCATTTTAATAATTTTTATTTTAATAATTTTTATATGATTATCAACGCGAGCCGCCTACCCCAAGTGAATCGGCAAACGCAGCGTTCGCCCGATCTTCGGGGTGATAAAAATTGTGTTCAATGCTACGATTGAGTATTTCGAGTTCAGCGCGCAGTGCCACTGCTCTTTGTGTTGGAACAATATTTATCAGGTTTTCAAGTAAAGCCCTCAGACGACGGACAATCTGAATACTGTCATTACCATAATGCCGTATTTCTGTAAGCGCAAGATTAACGAAATTCTCCCAGTTGGGTGTGCGGTAAATAAGTCGCAATTGACCTGTTTTGTCGAAAACCTGACCCGTATTTAATTGCTGACGGGCTACCACGCGAAGCAAACGTTGTATCTGATCGAGCGCCAGCACACCAGTGGTTGGGTCGTTAATTGCTCTGGATAGTGCCTTTGCCGCAATATCGACAATGATGCGAAATGCAAATCCCGGATCTTGCTGCATTGTTCGTTCCTGTTCGATGGCAACGGCCCTTTGTAACTGTCGATCGGTGATGTTTTCACCACCATGATACAATTTAAAAAGCGGATCGCCACCAGTAATAAAATCTCCAACCTGCGGAATAAACTCGATAAGGCAGTTGTTGCGCCTTGCCAACTCTGTGATTCCCCTTACATCGATTTCAACAATTACTCCGGTGCGTCTGGTTTCAACAGTTCGAAACGCAACCTGCTCCAAAACATTAGGGGCTTTAGCTTCGGCGTTTTCGGTTTCGGCAAATGGGTGCGGATATACTTCTAAAATCACCTTCTGCCCATGGTTTCCAATGAGGTTCATCAGACTGATGGGGCGCAGCGACTTTCCAACATGGTCGATCATATAAAGAAAAATACCAATACATGCCATACTGCTGTACATTGCTATAAACAACGACATTAGCGGTACCTGATCGGCAAGTCGAAAAAGTACTGCCAGCGTGAAGGAGAATGTAAAAACAAAAACAGTAAGCGAAAATTTCAGAACCGGATTGCGATAAAAGAGAACAATGATACGCGGTGTAAGTTGGGCGCTCGCCAATTGCACCGACAGGAGCAGGATAGAAAAAACAAAGACAAAGAAAGTAAACATTGACGCCGAAAATGTAGTAAGCAATGTTCGTGTACCTTCTACACTAACCGGAGCATACCATCCCCGGCTCAAATCAATTGACCTAACCAACCTGTGAATGGGAATTGATGCCATCATACCAATCAGCGGTGGAAACCAGACTGAGTTTCGGAGAAAACTCCTGATGCGAATTCGAAAAAGCCAAATCATAGTTTTATGGTTTTTAATTATTTCATAGAATTCGCATCAGGCCTTAATCCAATATCATAGATATGAGCGTTCAAAATCAGTTTTATTGCGCTACTCCGGGCAAAACCATCACAAATCCCAGTTGCCTTAGCACATCAGCTTCGTTATAAAAAGTGATGGTCCTTTTTATCTTCCCGTTTTCGATGAGATAGTTGGTGTTGGCCCAAACAGTTACAGAACCTATGCTATCTTTATAAGTAATGTTCATCTCTGCCCAGTTTCCTACCCATTCGCCTTTGTTATCTCCATCAGGAATGGTAACCGGAATAAACCTTAATCGTGTATATTTAATTTTTTCGTACAGGTTTTCAACACACCATTTCCAGTTTTCTACGGCTTCCATTTTACCGATTGAATCTCCGAATGACGGACCTATTCCAAGATAGTTCACATCAAGGTAGTTACCCATTGCTTCAAAATCCAGGTTTTCAACAGCGGTTACGTAGCCTTTTACCAGTTCAACATTTTCGGCCTGTTTTTTTTCATTGTTAGGTGCACATGCAAACAGCCCAAAAACCATTGCAGCAAGTATGATTAAATTTTTCATTTCCTTCAATTTTAAATTTTTCATTTATAATTTCCAATTACTTAATCGTGTATCCTTTTCCTTCAATACATACTGAGAATGCTTTCTG
>DATITY010000527.1:0-3723 GCA_035467235.1 Draconibacterium sp. | reverse complement strand
GGGTTTGTATTTAACTCTAAAACTGGCGATTCGTTCAGTCTGAACCCGTTTGGACTGGAGTTGATAAAAAATATTCAGGATGAAAAGGAATTCGAAACCCTCAAAACTGAAATGATTGCAAAATACGATGTTGACGACCTTACTTTTGAAAAAGACTTTTATGAGTTTTGCGCCTTGCTGAAACACCACCAGATTATTTCGCAGGATAATCCGCTCGATTTTAAATAGCCGCTCGAAATGGGAAAACAGAAAATAACACTGGCTGTAACCGGGCTCAACAACACCGACAATCCGGGACCGGGAGTTCCCGTAATTCGCGGAGCAAAGGAATCTGAAGATTTTGATGTTCGAATTATTGGTTTGGTTTACGAAAACCTGGAACCGGGAATTTACATGGAAGGCTTGTGCGACCGCATTTTCCAGATTCCTTATCCTTCTGCAGGGTCCGATGAGTTGATTGAACGGGTTGAATGGATTCATCAGCAGGAAAAAATCGATGTGTTGATTCCCAATTTCGATGCCGAACTTTTCTCGTTTATGAAAAATGAAAAGCGACTGCTCGACAAGGGAATACACACATTTTTACCCTCGCTGAAACAGTTTCAGGAACGCGAAAAAGATAAATTGCCTGAATTCGGTGAGAAATACGGGGTGAAAGTACCCGGCAGCATTAATCTCGGAAGTTTTAACCAGATAAAGGAAATTGAGGAAAAATTTGAATACCCGGTAATGGTGAAAGGCCAGTTTTACGATGCTTATGTTGCCGCCAACGAAGAACAGGTGAAGCAGGCTTTTCATAAACTGGCCGCCAAATGGGGCTTGCCGGTGATTATTCAGGAATTCGTAAAAGGCACCGAGGTAAATGTGATTGCACTCGGCGACGGAAAAGGGAACACAATTGCTGCCGTACCGATGCGCAAGCAATACATCACCGACAAGGGAAAAGCCTGGGGCGGAATTACACTGGCCGACGAGAAAATGATGGAACTCACCCGCATGATTATCCAGAAAACAAAATGGAAAGGCGGCATGGAACTGGAACTGATAAAAACCAGCAACAGCGAATATTTCCTCATCGAAATCAATCCACGGATTCCTGCGTGGGTTTACCTCGCGGTTGGCGCCGGGCAAAATATCCCCGATGCGCTGATAAAACTGGCACTGGGATTGGATGTAAAATCAATGACTAAATATAAAATAGGGAAAATGTTTGTCCGCTACTCTTACGATATGATTGTGGATTTGGAAAAATTCGCGGCTATTTCTATGAACAGGGAAATCTAATGCGTGAATGCATGAATGCTATAATGCATGAATGAGGAAAAGAATGCAGTACAAAGTCGAAACAATATGAGTAAATCAGGAAACGACAAAGGGAAAGGAGCAATTGGAGATGTGAAGCCCCAAAGGGGCTAAATTTGATTAACCCCGGGTAAGGAGGAACGACGCTACCCGGGGTAGGAAAAACCCTCCAACACCGCCCCGCCGTTGAAAACACCGGCGTTGAAATACTGAATAACGAACCATGATTAACGATTCTCTATGTATCCTATGTGTCTATGTGGTTAATAAATAATTAATTAGAATTTAAAACACTTTACGTCTCTGCTAGAAAAACACAAAACAATGGAAAAAGTAAAATACGAAAAACCGGTTATCAGCAAAATAACCGCAGGAATTCCCAACAAATTCGGGTTGCCGTCCCGGCAGAAAATAGTTTCAGCTATCGATGGAATTTCAGTGGATAAACTGATGGACGAATACGGTTCGCCGCTGTTTGTCATGTCAGAAAAAACCATTCGCGAAACGTACGCCGAAGCCCGCCGGGCGTTCGAAACCCGTTACCCGAAAGTACAGTTTGCGTGGTCGTACAAAACCAATTATCTCGATGCGGTTTGTAGCATTTTTCACGACGAAGGCGCCTGGGCCGAAGTGGTTTCGGGATTCGAGTTTCAAAAGGCCCTTTCGCTGGGTGTAAACGGATCGCAAATTCTTTTTAACGGCCCCGAAAAGTCGGAAGAAGATTTAACGTTGGCCATCAGCCACAACGCTTGCATCCACATCGACCACTTTGATGAACTGTACCTGCTGATTGAAACCACACGCAAATTAGGCAAAAAAGCGCGGGTGGCTATTCGCATCAACATGGACACAGGAATTTACCCAATGTGGGACCGCTTCGGTTTTAACTACGAAAACGGTGAAGCCTGGAATGCCATCAACCGTATCATGTTAGCCGAAAACCTCGGTTTGATTGGGCTGCACACACACATCGGAACTTACATCATGTCAACTTCGGCGTATTCCGTTGCAGCTTCCAAGTTGTCGAATCTGTACATGGCAACTCATCGAAAATTCGATTACTGGCTGAAATACATTGATCTGGGAGGAGGATTTGCTTCGAAAAACACGCTGAAAGGCGCGTATATGCCGGGGTCTGAAACCTGTCCGTCGTTCGACGATTATGCCGAGGCTATTTCAAACTCCATCATTTCTTCTGAAATTCCACATGAAAACCTGCCTGTACTTTTCCTCGAAACCGGTCGTGCGTTAATAGACGATGCGGGCTTTTTGCTCACGTCGGTACTTGCCAATAAACGTTCCACTCTTGGTCGCCGCACCATGGTTATCGATGCCGGGGTGAACTTGTTGTTTACCTCTTTCTGGTACAACCTGGGTGTTTACCCAAGCAAGGAAGTTTCTGTATATGTTGAAGATACCACCATTTACGGGCCGCTATGCATGAACATCGACGTGGTTCGCGATGCCATCAATTTTCCGCATGTAAAAACCGGCGACAGGCTGGTCATTGAGCGGGTTGGCGCCTACAACATGACACAGTGGATGCAGTTTATCACTTTCCGCCCCAACGTGGTTTTAATCGATTTGGAAGGAAAAACACATATCATCCGCAAAAAGGAAGAACTCGAATCGCTACAAAGTTTTGAACTGAATCCGAAAAGGAACTAATTAGATGAAAGCCAACACGCTATCCGGTAAGGAAATCGTTCAATCTATTTTGAACAGCTATTCGCAGGTGTTTTTTTCCACCTCGAAATTGCTGGCTGTGTTTCTTTTGCTGATTAGCTTTTTCGATTACGGGGCGGGAATCGGCGGTTTGGTGGCCGTGCTGATTGCCAACCTGCTCGCCTGGTTGCTGGGTTACAACAAATACTTGCTGGTTTCGGGATTGTATGGTTTTAACGCGCTGCTGGTGGGTTTGGGTGTGGGATTGTTTTATCAGCCATCTCCCGAGCTTTTTTTGTTAGTAGCAGTGGCGGCGGTTACCTGTTTTTTCCTCACCATTGTTTTTCAGGGTGTGCTCGGGAAATACGGTCTACCTTATCTGAGTGTCCCGTTCCTGATTACCATCTGGATTGTGGCGCTTTCGCGGGGCGACCTGAACGCGCTGCACATCAGCGAAAGGGGCATTTTCACCTATAACGAATTGTATTCACTTGGAGGTCAAACCTTTGTTAACCTTTACGATTTTCTGGAGAAATCAATCAGTTCGTCGTTCATCAAAATCTATTTTCATTCGCTGGGAGCCATTTTTTTTCAAACCCATTTGCTGGCCGGAATCATCATTTCCATCGGGTTGCTGATTTATTCGCGCATCACATTTGTCTTATCCATGCTGGGTTATTCGGTTGCCTGGCTGTTTTATCAGATTACAGGAATCGAATTCAATTCACTGGGCTACACGTTCATCGGGTTTAACTA
>DATITY010000526.1:0-9430 GCA_035467235.1 Draconibacterium sp. | reverse complement strand
CTTATCCGGTTCAAACGCCGTTTGGTATTGAATTGCGCGATATGGAAGTAAAAATCGACGAAGGGCTTTTAACGGAAATTGCAACCATCACCGGTGGTCAATATTTCAGGGCAACCAGCAACAAAAAACTGGAAGAAATATACAAGGAGATTGATGCACTTGAAAAATCGAAAATCGATGTTCAGCAATTTAACCGCAAATCGGAAGAATTTATGCCATTTGCAATTCTTGGGGCATTGTTTTTAATAGCTGCAATTTTGCTTCGCACAACTGTTTTCAGAAATATTCCTTAATAATTTTGAGTATGGAAAGTATGGAAATGTTCAGATTTGAAAATAGCGGATATTTGTGGGGATTGTTAATCATTCCGATACTTACGCTCTTTTATATCTGGTCGCGGATTGCACGGAAAAGAGCACTGCGCCGCTTTGGAAACGAGGAGATATTAAAATTTTTGATGCCTTTTGCATCAAGATTCAGACCAACGCTGAAGTTTTTTATTTTAATGCTCGCTCTTGCATTTATTATTGCAGGAATTTCCGGACCACAATATGGTTCGAAACTTAAAAAAGTAAAACGCGAAGGTATTGAACTGATAATTGCACTCGATGTTTCGAACAGTATGTTGGCTGAAGATATTCAACCCAACCGGCTCGATCGTTCAAAACTCGCTATTTCGCGACTGGTTGATAAACTAAAGGACGACAAAATAGGTTTAATTGTTTTTGCCGGAGATGCTTACACGCAGTTGCCAATTACCAGCGATTACAACTCAGCAAAACTGTTTTTAAACTCAGTAAATACACAAATAGTACCCAAACAAGGTACAGCAATTGGCGCTGCAATCGGACTTGCCATGCGTTCGTTTACACCCAGCAGTGCGGCAAACAAAGCAATAATTGTAATTACCGATGGTGAAAACCATGAAGACGATGCGATTTCAGCAGCTAAAAGTGCGGTCGAAAGCGGAATTGTTGTTCATACCATTGGAATGGGTTTGCCTCAGGGTTCTCCAATTCCGGTTTTACGTAACGGTCAGAAGGAATATTTGAAAGACAACCAGGGAAATGTGGTCATCACTAAGTTGGATGAAACCATGCTGGAGCAAATTGCCGCTGCCGGAGATGGTGTTTATGTTCGCGCCAACAATGCCCAGGTTGGACTTAACACGCTGTTCGATGAAATAAATAAACTGGATAAAACAGAGATGGAATCTTTGGTTTATTCAGATTACGAGGACCAGTTTCAATACTTTTTTGCCATCGGGCTGATTCTGATTTTGCTTGAATTTGTAATTCTTGAAAGAAAAAACAAGTTCTTAAAAAACATCAAACTGTTTGCAGTTAAATAAAGGAAACATGAAACGACTGATTATTACAATATTTTTTATCGCCTTTTCAGTTGTGGCCTTTGGCCAGAACGAAAGAAAACATGTGCGAAGCGGTAATAAATTATTTTATGAGGCGGTGCAGGATACAACCAAAATCGACACTGTAAAATTCAGCAACGCCGAAACTGAATACAGAAAAGCTTTGAATAAAAAGCCCAACGATTTAAAATGGAATTTCAATCTTGCCGATGCCATTTACAAGCAAAAACGTTTTGATGAAGCGGCAGGAAAATTTGCTGAACTAGGTGAAAAAATGACAACTCCCGAGGAAAAAGCCAGGGCTTATCATAACATGGGAAACAGTCAGCTGATGAATCAGAAAATCGACGAAAGCATTGAGACATACAAAAAAGCTTTGCGTCAGAACCCAGCCGATTTAGATACAAAATACAACCTGGCTTATGCTCAACTCCTGAAGAAGAAACAGGAACAGCAGCAGCAAAATCAGGATCAGAATCAGGACAAAAATCAGGATAAACAGGATCAGAATAAAGATCAGCAAAATAAAGACAAACAAGATCAGCAGAATCAGGATCAGCAGCAAAAGCAACAACCTCAGCAAAATAAAATATCGAAGGAAAATGCTGAACAATTGCTGCAGGTTTTGCAAAACGATGAACGTGAGATACAGGATAAAGTAAAAAAAGCACAGGCTGTAATGGCAAAAAGATCGAGAACGGAGAAGGAATGGTAGAGGAAAACTGTTCAGAGTTTAAAGTTTTGAATAAAAAGGATATTTTTGCACCGACTAAAAAATGATACGCAAACTGTTAATATTCTGGCTTTTGGTTTCGGCCACCGTTTCGGCGATGGCCGTTCAAACCCGCTTGACCATGAGCGCGCCCAACGCTGTGGAAATGGGAAAACAATTCAGGTTGAGTTTTACGCTGAACGAAAAGGGAAACAACTTAAAATTACCCCCCGGAATTGAGAGTAATTTCGATGTTTTAATGGGGCCAAGTACAAGCCAGTCGATGAGCATGACCACCATTAACGGGCAAACAACCCAGGAAGTAACTTACGGATTTACTTATATTTTACGCCCAAAACAGGAGGGAACTTTTGAACTTCGTCCGGCGTCGATTGAAGTTGGTGGAAAAATATTTGAGTCTAATACCATAAAAATACAGGTTGTAAAAGCGCAGTCAAAGCCGGCTCAACCACAGGCTGGTGCGGGTGGAGGTACAGGTACAGAACAACAGCAGGGAGCACCCCAGAATGTGGAATTAGGCAGCGACAATCTTTTTGTTCGGGTTGAAATGAGTAAACAGAACGTTTTTAAGGGAGAACAACTTGTTGCAACGGTAAAATTGTATGTAAATCCAAATATTCCTATTGCCGGGTTCGACGAGGTTAATCTGCCCACTTTTGAAGGATTTTATACTCAAGATGTTGAAATTCCGCAACAGGTAAATTTTACCCGCGAAGTGTATGACAATAAAATTTACCAGGTTGGCATTTTAAAGAAAACGATTTTGTTTCCGCAGCAAACCGGGAAAATCACAGTGGAGCCTTTTAGTATGGCACTTTTGGTTCAGCAGCAGGTAAAACAGCGTAGTTTTTTCGACGATTTTTTTAATAGTTTCAGAACTGTAAAAGCAACCATTTCGAGTAAACCTGTTACGGTAAATGTGAAGGATATTCCAAAATCACCAGCCGATTTTATGGGAGGTGTGGGAAATTTTAATATCACATCCAACATTAGCAGCGAAGATGTTACCACCAATGATGCAGTTACACTTAAAGTTACAATCAGCGGCTCGGGAAATATCAGGTTAATCAATACACCAAAATTGCAGCTTCCATCCGATTTTGAAATTTACGATCCAAAAACAACCGACAATGTATCGGCTACCAACAGTGGCGTTTCGGGAACAAAAACCATCGAATACCTTTTTCAGCCAAGGTTTGAAGGGGAATACACTATTCCCGCAATACAATTCACCTATTTTAATCCCGGGTCAGGTACATACGAAACAAAGTCAACAAGTGCATATCAGCTTCGGGTTAAAAAAGGATCAGGCGATCAATCAGCTACGGTTGTTGGCTCAGTTCGGAAGGAAGATATTCAGTTACTTGGACAGGATATCCGTTATATTCAACAAGGAGATCCGGAATTGCAACTGAAAGGTTATACATTCTTCGGAACACCGTTTTTTTACTCTCTTTACGCAGGCAGTACATTTGCATTTTTGTTGTTGTTTTTCATTTACAGGAAAAAAGCCAGGGAAAATGCCAATATTGCTTTAATGCGCAACAAAAAAGCAAACAAAGTAGCCAGAAAACGGTTAAGAGCGGCTGCCACATTTATGAAACAAAACAACAACGAAGCGTTTCATGAGTCGATTTTAAAAGCTTTCGAAGGTTATTTAAGCGATAAACTTGGAATTCCGATTGCCGATTTGAACCGTGATACAGCAGTGACCGGTTTACAAAAAAAGAACGTGGAGCAGACTGTTATCGACGATTTTGTTTCAGTTGTTGACCAGTGCGAATATGCACGATACGCCCCTGCCAGTGGTTCAGAGGCGCGAAGTGAATTGTACAGCAAGGCAGAATCAACGATGGGACTGATGGAAAAACAAATTAAAAGGTAAGCGCAATGAAACGATATATTCTGATTATTTTATTTGCTATTCCCGGGTACATTTTTGCACAGGACAACAATACCCAACTTTGGGAAAAAGCCAATGCATTTTACACTACGGAAGATTATCAGCAGGCTATTTCGTTGTACGAACAAATTTTAAGTTCCGGTCAGGAATCTGCAAAATTGTATTTCAATTTAGGAAATGCTTACTACAAAGCCGGCAACATGAACAAGGCACTTTTAAATTTCGAACGGGCAAAACTGCTGTCACCAAACGATGAAAACATCGATTTCAATATAAAAATGGCCAACCAGTTTGTGGTTACCAGCATCGAACCGCTTCCCCTACCCTTTTTTCTGCGTTGGCGCACATCGATTATTAATATGTATCCGTCTGATACATGGTCATTTATCAGTATCATTTCCTTTATACTTTTTCTGATTTTAATCGGGCTATTTATATTTAGCAGAATCGTTACCATACGCCGTATTTCATTTTTAACAGGCATTTTATTGTTGATATTTTCCGGCTTTACATACACATTCGCCTCAAAACAAAAAAAGAAAATTGATCAACACAACGGAGCAATTGTTTTTTGTCCGCGGGTAACAGTAAAAAGTGCCCCAACAACAACCAGTACCGATTTGTTTTTAATTTACGAAGGTTTGAAAGTGGAAATTACCGACAGCATTGGAACCTGGAAGGAAATTAAACTTGCAGATGGAAACGAAGGCTGGCTGCCCGATTCGTGTATTGTGAAGATTTGATTTAGCTAAACGGAAAAATCAAATTTTAAAATAATCCCGACTTTTTTGCTTTGGAATACCCTGTTTTAAAGTAGCGTTGTTATGTATTGAAAATAGATTAGTTTTGCACCAAAAATTATAAAATGGAAGATTTGTTTACACAGATTGTTGATTGGTACATGGCCAATATGAATTACTGGACCATTACTTTACTGATGGCCATAGAAAGTTCATTTATACCATTTCCTTCTGAAATAATAATTCCTCCGGCAGCCTACAAAGCGGCAAACGGAGAACTGAATGTATATCTTGTGGTCTTTTTTGGTTCGTTTGGAGCACTGATTGGCGCCCTTTTTAATTACTATTTTGCAAAATTACTGGGACAAAAACTTCTGCTTAAATTTGCTGACACACGAATTGCAAGAATGATGCTTGTAGATCGCGCAGCAGTTGAAAAATCTGAAGCTTACTTTCGCAAAAACGGTAATATTTCAACGCTCATCGGGAGGCTTGTTCCCGGAATTCGTCAGTTGATTTCCCTACCTGCAGGTTTGGTGAGTATGAACCTGAAAAATTTCGTACTTTTTACTTTAATTGGATCAACCGCATGGAATATTATACTGGCACTTTTGGGGTATTTTTTCTATTCACAAAAAGAACGCCTTGAGTTATATTATCGCGAAATTTCGTATGTAATGCTTGGACTGGGTGTGCTGTATTTTGGTTACCTGATTTATAACGGATTCAAGAAAAATAAAAAACAGGATTGATTACATTTTTTATTCATAATTTCGTTTGTTCCCGTTGTTATAGCAATTCCTTGTTTTGAAATTCGGAAACAATGGATTTCGGTTGTTAAATTCGATAATTGAAAGAATAAAATAAAATAATTATGGAAAATGAAATAAAACTGGCCGTTCTTATTGACGGTGACAATATTCCTTCGGCATACGTAAAAGAGATGATGGAAGAAATTGCAAAATACGGCAATCCTACCATCAAAAGAATTTATGGCGACTGGACCAAACCTATTCTGGTGAAATGGAAAAACCTTTTGCTGGAAAACGCGATAACGCCAATTCAGCAATACGGTTATACACAAGGGAAAAATGCCACCGACTCGGCCATGATTATTGATGCCATGGACATTTTATACGGCGAAAAGGTGAATGGTTTCTGCATCGTTTCAAGTGACAGCGATTTCACCCGGCTGGCTACCCGGCTGCGCGAAGCAGGAATGAAAGTTTACGGAATTGGTGAAAAGAAAACGCCCGAACCATTTATCGTTGCCTGCGATAAATTCATTTACATCGAAATCCTGAAAAAACAATCAAAAGAGAGCGAAAGCACATTGGTTCCCGACAAGGCTGAAAAGAAAGTTGAAGTTGATAAAATTACACCCAAAGTAATCCGGCTTATTGCTTCCACCATTTCCGATTTAGCCGATGAAGACGGCTGGGCATTTCTGGGAGATGTTGGCAGTTTACTGCAAAAGAAACAACCCAACTTCGACTCGCGGAATTACGGTTTTGAAAAACTTACCCCGCTCATTAATTCCATCGGTAAATTCGAAATTGAACAGCGCGACAGTTACAAAGGAAAATTCAAACTGATTTATGTCAGGAATAAAATTCAGGCTGATTTACGACAGAAAATAAAAAGATAAATGGCAGATTCGGAAATTTCCGTCACCCATTATTTTCGTCGCGCCTTATCAACATTTGAGTAAATTACTTCTAAAAAATACGTGGTTCGGTGCCATAAAAAATCGCCCTAATTAAAGCAAAAATTGGTATTACTTCCAACCGGCCAGCCCACATCTGAAAAATATATACCCCTTCCAGTATCGGTGACATGGAAGGATCAGTAATCCCTGAAGATAAACCTACCGTTGCCTGTGCCGAAGCAGACTCAAAAAGAGCATCAGCAAAATTGTAATTGTCTCCGGTAAAAAAAGTGGTAATTATTGAAGAGGCAAGAATCAATAAAAAGAACATTATTGCGAATGAAGCAGCTTTGGTAAATTCTTCGTTCATTTCACTTGGCAATAATGATTTACCATTGAACTTAATTGTTTTAATGGTATTCTCCGATAAAAATGTTTTACTTATTTGCCACTGCAACCCTTTTTTAATTAACAATGCCCTTATCATTTTTATTCCACCAACAGTTGCACCCGAGGCGCCACCTACAAACATGGCAGCAGAAACAATAAAAACAACCGATATCCAGTCCCAGCCACCGATATTCGAAGTTTGCCAACCAGTTGTTGACATGGCACTGATAAATTGAAAAACACCTTCACGTAACGGTTCAGGAACAGAATCAGCACGAAAAAGCAGATATGACTGGACAAGACTTCCAAAAACAAATACAACCAGTAATGAACGGGTTTGAGCATCCTTCCATATCTGATTAAACCTTTTCTGGTAAATTACCTTATAATAAAACGGAATCGAAAATGAACCAAGTATCATTGGCAACAAGTAAAGCATATCCATATAAACCGAATGGTAACCTGCTATGCTGTCATCAAGTGTACTAAAACCACCAGTGGATTGGCCTGCCATTGCATGATTTACAGAATCAAAAATATTCTCTGTTAAAGGATATTCGGGTAAAATCAGGTAAGTACCTATTATTAAATATACTACTGAAAATAGCGTGATATATAAATATACTTTCCATATCGACCTTACTGTTTCTATCACCTTAGGTTTCAGTCGCTCCCCGGTAGCTTCAGAACCATATAAAAGTATGGCGCTTGTGCCTGATATTTGTCTGAATACTGCCAGTACCATTACAATAAACCCTGCACCACCTACCCATTGTGCAAGCGATCGGTAAAAAAGAACTCCCTTTCCTACCGAAGGTTCATGCACAGCCATTGACAGGCCGGTTGTAGTATATGCACTCATGCTTTCAAAGAAACAATGCAGGAAATTTTTAAAATAAACAAGGCTTGAAAAATCATATTCTGCGCCGGATGGAATGAACTGATTCATTACTTCAACCGGGGTAACATATGCAACAATAAAAAATGGTAAGCCTCCCATTAATGTAATTCCCAGCCAGCCTGCGGCAGCAATAATCAGGGCGTTGTTGTAATGAGGTTCCTGCGCATTATGAAATCCATAAAAAAATGTTAATCCAGTAGTTATTGTAACAAGAGCTGATATCATAAAACCCAATGCGGAATGCCATTCGCTGTAAATTATTGAAACAAGCATAGGAAAAAACTCAATAAATCCAAGTAAAATCAGCAAGCTTCCTACTTGTTTTAAAATTGTTTCATACGTTTTACTTTTCATTTTGCCGTTCTCCAAGCTATTTTAAAAATTGAAATAATTTTCATTCTTTGTTTAATCTGTAAATCATTATGATTTTAAGATTTTTTGCATGAAAATATCTGCACAAAATTGATAAGGATTTTATAAAGCCGATGTAAAATTTGATTGTGAAGGCATAAAGATTTCATAAAAATTAGCAAATACAAAAATGGAATGTTATTTTTACTAACCGGTTGAAAAACCTGATTTTAAAGCCTTTCTGGATACAATGAATAAGTTTGAATTATACAGGCTGCGCGAAAAGTTTTACAAATCGGTTTTTCGGTATTCCGATTATTTAAAAAAAGCTGCTAAAATAACTTCTGATTTTAGTGATCCTATATTTTTTGTCACATCCCTTCTTTTCATTTTGCTTTTGGGTTTCCACATCGGTTTTTACCAGGATGAGCAATACGATTTCTACATTGAAAAAGCGTATAAACTAATTTTTATCTTCTTGTTTTTAGCCAAAAATGTAAACGTTATTATTAATTTTTCGCAACGAAAAAAATCTGCGCTTATTTTCGATATTATCCTGTTTATAAGTGGCTTGAATATCCTGTTACCCGGTTTTGCATATCAAATAAATAACGGGTCAGACAATATTTTTTCGGGTGAAATTCCTTTAATAGTAATTTCAATCCTGATATTATTGTCAGAAATAAACAAGTTTTTATATGGAATAAATTCATTCAATATACCACCCGCTCTTTTATTTGTTATTAGTTTTTTGCTGATAATTATTATCGGGTCAGGATTATTAATGCTTACAAACACCCGCACTCAGCCAATTACCTTTCTTGATGCATTGTTTACATCAACCAGCGCCGTTTGTGTTACAGGATTGGTTGTTCTCGATACTTCTTCTGTATTTACCACTACCGGACAAATCATAATCCTGTCATTAATTCAGATTGGCGCATTGGGAATAATGACTTTTACCGGTTTCCTGGGTTATGTTTTTACCGGAAGTGCATCATTCCGCGAAAGAATTGTACTTAAAGACATACTTTCGTCAGAAAACTTAGGGTCGTTGTTTAAAGTGTTGATAAAAATCCTCTCCATTACATTTTTAACCGAAATGATTGGAGCTTTATATATCTATTTCAATACGCCCGACACAGTGGCCGATAAATTCCTGTTTTCAGTTTTTCATTCTGTTTCGGCATTTGCCAATGCGGGTTTTTCTACCCTGCCGGCAGGTTTATTTACCACTGAAGTGCAAACCAATTACCACCTTCATTCTGCCATTGCTATACTGATTATCCTTGGTGGAATTGGGTTTCCGGTGCTTTTAACCTTTTATAAATATTTAAAACATTTGTTGTGGTCGTTTGCAATGAGACTTCAACATAAAAGAAAAAAATTCATTCG
>DATITY010000525.1:0-1917 GCA_035467235.1 Draconibacterium sp. | reverse complement strand
GGTAAGCCGTCAACGGTTGAAAGTATTTCGGCGGTGTTGTTACTGATAAATCCGCGCCAAAGGTGAGCCGGCAAATTTACCTGACCCAACTTCACTTCAAACAGATTATCAACCACCTTGAATTCGCTGATGTTTCCGCCAAACAGTTTGGCAAACGGAAACCCGGTTTTCATGGTGTTGTGCAAATCGTCGTCGAAAAAACCGGTCAGCCCGTCAACCATCAGTTTTCCGCCTTTCGAAACAAACGATTCAAGAATTGCTGCATATTCCGTGGGAACAGAAATCTGGTGTGCCAGAATAATTGTGCTGCCTGTGTAATCGCTTTTCGAAAAATCAAATTCGCCAAATTCCCTGATGTTACAGTTGATACCAAGTTCCGATAACGTTCGAAATACCCCATCACCGATTTCATCACCCCACCCTCTTCGCGGGCTTCGTATCGTGGCGATGAAGGCGATGCCATTTTTTTCTCTGCCCACAACGATTGTCTGATATACAACAGGTTTACTCCCGATTCAACCTCGCGGGCATTGGCAAACAAATCCGGCTTCGACTCAATCACCTGAATTACTTCAGCGGCTGCTGTTAACCTGTCCGAGGGTTTGTCCTGAAAATCGAGCATGGCCCATTCCCCGGCTTCAATCCCCGATGAACGCGGATTTATCGACCAGAAAATGCCGCCTTTCCCCTGAGTCCCCAAAATAATCCACATCCACTGGGCAATCTCTTCTTTGGTGGGGCAAAGCGGAGCCATGGCGCTGTAGGTATTGTTGCCACCCTGAATTTCGGTCATCATCCAGGGCAATTCACCAGCACCCGAGCGGACAATCTCACTGTTGGCTGACATGGCCATGGCGTACTGTTCGCGTTTAAAATAACCAAAATGCCAGCCGGCATGTGCCGAACCACCCAGCGTTGTCAGAAATTTCCGCCATTCAGGAAAATCGTATTCGGCACAATTCTGAAAAATGGCGTGGTTGTTTACATGAATGATGTGTGAAGTATCGTATTTCTTTATTTCACCGGCAATCCAGTTCAAAAACCAGGTATTGTAACCGAGCAGGAAACGCTGGTCGGTTAACTCTACCAAAACAGGATATCTGTTACCGGTATAATCTTTTGGGGGATTTGTTTTCTGCCATTCGTCAAATTTGGCCCTGGCAAAATCATTCTCCGGAACCTTTCCTCCAACGCCAGGTTCGTTAATTAAAACCCAACCATACATGCTTTTAAACCGACTGAAATGAGTCACCAATTTTTCAATGTAAACTGCAATCGACTTTAAATGCTCTTCGTCGCGCGGAAATTTAAAACCACCGATATCGGTCTTTTCGGTGTATGGGAAAAGGGTTGCATAAACTTTGATGTCGTATTTTTCAGCGGCTTTAAATGCCATATCAAACAAACTGTAATCCCAGGTTCCGTCGGGTTTGTGCATGTACGACTCAAACATGCGGATGCGTGTGGTTTTCATCCCGTTTTCTTTTAACATCCGAAACCATGTGTCGATGTCAGCCTGAGTTTGTCCGGGCTCGATAAAAATCTGGGCACCAAACATGGGCACATCCGTCAAGGTTTTTTGAGCTTTAACAGAAGTCAAACCAAACAAAAAAGTCAACAAAACAGTAAAACAGACTTGTTTTAAAAATTGATAATTCAGTTTCATAATCAGGTTTTTATAGTTTGTGTGAGATTATTTTATTATTTCGATTTCACTTTCCAATTTTAATCAAACTTTTATCAGCAATCAAAATGGGTGAATCATACACCGGAATATTTTTGAAAGTGGTTGTGTTTCCCTTTTTACTCCATTGCCCGGCGGGAATTTCGTACACTCCACCGGTAAGTACGTCAACAAAAACAGGATTTTCAAAATTTGGATTGGTGAACGAGAAAGTCTCCGTTTTGAGGGTATTT
>DATITY010000524.1:0-6350 GCA_035467235.1 Draconibacterium sp. | reverse complement strand
GGTTTCACCAATAACAAATGCAAAAGGGAGAAGTGCATGCCCTTCTCCCCGCTTTTCCCGTTACTGTCAAACAGTCTTCGAGTTTGATGTTTTCACAACATAGTTTCTGTTTTCAGTGCTTTCGCATACACGGAATTGATTTTGGTTTGTTACCTCATCACTATTTTGTTTCAACTATTACATACTTTGTCAGTTTCCAGAATTCCTGAGGATTTTCAATTTCGAGATATGCGATTTTATCGTTTTGCTCAACCAGACGGTATGAATTATCGGGATGTTCTGAAATTAGTTTTGCTTTCTTTACGTTAAGTGGAAATTGACTGGCGTTTCTCATATCCAGCTTCGTAAAATTGCTTTCCTTAACATCATCACGGATAGTTTTATTTTTCGCTATTCCCAGGAATCCGCCTTCTTTGGTAAGAACGCCTTTATTAACAAGCTGGTCGTAAGTTCCGGCAACAAAATATGCCTTATTCAATTCATTCTCCCTTTCCACAATTGTCTGTGCTTTTTCAGCTATAATCTGCGATTTGGTTTCAATGGAATCTTCCTTTGAAGCGAGATCATTCTTTAGCTGTACGATTTGCACATCCATTTCAGCGATTTTGTAATCGCGTTGTTCAATTTCAACTCTCAATTGCTGAATGTTGTTATCCTGTTCCAAAATACTTTTATTGAGCTGGGCAATTTTGTTTTTGAACGATTTAATTTCAATGCCCGATGCTTTCAGCTTTTTGTCAAGCTCTTCAATTTTCTTGCTGCTTTCTTCAAGCATTTCATTCATCAACTTAACGTCAGCAACCAGAATTTCCTTTTGATTTTTAACACCTTCCTGCGGAATTGTTACCATCTCTGCCCGTTTGTTTCTCACAAAGGTCAGGTTTTGTTCAATTTCATCGAATGCACTTGTCATTTCGTTAACAAGCGAATCGCGAACTTCAATGGTGGTTGTCAGGTTTGAATTCTGTTGGTTTAATTGCTCAATTTGAGTTTTATTTTTTAAGATTACAATTCCTGCAATTACAATAACCAATAGAAGTAACAATCCTGAAACACCTGCTACTACTGTTTTTCTTTCTGTTTTCATAACTTTTTCTCCTTCTTTAAACTTTTTTGTATTTTTTATAAAAGCTAAAACGATGAGGCCAAATTATGTACCATCTATGGATAAACTATTAATGACCAGTATATCAGGTTTTTGCAAATAAAATGACTTTAAAATTCACTATCAAATTGATAGATTATTATCATATTAGTAATAAAATTGAAGGATTTTGAATATGATTTCAGGGTAATATTTAGATATCCTCTTTTAACATGCGATAGATGGTTGCGATACCAATATCCAGTTTTTCGGCTACCAGTTTGTGGTTGTTATTGTATTTTTCAAGGTACTTTTTTACAATCCTGATATTATATTCCCGCAGAGTCATTTCTTTACCTGCATTTTCTTCCAAAAGGAGATTGTTCCCCAGGTAAATATTTTCCCCGCTGATTTCATGGTTGTCTGAAAGCGTTATTGCCAGTTCAATTACTGATTTTAACTCCCTTATATTTCCGGGGTACGAATAGGCAAGCAGTTTTTCAACAGCAGGTTTTGAAAGAACCTTTTGAGGAAGGTTGTTTTCGTTGCAGAATTCTTTAATGAAATGTTTTGAAAGGATGATAATGTCGTTGCCCCTTTCGCGAAGCGGCGGTAATTCAATGGGAAAACCATAAAGGCGATAGTATAAATCCTGTCTGAAAGTACCTTTCATAACAGCTTCCTGAAGGTTTTGGTGTGTAGCAACAATTATACGGCAATCGGTTTTTACAGGCTTGTTACTGCCAACACGTACAATTTCTTTTTCCTGCAAAGCCCGCAGTAATTTTGCCTGGATCGAGATATCCATTTCGGCAATTTCATCCAGAAAAAGAGTTCCTCCGTTAGCCTCTTCAAATTTACCGATACGTTGTATGCTGGCTCCTGTAAATGCACCTTTTTCGTGGCCAAAAAGTTCGCTTTCAGTAAGTTCTTTTGGTATTGCAGCCATGTTAACGGCAATAAACGGTTTCGCTGCACGCGGTGAATTATAGTGAATTGCTTTGGCAACCAACTCTTTGCCTGTACCTGTTTCTCCGGTTAACGTAACCGAAATATTGGTTCTGGTGGCTTTTTCTATCAGCCCGAAAATGTTCTGTGTTGCAGGATGGCTGCCAAAAATGGTATTCTGGTAGCTGTATTTCTTTTTAACTTCACTGCGCAGCGATACAATCTCCCTTCTCTGCCTGACACCGTTGCGAATGTTTTGAACCGTGTTTAAAAGCCGCTCGCGTATATCTTTCGATTTTACAATGTAATCGTAAGCACCGTATTTCAGAAGTTCAACAACAACATCAATTTCGTCCTGTTCCGAAATCAGTATAACCTGGATTTCTTCGTTTTCCGTTTTGATTTTTTTTAGTATTTCGAGTCCCTGCATGTCGGGAAGACGGTAATCAAGTGTAATTACATCAGGATTTTTGTGCAGGTTATTCAAACAATCCTTCCCGTTGGTAAACGACTCAATTTCATAATCGGGATTTAACGAAAGATTATGTACCAGTAACCTGTTGTACCATTCGTCATCCTCAACTACAAATATTTTAAAAGACTTATCGTCCATGATATTCTAATTAGACACCAGTTATATTTAAACATTTAGGATTATGAAAGATAATAATTTTTCAAATCTGTAAATACGTAATCCAAATTATGTTTCAATTTCAACGAGTTGTGATTTTAAATAAGTATTCAGTTCAAAAACCTCCCTTTTTATTTGTTCAAAAACCGGAGATATATACTCCAGCGGTTCGTTTTGCAGCGCCATTTTTTCAAGATTTTTTATGTGACTGTTAAGTTGCATTGCACCAATATGTTTGGTAGGCGCGGCCATTTTGTGTGCATTTTCAAATATACTTTCCCGGTTTTCGTTCTTTATTGCGTCATCTATATTTGCAATTCCGGCTTCCGACGATTTTATAAAAAGCAGAATCATTTCAGCAAGAAATTTTTTGTCACCGCTGGCCAGACGCATTAGTTCGTCTTTATTAATCTGTTGCGACAGAATTGCAGAAGATGAATCCGTTTTTACAGGAATTGCCGAAATAAGAGTATCAAAAAGATCCTTTTCTGAAAATGGTTTTAATACGAATCCTTTCATTCCGGCGTTGATGCAAGCCTGCCTGTCTATCTGGTGGCTATGGGCTGTAATTGCAACAATTGTAATGTCTGAATTGTGCTTTACAATTGCTTTTGCGGCTTCAACACCGTTCATTTCGGGCATATTAAGATCCATCAGAATAACATCAAACAGTTCTTGCTGAGCTGCATCGATAACTTCATTTCCATTTCGTGCTTCCCTGAATTTAACGCCCCATTTTTGTAATATGCTTTTGATTAAAAGACGGTTGTAATCTTCATCGTCGGCAATTAATACATTGAGGTTTTTGAATGTTTCAGGAATTGTAAATGACTCTTTTATTGTTTTTTCAATTTGTTCCTGTTTCCCTTCCTGGTAAGTGATGTTTACCGTTACAACGGTACCTTCTCCAGGTTTGCTTTCAATATTAATTTTGCCCCCCTGCAAATCCACCAGCTTTTTTACAATAGAAAGTCCAAGCCCTGTTCCACTGTATTTTTTGCCGGTTTGATTTTCAATTTGAACATATTCATCAAAAATTACGCGGAGATCACTTTCTTTCATGCCAATTCCTGTGTCTGTGATTTGTATCTCCAATTCAAAACGGTAGTCAGATTTTTTAGAACCAGTCACTTTTACTGCCACCTGCCCTTTTTCAGTAAATTTAATGGCATTACTTATCAGGTTAATCATTATTTGTTTCAGTCGGAGCGGATCACCAACCAGGTTGTTTGATTTTTGCCCTTCCCAACTGAAATATATCGAAATGCCTTTTTTTTCTGCTTCGTATTTTTGCAACGAGTAAACTTCTTCAAAAAGTTCTGCAGGTGAAAAATGTACATTTTTAAATTTGATTTTATTCGCCTGAATTTTGGAGAAATCAAGGGTGTCGTTTATAATATTTTTCAGATGCCTTGCCGATTTGAAAATAACAGACACCATCTCTGTTGTTTCCTTATCCATGTTTTTTTGCAGCACCTGCTCGGTTAACCCGTAAATTGCGTTAACGGGAGTTCTGATTTCGTGGCTCATATTGGCAGCGAATTGTTCTTTGGCACGGGCAAGGATTTCAGCTTTGTTTCTGGCTACAGTTAATGCCTGTTCATAAGATCTTGCTTTCCTGAGGTAATTAAAGAGTACGAAAAGAGCAACCATCAGCAACATTACAGCAGTTAATGTGAAAAGTGCAAGCCATCTGTAGGTAATCGCAGCCATACGGTCAGCATCTTTTGTTTTTGCCAGGAAATCGTTTGATGCCTTGGCTTCAGCTTCAGCAATCAATTGGTTTATTTTTTTTCCAAGGATGATATTTTTTTCAATTAACTTCGATTCCAGTATATTTTTTTGTGTTCCCTTTTTAGCCAATTGCGATTCAAGCCTCTTTATTTTCTTTTTAATGACGTCGGGTTCCACCGATTGTACAACTGATTTGGTATCCGTTACAGTTGTCTGGAAACCAAACAGGTTACTCTGAAATCCTTTCTTTAAAATTTCTGCATTTAAATTATCGGTTTTACTCCTGTCTAACGTCGAATATATTTCTGAAAATGCACGTTTACTGCTTTTGGTTGAAAGATGTATGGTTAAAACTTCCTGCCAAAGCTTCAGTTTTTCCATCGAAAATTTTCCTATTGAATCTATTAAAGCTGCTTCAGGATTGAATTTTCCACGGTAGACATTCAGTTTTTTTAAATTCAGTACGATATGTCTTTGATGGGAATTGTATTGCTCAAGGTCTTCATCGTTATTGGTTAAAACATAGAGTCTTAAGGTATGTTCAAGCGTAGTGAGCTCGGCGGCAATATCCTTTATCAGGAAAAGTTTGTTATCGGGCAGTGCCTCCTGGTGTATGGAATAAACAATACTGGAGAGGTTTTTATATGAAAAATAACCAATTGTGGAAACGACTGCACCAATAATAATTGCAAGAAAAGTTATTTGTATCTCTATTTTAAATTTTGTCATTTCACACAACAGCTAAGCACTGTTAGTTTAACGGTTTTCATTTGGGTTTGTTTTACCGGTTATCCAAATAAATTACCCGGAGTGGGCAGACGATGTGATATCTGTTGTTGATTTCCTTGTTTTTTCCATTTGCCATGGAACTACAAATTTATCGTTTGTCAGTGAATACTTGAAAATCCGGCGGTTGTTTGCTGAATTAACAGGAAAGTTTTTATTGCCTTTTTTATTTTTTAATATCTTTTCCATAACATACATTTTTAGAGATTACAACATCGAAATTTGAAGAATATTAGTGTGTGCAATATTCATGCAATTTGCGATTCGGAATATAAAACTCAATTAAACAGGATGTTAAAACTTAGTGTTATTTGACTATTGCTATCAAAACGATAAAATATTATCAGTTCGATAATTGGCATTTGTTCCTTTTTGGGTGGATGATCGTTAAATAAATTGCATCAGTCAAGATGAGTATTAAACGACATTCCTGGCAGAAAATCCACTTTTAAGAAAAGTTTATCATCTTCTCAAAAAAATATTACTTGTAGTTCATTTGCAACATGCTGTCCTGACAAAATTATGATAGCTAAAAGAAGGATTTATTATAGTTATAATAATTTGTTTTTATAGCTATAATAAATATACCTTTAGAAGTTATTAATTATTGGTTACCTTTAAAGACTTTCTAACTTCAGGTAAACTATTTTGATTAAAGCAAATATAAATTAAAAACAATTAAATCTATTGCTATGCCAATTGAATATACTGTGATAAAAGCTGCCCAGCCGGGAGTAAAAGGAGGAGGAAAATACAGTTATTATCCACGGATTAAAAACCGTAAAATCATTACTTTGGAAGAGGTGTCCAACCGGATTGCCGACAGATGCACTGTAAAGAATCCTGATGTTCATGGGGTACTTATGGCCCTTATCGACGAATTTCCAAATCTGCTCCTGAATAATTACAGCATTCAGTTGGATGGTCTTGGAATTTTTGCATTACATGCAGGTTCAAAGGGTTCAGAAACGGAAGAAGAAGCTACGGAGAAAAAATTTACAGGCTTAAAAGTAGCTTTCAGGCCGGGAAAAAATATCAAAACCAAGTTGAGAAACACCAGCTTCAAAAGAGGCAAGTAATAATCGATTCAATCTGTTGGGTTTTACTGCCGCGATTCATGCCGGCACCGTAATCAGGATTCAATCCCTGATAAACGGCGGACCCGTG
>DATITY010000523.1:0-5101 GCA_035467235.1 Draconibacterium sp. | reverse complement strand
GTATTTACGGCGGCGAGGATTATGATGCAACTCTCGAAAAGACAGGCTGGAATACAGCGGATTTCGATGATTCTGACTGGAAAACACCGGTAATTATCAGTGATTCAATTGAAATTCTGGAATCCGAAACAGATTTTCCGTTAAAAGTAATGCAGGAATTTCAGGTTAAAGAAATCCGGATTTCAAAAACTGGTCGAATCGTTTATGATTTTGGGCAAAATGCTTCAGGAATTATTTCGTTGAAAGTAAAAGGAAATATAGGAACAAAAATTTGTATTCGTCCCGATGAATTGATAAACGAAGAGGGAAATATTACCCAACACAGTGGTGGCGGACCGTACGAATTAAATTACACTTTGAAAGGTGAAGGCGAAGAAACCTGGCAACCAAGGTTTACCTATTATGGGTTCAGGTACGCTGATGTTGAAATTACAGAACCTGAGAATGCCACTGGAAAGACTGAAGTTCTGGAAATCAAAATGCTGCACACCCGCAATTCCTCGCCAACTGTTGGTTCTTTCAGTTGTTCAGACACATTGTTTAATAAAACCTTCGAACTTATTAACTGGGGAATCAAAAGTAACATGGCAAGTGTTACAACCGATTGCCCGCATCGCGAAAAACTGGGCTGGCTTGAGCAAACTTACCTGATTGGCCCATCAATGCATTACAATTTCGATATACAAACCCTTTACAGTAAAGTTGTAACCGACATGATGGATTCTCAGCTTGAAAACGGTCTGGTTCCGGACATCGCGCCCGAATATGTTCCTTTTCAAGGGGGATTTCGCGACTCTCCCGAATGGGGAAGTGCGGCAGTAATTATTCCGTGGCAATTATACAAATGGTACGGAAACAAGGAAGTTTTGCAAAAAGCTTACCCGATGATGAAACGATACGTTGAGTATTTACATACAACGGCAAATGAAAATATTATTTCGCACGGACTCGGTGATTGGTTCGATTTGGGACCTAAACAACCAGGCGAAGCACAACTTACTCCAAAAGCTGTTACTGCAACTTCAATCTGGTATTACGATTTGCAAATAGTTGCCAAAGTTGCCGAAATGCTTGGCTTCAAAGAGGATTCAAATGAATTTAAAAATCTTGCTTCTCAGGTGCAGGAAGCTTTTTTGAAAAACTTTTACGATAAAGAAACCGGTGTTTGTTCAACCGGAAGTCAGACCTCGTATGCAATGTCGCTTTATACCGGGCTCATTCCTGAAGAAGACAAGGAAAAAGTACTGAATAATCTGGTCGATTCGATTGCAAAAAACGATTTCGCTTTAACATCCGGCGACATAGGATACCATTTTCTGGTGCGTGTTTTAAGTGAAAACGGACGGTCGGATATCCTTTACAAAATGAACAACCGGAGCGACCGACCGGGTTACGGATACCAACTTCAAAAAGGCGCTACTTCATTAACCGAAAGCTGGGCCGCCCTGAAAGATGTATCAAACAACCACATGATGCTTGGGCATTTAATGGAGTGGTTTTATGCAGGTTTGGGCGGAATTTACCAGACTGAAAACTCGATTGGTTACAACGAAATCATCATCGCCCCAAAACCAGTTGGCGATATTAAATGGGTGAAATGTTCGTTCAATTCGCCAAAAGGATTGATTCAATCGGACTGGAAAAAAGAGGATAAATCATTCGTTTTGAAAATAGAAGTTCCGAAAGATGCATCCGCAAAAATCATTATGCCAGATGATTTTAAAAATTCAACTTTAAAAGTAGTTGACCTGAACAGCCAAAAACCCGTAAACGTTAAGGTTGAAAATGGAGCGTTTACAGTTGGTTCAGGGGAATTTGAAATAAGTACGATTTAAAAATATATCTTAATATCACTGTTACATAACCATTAGAAAAGAACAAAATGAGAACAGAATTAAAAAATGATGAAAATGTAGTTATTGTGATAAAATCTCATTGGTTATTAATAGTTTGGCCTTCCATTTTGGCAATTATTGGACTAATAGCTGGAATTCTAATCGGCGGCTATGGATATATTATTCCTTTTATTCTGATTTGTTACCTGGGCTATAAAATTATTCAAAGGAACAATAATCTTTGGGCCGTAACCAATTTAAGAGTTATTGATGAATTCGGCGTGTTTACTCTTAATTCAAAAGAAAGTCCATTGGATAAAATTAATAATGTCACTTATAATCAAACAATTTGGGGCAGGATATTTGGTTTTGGAAATGTTCAAATTCAAACAGCAGCCGAAATTGGGTCAACAACATATCATATGGTTGAAAAGCCCAAATCACTGAAAGACACAATTACTCAAATGCAGGAGGAGTATAAAAAATCTCAAATCATATCGGAAGCGCAGGAATTGGCAAAGGCAATTTCAACCGGATCACATCATAAATCAAAAAGCGATATTGCAACTGAGCTTGAAAAATTATTTGATCTCAGACAAAAAGGCGCGCTTAGTGAGCAGGAATTTATCAATGCGAAAAAGAAAATGCTTGAGGAATAAAAGGCATGCTATTAAAGCATTTAAAAATAAAATTTATAAAACATATCGTAATTGTCATTCATCTTTTCACACTGGTTATAAGTAACGGGTTTGCGCAGGAATCAAGCTACCGTCCCGAACTTTTTTTTCGTGAAGACTGGAAAGAAACACCGGCCGAAATCCCGCTTTCGCAAAAACATGTGAATAACCCTGATTTACTGGTTCAGTTGTATGGCCCCGGACAGGACAGCCTGAAAAAAAGCAACCACGAAAAACCGGTTGACGACCCGTTTTATGTTTGGTCGGGACTGTGTTTGGGAAATTGGATGGTTACGCTGAAACATACAACCAGCAACGTTGATTTAACCGGGTTTGCTAAAATAATATGGCGCTCAAAACAAGCCGGGTTGCGGCAATTGAGGATAACTTTGAAACTGGCTGACGGTACATGGCTTGTAAGCGACCAGTTTGATGATGCCTCAAAAGACTGGCGAATCAGGGAATTCAATATCCAGGATATTACCTGGTTCAAACTTGATGCAAAATCGGTTGTTGAAATTGGTCCGGTACAAAATCCTGATTTAACAAACGTGGAAGAAATTGGCTTTACAGATTTGATGCCCGGAGGAAAATCAGCCTCGTGTTCGCGTTTGGACTGGATTGAGGTTTACGGTAAACCGGTGAAACAATAAATCCGCATCTATTATGTTTTATCCAGACTTTTCGCACTTTTATCATTTTTCACATCCATCCATGAATCGCTGTCAACTTCAGTATTATTAGCAGATTCCAAAATTGCACTGTCGGGTACTTTTATAAGTGGCGTATAACGCGGATGGTGACTCTCTTTATAAGGATCATTTGATTTTGCGTTGTAACAGCAAATCATTGCCCATCGCGGATTCTCCGAATTATTTCTGTCAGACCGGTGTAAAAGGTTGCTGTGAAAAAACACTGCATCTCCCCTATCCAGTTCAACATAAATAAGTTCCAGCCTTTTTTTGATTTCTTCCACCCTGTCCAAATCGGCACCTGCCTGATCTCCGGTTAAAACATGGTCAATACGCCCCAGTTTATGTGAGCCTTTAATCACCTGAAGACAACCATTTTCAACTGTTGCCGCGTCAACCGCAATAAACACACTGCATAAATCGGGGAACAGGACACCGTTTTCGTACCAGTAACCGTAATCCTGATGCCATGCCCATGCACCGCCAACTTTGGCCTCTTTCATTATCATTTTCGAGTGATAATGGTAGGCTTCATCTTCTAAAAGTTGTTCCACAGAATCAACAACTTTGTGGCTTCGCGCAATCATTCCGTAAATTCCGTTTCCCGGATGATTCCACAACGAAAGCCTTATTTTTGCACCGGTGCCATCGTCTCTTTGAAAAGCATGTTTATCCATCTCACGGTCAGTTTTAGCCCTTTCCCTGAGTTGATCAACTTCTTGTCCACTTAAAAGTCCTTTCAAAATCACATAACCATCTTTCCGGTAGTCTGAAATTTGTTGTTCTGTAAATTTTCCCTGAGATTTCATACAGCAATATATTATTGATTATTATATCTTGTCCTAAGCAAATTCATCATGTATTTATTTATCTGCCATTGATTTGAGACCGGTTGTTGTGTAAACGGAAAAAGAGGCATGTAAGGCGCTGGTCCAAATTCAGGAGTAATTGTAAATTCCAAATCACCCTTCTTTTTTCTTTCCCTGATTATCGTATCCCACCACTCGATATGTCTGAATAACAATGGTTTATTTTCTGGTGCAATGGGATCATTTACTTGCGGTCCCTGCTGGTAACCAACCCTCGAGTGAATATGACAAACATTTGGGATTATTTTATCCAGATTTTCCTGTTGGTGTTCAAGTAACGATTCTGACACATTTACCCAATGTGAGAAGTCGGCAGTTATTTTCATATCCGGAAAGACATTCAAATAGTCGGGCATGATATGACACGCAAAACTAAATTTGCCCCTGTGGGTTTCATGATACACCGGAACTCCCGATTTCAACTCAATTTCGTTTGCTTTTTCAATTATCCTGCAATTATCATCAAATGAAAAAAAATCTTTCCCGGTTTGTGAATTAATAAACAGGGGCTTTACATCAGCCATCATTTCCATTCGCGAAGTATATTCTGCAATATATTCATCGACATTTTTTCTGTCGGTTTGCCAATGCTGAAGTATAAAAGGAACCCCATAATCTGATAATACAGATAAGTATTCTTTTTGCAGTTCTTTTGAGTCGGGCAAAGAAATTTCAACACCGTTATATCCCTCTTCAATCGCGAGTTTAATAAAATTTAGAAAGGGAATGGATTCTGATCCCCATCGCGAACAAAAGAATTTGATTTTCATTCAACGTTTAATTTTTGATTATCATCCTACCTTTTAAAATCTGATAATCAATGAAACAAGATTATATTTAGAATGTTCAATCTTGAAAAAGAAACAAAAAAGAGCATTGCAAACTTATACGGGCAAACCAATAAAAAGGCTTAATTTTGTAATTGTGTGGGTACCTACATGTTGACAGTAAAAAAAAAATAATGGAAACAGCCTCGCTCAGCGAAATTAAAAACGAACTTAAAACAGTTGCTCCGCAACAGTTACAGG
>DATITY010000522.1:0-2922 GCA_035467235.1 Draconibacterium sp. | reverse complement strand
CCGATAATGGCGCCCAGTGCTGTATTTCCTGATGCCCTTCCGATTACTGCGCCCGCTGCACCGCCGGCTGCGGTTCCAACAACTGCCCCTTTCTGGGTTTTATTCCACGATGAACAGCCTGCGAAAATAAATGTGGCACTTAATACCACCAGTATAACCATTCTTAAATTTTTCATGTCTTTTTTATTTAATTGTTTAAAACATTCATTTCTATCAATAATAACTCATTAAAAAAAATTAATCACGGCTATCAGAATCCGGAGCACTATTCATGTTGTAACTTTGAAGTTGATTGTCAGTTGAAATCTGAATTTCGTTTAACTTTTTTCTGAGTTCCATCACATCTTGTTCTTCTATGGATTTCCATAAATCATTTTCCCAGTTTTCCGGTAGTTTTCCTTTAGTTTCCATTTTTATTCATTTTTAAAACGTTATACCTTATATAAATGAATATCAAAGGTAAGCCTGTAAAAATCCATAACTGTTACATAACTTTTAGGTAGATTTACATAATTCTCACATTTTAAGTGAGTTTCTATGACGATTTGTTTGGGTGAATTATTTCCCGGTACCCAGCAGCATTACTTTTACTGTTTTTAACACTAAAATCATATCCCGCGATAAGGACCAGTTATCAATGTATTCCATATCCAACTTCATCCATTCCTCGAATGGAATATTATTTCTCCCTGAAACCTGCCATATACAGGTAATTCCCGGTTTCATGCTCAACCTTCGTTTTTGCCATCGCTGATACGATTCCACCTCCGATGGAATTGGCGGACGTGGGCCAACTACCGACATCTCTCCGCGAAGCACATTAAAGAACTGTGGAAGTTCATCGAAGGAAGTTTTTCTCAGGAACCAACCTACCCGTGTTACACGGGGATCCGCCGTAATTTTAAATACAGGACCATTCTGCTCATTTAGTCCCATCAATGACGCCTGAAGCGCTTCTGCATTGGCAACCATTGTGCGAAACTTAAAAATAGGAAAACTGCGCCCGTTTAATCCAACCCGTTCCTGTTTAAAAAATACTGAACCCCCGTCTTCAAGCTTTATAGCAACTGCAATTATCAGAAATACAGGTGAAATCAATATGATAACAGCAAAACTGAAAAAGAAGTCAAAAGCGCTTTTTAATTTCAATCCCGTGTAGTTATCGGGGGTATTTTTATACGTAATAAATGGTACTGACTCAAAATCAGAAAAACCGGGCTTACCCGCCCTTCTTTCATTTTCTTTGGTAATATTACCGATATAATGGTGAAAAGAAATGCCGACCTCTGCACATTCGGAAATAAAACGGGAAATTTCATTTTTGTTGTTATCCGTTTTGCAATAAATTACCTCATCAATTGTTTCCTGAATCAATACCTCTTCCAGCTTTCTGTTTTCGGAGATGATTGTAAACTGTTTTTTGTATTTTGCCTCTGTATTCCCGCAACTGGTCATAATTCCCTTTATGTTGTAAAGCCAGTCTTTGGTATGAATAATTTTTTCGATGCATTCGGATGATCCTTCATCTGCAATAACCAATATCTGTCTGATACTATTTCCCCGTCTTTTAAAAAATCTCATTACAGTATAAATTGATTTTTTAAAACCAACAAGCACAAATAAATTTAATGCACCAAATAAAAACAAGTTCTCCTTTTCCAAAGTTGGATAATGGAAGATAAGATTGAATACAAACAGAATCCACACTCCAATTACCATTATTTTCAAATAGGAAATAAATTGGCTATTGTTTCTTGTAAGGATTATCTTTCCCAGGCCAAATTGCCAAAGCAACAAATACCAAATGAAAGTAATCATTATCAGTGGTAAAATAAGCTCATTCATTGATTCTGTCTGGATGTTGTAAGGGACAGTCCTAATCCGCCAGACAGCAATAAAACAAACCAGGCTAAGCATAACCTGAAAGATTATTCCAATCTTTTCAAGTGTATATTCGCGGTTTTTAAACATAACGTAATGTATTTAGAATTTGAAACACTGAACTGCATATTAAGTTTTTAAAACATGTATTTAATCCGGATTAAAGGTAAGCCTCTAAAAACTGCTGGCTGTTACATAACTTTTGGTAAGTGTTACATTATTCACACATTATGCATGTGTTTTACAAATCAAAAAGTGGGAATTATGTAAATTTTTTAAAAAATTATGTAACCATTTTTAGTTGATAGTGAAATAAATTTGAATATGTAATAATCGGACTTTAAGTTAAACTGGATATGGATTTAAATTTTTACTCAAATCACAAATTAATCAAATTCAAAGATGTTGAGGTAAAATCAAAAATCTGGAAGGCTCTGATAGTTTTGCCTTATGAAATGTCGAAAATGAAAAGAGTTAAAAAGGAAAATAATTTAATTTGCTATACCAGTCATTGGCTTAATTGAAAACCGATTAACGGAAGAAAATAACAGAAAATATTAATAATAATGCAAAACAGCATTATAGGAATGTACTGTATTGGACACAGCGTCCAGGTTTTTTCATACGATTGAGGAGTTTTAAAAATGTGGGTATTTTGCCCACATTTTTATTGGTGTTTCAGTTAACAGGAATTCTTATATTTACATCAAATAAAAACAGTTGAAGACAAAAAAAACAGAATCAACAGTTTCAGTAATCAAAAAAGAAGAAATTACTGATTCAGAGCAAAGTAAGTTTCCGATAATTGGTATTGGCGCTTCTGCCGGTGGATTGGAGGCATTGGAACAATTTCTGGGAAGTGTGCCTGGCAACAGCGGAATGGCGTATGTTGTTATTCAGCATTTAGATCCTACACAGAAAGGAATGCTACCCGAACTGCTTCAGCGAATTACAAAAATTCATGTTTTTCATGTGAAAGACCGCATGAAAGTAAAACAAAACTGTATTTATGTAATTCCACCAAACAAAAGCATGTCTGTT
>DATITY010000521.1:0-1796 GCA_035467235.1 Draconibacterium sp. | reverse complement strand
CATTTGCCCGACATTTATAGGGTTTCCGAACAAAGTGCCCGATGTTTACCGTGCCGCTGAATTTATAAAAGAATTAAAGGAATTTGAGAAAAACGATAATTTCCCCAACTTTATAATCATGCTGCTGCCAAATGACCACACCTCCGGAACGCGGCCAGGTATGCCCACTCCACGGGCTGCGGTTGCCGATAACGACCTTGCTTTTGGACAGATTGTGGAAGCCATTTCGAACAGTAAATTCTGGAAAGAAACCTGCATTTTTGTTACAGAAGACGATCCACAGGCCGGACTCGATCATGTTGACGGCCACCGGACGGTTGGAATGGTTATTAGCCCGTACACAAAACGAAATGAGGTAGTTTCCACTTTTTACTCACAAATAAATATGGTGCGAACCATGGAAAATATTCTTGGCATTCCAACAATGAACCAGTTCGATCTGATGGCAGAACCCATGTTCGACTGTTTTACAGAAACTCCTGATTTTACTCCGTACAAAGCGGCAAATAATAATATTCCGCTCGAAGAAATTAATCCTCCTCTGGAAAGCCTGAACGGGCAAAAGCGTTACTGGGCAGAAAAATCGATGGAACAGGACCTTGAAGATTACGACCGGATTGATGAAGATACATTTAACAGGATCATCTGGCATGCCATGAAGGGATATGATCGGCCATATCCGGAATTTCAGGAAAAATAATATCATTTATGAACGTTTTGAAATTCAATGCATTTAAGCATTTATTTACCGGAATCCTGTTTGTGGTTATTTTATCTTCCTGCCAACCGAAAAAATTAATAATAACCAAAGACAATTTTGAAGCTGACACTTTAAATCAGATCTGGACCAACGAAAAATTCATCCCCGGGGCATTTGAATTGCAGTCGGAGGTTGTTAAATCGGGTAAAAAATCTGCAAAGCTAATCCTTCGCGAAGGAGACCAGATTGACGAAGAAAAAGGAACCGATCTGGAACGTGCTGAATTGCGGGAACCCAAGAAATTAATGGCGGTTGAACACAATAATTATTCCTATTCATTCAGCCTGTTTTTACCATCCGATTTCCCAATTGTTCCAACCCGGCTGGTGATTGCCCAATGGAAACAAAACTGTGAAGCGGGAGGTTGCAACCCGAATAATCCGGTTATTGCAATACGTTATGATTCAGGGAAATTAAGAATAACCCTTCAGACCGGTCCTGAAAAAACAATTTTATATAGTGAAACGGGTCCAATTTTAAATCAATGGCTCGATTTTAAATTCAACATTCGGTTTTCAAGAAACAACGACGGGCAAATTAAAACCTGGCTAAACGACAATATAATCGTCGATTATAAAGGAGTTACAGCATATTCCAATGAATTTGGATATCCTGAACCAGGAAATTTCTATTTTAAATTGGGACTTTACCGCGATAAAATGTCTCAACCCATGACAATTTATATCGACGATTATATGAAACAGCAGTTAACCAACTTCAAATAAATATTGCCGATTAATGTGACCGCTATTGATTTATATCACTTCTCATAATATTTCAAAACGGTATATTCGCAGCTTTGAAAATCTGAATATGTTGAAGTTGTTTCGGATTTTAATTTAAAAATATCATCTAAAATCTTTTTAATAAATGAAATTTTGCAAACAAAATCTGTTTTTAACCATACTCATTTTAATAACTACTCAAACCATTTTCGCCCAGGGATTTTTACACCGTAACGGAAAATACATTTTCGATGGAGCGGGAAATGAAGTAATTCTGAGGGGAATTGGCACAGGCAACTGGATGCTTCAGG
>DATITY010000520.1:0-32586 GCA_035467235.1 Draconibacterium sp. | reverse complement strand
ATAACACTGAAAACCAGTACAACAAAAATCAGCAGGAAACGATCTTCCTTTTTATCGAGCACATTAAAACTATTATTTAAAAAAGTTTTGTTCATTTCCTCACGATTAATCAAAACAGGGCTCGGTTATTTCTCCGCTATTATATCGAAACATGAGTTTGATTTGTTCTACTGTATTTCGCGGAGTTGATAATTCGGGCAGGTTGTACTCGTTAAACCAGCCAACATCCAGGGTTTCCGTACCGGTTGAAATGGAGTTGTTCAGTTTTTTACAGAGAAGAAATATTTTGTAAGTATATTCAAAAGCCGGCGGCATTTTTTGCTTTTGTTTATCTAAAACTGCCAATAGTTTTGATGCTTCAACTTTTAACCCGGCTTCCTCGAAACACTCTTTTACAGCAACTTCGGCAGGGCTGTAACCCACATCGGCCCAGCCGCCCGGCATTGCCCAGCAGTTATCGGCTTTTTCCTGAATTAAAAGAATTTGATTTTTTTCATTGAAAACCACCGCACGCACATCGACTTTTGGCGTTTTGTAGCCATTTTTATCCAGAATTACCGGTACTATTTTTTCAATCGGAACACCGGTCATTTGTTTCATCATTTGCAGACTGATTTCATGCAACTCGTCGTACCGTTCGCGGTCAAAGGTGTTTTGCGAGAATTCGAGGCCAATTTCGGCCAGCGCCTGAATGCGTTTAATTTTTTCGAAAATAAAGTTGTGCATCGATGAAAATCAAAATTTTAATCTTTTACAAATTAAAGTGAATTTTTACTCGCAACTAATTTTCTTCGTTTTTTACCAGGATAAATTTATTGCTTTCAACCTCAGAGTAACCCTGATCGTAACAAAAATAGTAAACACGCCCTGTTTTGGTGGTGTATATGTTGGTATGATATTTAAAGTTGAAACCCTTTTTCTCCAAAACGCTTTTTAGAGTTGTTGATTTTTCGTCCGGATTTAACTCCTGCAAAATGGCGTGATTCTTTTTTAAAACACGGTTGATGTTTCGCATGATGTTGGTTGTACCACCCAGTTTTTTATTGTTGTATGAATTCCGGCACAAATCGTTACAGAATTTCTGGTCGGCACGGCCTTTTAAAGGTTCACCGCAATCGAGGCAAAATCGTTTTTCCATGATGTTGGTTTTAATTCTTTATTTCAGTTTAATCCTTTGTTTTTGTGTTTTTTCAAATTCTTTTTTCAAATCGAATTTAGTAATTCTGGAATTATCCAATTTATAAACCAATGTAAATTCCAGGTCTGAAACGTTTATAAACGATGTATATAGCGTTCCTCCCAAATTCCCTTTTTCATCTTTCTGAGGAATTTGAACAGCACCGGCAATGGCATTTCCTATCTTTTTTAAATCCAAACTATCCTTGCCTTCATTCAGTTGATTTAATCTTTGTTCGATTGATTGATATCTGGGGCAGGGATAATTTCCGGCACTGGTGTCCGATAACAAATAATTGGTGGCAATAAGCATATTATTGCTTTTTTGAACCGTTTTCTTTTCTCCGTTAATCCATTCTAAAACAATCGCATTTCCGGTATTATCACCGAACAAAATATGTCCTTCTGAAATAGCAATTTTCTCCTTTTCCATAAAATCAACTGCTTCTTCCACAGTTTTGCATGTAGCAAGAATTTCATCACCGATATTTCTGCCTTCCGGATTGTGGTAACCGTCCGGAAGTTTTTGTTTTGGTGTAACTGCGCCATCAAAAAGTAACCCGAACTCATTAATTCCGCCCTGTGCGAAATCATCCCATCCGTACCATAATCTTGCGAACTCATTTTTCGATTTTGGATTTATCTGAATGTATGCATTTACATTATACCAGTAATCTTCGTTGTTTACAAAATAGATTTTCCCCGTAGTTTTATCGACATAATAAAACATTGAACAAGCCTTGATTTCAATGGGGCGCAATAATATTATCCATAAAGCAATTACAAGGATTCTGATCATGTATATTTCTGTTTCTGTTTTTAATATAGAAGATTTGTTATTCAATTACCGTCATTCCCCTGGTTGCGATGAAATTGCTGCCTTCAATCCGGTAAAAATATTTTCCTTTCGGAAGTTTGCCTGAATCAAATTCAACGGAGTGACTTCCCGATTCAAACCGTTTGCCAGTAAGCTCTGCAATTTCAATCCCCAGCATATTATATACTTTCAGCGACACAAAACTATTTTCAGGAATACGGAATGAAATCACTGTTTTCCCCGAAAACGGATTCGGGTAGTTCTGTTCCAGTTTGTACCTGTCCGTTTCATTCAGTTGAAACTCCTGAACAGCAGTTGGTACGATTCCCATTATTGAAAGCATTTTCCGTGCATACCTTTTCCCGAGCTCGCGGTACCCTGCCGAATTAAAATGAAGATTATCAGTTGCATCGGCACATTGGCTCGACGAAATCACATACGAGTTGGGTAACGTTTGTGGAAGCCGTGCGATGATTGTGTTCATGCTTGCACAAATGCCACCCTGGTCGGCATGAACCACTTCGCCTGCAAGCAGCGGCACCGAGTCGGGGTTAAGTCCGAGGTCGGTAATCAGGTTGTTGTAAATGGCTTTTACCTTCGATGGCCACTGACTATCATTTGTGTTCGATTCGCCCTGATGCAGCAGAATGCCTTTGATAACGCCATCTTTTTGCGCCAGTTTGGCAAGTTCAACAAGGTGTGCATAAGGATTTCCGTTGTATTCTTTAATGATATCCTTTAGCCATTGTTCCGTAACCGATGACACATAGGTTTGGTAATTCACTTTGTCAAACAGTTCAATTTTGCAGCCGGCTATTGAAACGTTTATCACACCAACATTAATAGAATCCGGCAGGTTTTCAATCATTGTGCGGCCAAAATAATCGGCAGGCGAAAGCTTCGACCAGCACCGGCACAGCGGCGGTACTGCCGTGTACCACTTTCCTTTTGTTCTGCCTATATTCGAACAGTTTACTGCCTGCATCACTTTAAACCGGCTGTTTACGGTTTTGTCCTGCGCCTCAATGGTTCCCTGACCTTCCATGTTCGACTGCCCGAAACAGAGGTAAATATGAAAATTGGGATTTTGAGCAAAACCTTGCTGATTGACCAGTAAAAAAGCAGCAAGAATGAAAATCGGAAGCAAGTTGTTTTTTAGTTTCATAAATTTTTAATCATAATTGGTTTAAAAAATATTTTGGCCGAAAGTAAGCAAATTGTTGTCGGGGTCGAGCACTGAAAATTCTTTTTGTCCCCAGGGTTTGATTTGCAAATGACCGTTTGGATGAATGCTGACCTTTTTTTCAAGCAGCGACTTGTACAACCTGTCGATATCATCCGTTCTGATGTAAACCTGACCGTAGTTTTCATTTGGGTTGAGTTCTCTGAATTCAAAGAAGTGGATTTGCGCCTTGTCTTTTTTCACCATCAGATAGCCCGCAAAATCAGCGCTTCCAAATTCCTCAAAACCCAGTTTTGTGAGGTAAAATTCGCGGGTAACTGCTTTGTCGCGCATGGGTAATTTCGGGTTGATTTCGGTAAGCATTTGTTTTTCTTATTTTTCTCATTTTGTTTAAGTCGCTAAAATACAAAAATATATCCGTTTGCAAACGCTTATAAACGGTTATTGTCGATTACAAATGCTTAAAAACCGGGTAAGTTTTGGAGGTCGCTTTACCTTTGACTCAACAATTTCGTTAAGGGGCTTGCGACAGAAACAGCCCTACAATTATTAACTTAAAAAAATAAATATCATGAATGCTTTAAGAAACAGCGTCAGGCTTATCGGCCACCTGGGAGAAGACCCAAAAGTGAAAAAGTTTGAAGGAGGAAAAACAGTTGCTAATTTCAGTATAGCAACAAACGAAATTTACCGCGACAGCAAAGGTGAAAAACAGAGTGAAACCACATGGCACCGCCTGGTTGCCTGGGGAAAACAGGCTGAAATTATTGAATCGTACGTAAAAAAAGGTTCTGAAATTGCTATCGAAGGAAAGCTTACCAACCGCTCCTGGGACGATAAAAACGGTGAAAAACAGTACATGACTGAAATTTTGGTAAACGAGGTTTTGTTGCTCGATAAAACAAAGAATTAACTGAAAAGTATTGAGTATTGAGTAATCAGTGTTGAGTTAAAAAAGTCGCCTTGAAATTTTGGGGCGGCTTTTTTGTGTCGCGCCTGTTTGTCGGCAGACAGGGATTGTATCCGTGATTATTTTTCGGTGGATACATTACTCCGACCCGCTATGTACTGTGTATTGCGCCTGCTTGGTTAACGGACAAGGATTGTATCCGCTATTTACAGAATCCTAAATGATAATTTTGTAGCATTGATAAAAAATGGAAATATGGATAACGTAAAATCCGGAATCTGGGATACTTTGTCGGAAGAACAGAAAAATGAAGTTTTATTATCGTATGCGGAAAGCGAAATGGAAGAAAACCTGATCGATGAAAATGTTGTAATGGAGAAATACAAATTTTGATATAAGAAGAAATTCCAAACATATTCCAAGTTGATTTTAGACATTATTCAATATCGTTTAGTTAACGCTGTCAAGTCTAAAGACGTTGACAGGTTAAATGCAATGTAGACTTGTCAGCGTGCAAAGCTCCTGACAACGTCAAACCGAAATGAATTACAGAATGAACTTACTGAAAGATATTGAAACATTATTTATTAATTTTCCACGACAACTTCCTAAAACATTTTCGCATTCATGCATTCCCGCATTCCCACATTAAAACGACCACCTCACCCGTCCGAATATAGCCTGACCGTAATCCCCATATTCTGTTCCTTCGTCGCCGTAGAAAAGTTGTCCGTTTACCATTAGTTCCCAGTTGTTGCTGAGTGAGTATGTAAACGTCGGGCCAATAAAAAATGAACCATCGCACGGATTCAGCATCGAAGAAAAACTTCCCGAAAACAGGGGAGTGAATGGATATGAAATTTGTCCGAAAAGATTGTACCGGCCAAACGAAAGCATTTTTGCCGAAATGTCGGGCGAAAAAAAACTGCGACCTCCGGCATCGCCGGTAGTTCCATGACTATTGTACAGAATACCTGCGTGCAGGTACAGACTGTTTTTCAGAAAGTAATCGCCCGAAACAGAGGCAACCACCGCTTCGTAACTTCCGTTATCGCTTTCGCGCGGAATAAACCACGAAACTTCACCCCGGAAACCGCCGCCTTTGATGTCGCCAGACCAGCCACCACCCAGCACATAATCTTTACCCATCCATCCACCCAGAAACTGGAAATCGGTATTGAACCGCGCAAAACGGTACATTCCGGCAACGGCTGTTTCATCGTTGTTGTGACCGATTTTGTAAACCAGTTCTGCCGACGATGTTTCGCCAGTGTAATACTGAATTTTAACTCCATCGGTTCCGGGCCGCTCTTCATAGTCAAATTCGAAATACGAAAATGTGTTGAAAATATCGTTGGGGTTCCAAACCAGGTTAATTCCCCAGTTGACGCGTTGCCGGCCAACCCGCACCTGCCATTTATTGTAAGTGTAGTCAATCCATGCCCTGTCGATTGAAGAGTGCAGAAACCAACTGTCGGCTGAAATCAGCACTGCTCCCAGGTCGATATATCCGCCATCCTGATTTATCATATCTTCATACCCCGGAAATTTACTGACCATTTGTCCAAAGAAAAGCCTGTTTCGCATTTCGAGGTCGAAAGTGATTTTTTCGGTTGCAAACCATTTGAAATTAAGCCGGTTGTGGATTTGGTTCAGAAAGAGATAGTCCAGCGAATCGGTGGGGCTGACAGGAATGGTTTCAACAGGTTTGTAGTACATGCTCAACTCCTTCAGGTACCCGTTAAAAGATAATTTGGATTGCGATATGGCAGTAAATGAGGTTATTAAGAAAATCAGAAGGAGTAATTGTTTATTCATTCAGTTCTGAAATCTAAAATATCGAATAAGCCCATCTGATGAGTCGGGCAGGAAATAAGGAATCAGAAAGTAAATCATTTTAAATGGACATTTTTTACAATTTCTAATTTCCAATTTTTCATTTTTAATTGTCATTTGCCATTCCACCCGCAAAATCCATAACACACATGGTCGAATAAACAGGATGTCTGCCAAACGAAACTCCAACCAGCTTTAAATCTGGATTCAATAAATTGGCCCTGTGGCCGCGGTTTTTGACATTGTCATCAATCAGAAGGAAAATAATCACCTGTCTTGCTGAAGTATTCCCGTAAGCAATGTTTTCAGCAATTCTGATTTTCCATTTTCCGTACCTGTCAACGCGGTTTTTTAAGTTTGAATTATCGCTGCCGGTATGCCCTGTTCTCCCGGTTTTAGCTTGATCGTTGACGTGGTCGGTTGCAGCCCTGGTAAGCCCTTCGTTTGGGTAAATGATGGGTTTTGGATTTTCTTTTTTCAATTCCCTGACACATTCATTCAACGCCCTGACGCCTTCGGATGTTTTAACCGGTTGTTGGTCGTTGGGGTAGTACAGAATATTATTCTTATAATAAACTGCCAGTGGTGCAATGAATTCTTCGGCATATTTAGCCGGGTTCGAGCGAAACAGGTTGATTTCGTAAATGATTTCTTTTTCGATTGGAGAAAGGTAACTTACATTTTCTGCCGTATTTAAACCGGTTGCTGAATTTGGGTTGCCTGCAAAAACCAGATTAGCGAGGGCAAAAAATATAAAAGTTACCTTTAATTTCATTGCTGTTCTTTCTTTACATCACTCACAATTTTACCGTCTTCAAGTGTGATTACACGTCGGGCTTTACTAACCACGCGGGCATCGTGAGTTGAAAATATAAACGTAATTTTTTCTTCTTTATTTAGTTGCTCCATGATATCGAGTAAATTTTCGGTCGATTTTGAATCGAGGTTGGCGGTTGGTTCATCGGCCAGCACGAATTTTGGTTTCGATGCCAGCGCCCGCGCAACTGCAACCCGCTGTTGCTGGCCACCCGAAAGTTTTGACGGCCGGCGGTCCATCATTTCTCCCAGCCCGACCGCCTGCAACAATTCTGTGGTCCTCGCTTCACGGTATTTTTTATCGGCTCCCTGCAGGTGAAGGATAAACTCCACATTTTCGCGGGCTGTTAAAACCGGAATCAAATTGTAGGCCTGAAAAACAAACCCAATATTCCGCATTCTGAAATCGGTGAGTTTTCTTGCCGAAAGCTGGTTGATTAACACATTGTCAATGGTTACCGTTCCTTCAGTAGCATCATCAAGTCCTCCAATCACATTTAATAAAGTTGTTTTTCCAGAACCCGACGGACCAACAATAGCAGTGAATTCACCCTCTTCAAACGACAGGTCAACGCCATTAACCGCCCGAACTGAAATCGAGTTATCAGTGTAAACTTTGTGCAGGTTTTTTATTTCTATGATTTTCATGGTAGTAATGCGTGAATGCAAAAATGCATGAATGCATGAATGCAAGAAATTAAGAATTCAAATTTTTATATGTTGAGTCTTTTGTTTTTGTTATTATTTTAAGAATTTCAGTGCCTTCAATTAATAAACTTTCCAATTCTGGTCTGTTACCCGACAAATCAGCTTCTTCAATTACTTTAAGCCAATAAACAGATTCATCCGCTTCTTCCACAACAATACAAATTTTACTAAAAAATTCTGTTTGCGACCGGCTGCGGCAGGCAGCCCGGTAATTGGCGCCAATAGATGTTGCTGCCTTTACAAGTTGATAAGTTACTACAGAAGAAGCTTTTTTAGGTTTGAGTGAATCGCAAAATAAAATAATATCTACTCCAAATTTCCGTGTTCTTTTTTTGAGATTTTCAACAAAAATGTCCTTTTCATTCATATTATTAATTTATTACTTAGTTTGTCACTATTTCATCTTTGCAAATTTTTGAAATGCTGCCTTTTTCTTTCATTCATGCATTCATGCATTCACGCATTGTTAGTCAGTCATCGTTGCCTCCGCTGGATTCAGCCTCAATGCTTTCCGGGCCGGATAAATGGCAGAAAGCATTCCTGTAACGATAACAAGAAATGTAACCATCAGCAGGTTTTCAGGCTTCAGCGATGTGTAAATCTGTGAGGCAAATCCGTATTTCTCCAGTCCTTCTGAAAACATGGAAACATCGATTGGCGTGGTTTCAAAAAATTTGGTGACGCCGGAACCGATAATTATGCCAAGAATTCCGCCAGTTAATGTCAGCAGTATTGATTCAAGAATAATCATCATAAAAATTTTCAGTTTGTTCATGCCAACCGCCATCAGCATCCCTATTTCCTTTACACGTTCCAGAACCGCCATCAGCATTGTATTGATAATTCCGAAACACAGGGCAAGTAAAATAATCAGTATAAAAATGTACATGTACTCGTCCATATAATCGGTTAACATTGACATCTCCGGACTTAATTCTTTCCAGGTCTGAACATCGGCGCTGCCGGCAATTTTTTGAATCAGTGGTTTCATCAAAGCAGCCTCGTTCCCGTTTTTAACTAACACAGCTATTTCGTGTGCTGCATCGTTTTCAATGCCTAACTGTGATTTTAAATCGTCGTAATGCACAAACAGATGCATTTCGTCGTAGGTGGTGTTTGAAGTTTTGTATATGCCGCACACCCGGAATCCTTTCGATGACAGATCGCCGTTTAAATCAACCATCTGAACATTCAGTTTAGAACCCACTTTCAGTTGCAGCCGCTTTGCCAGTTTTTCTCCGATTAAAACAGGTGGCATTCTTCCTGTTTTTTCGAGGTAATTTCCTTCCGTAATATGTTTCCAGATATCGGTTACATTTTTTTCCTTTTCAGGCCAGATGCCAATTAATTTTCCACCGCCTGTTCCGTGAGCCGCCATTATAAATGGTTCAGCAACCAGTCGCTGACTGGCAGCCACAACGCCTTCAATCTTTTCAATTTCATTCACAATCAAGCCTGAGTTCCTGACATAGATGGAGGTTTCATTATTATCCAAAAAATGTGGTGCATGAATTTGTACATGTGCAAGTTCAGTTTTTGTGGCCGACGCAATTCGTGCATCGACTGCACCTTGCATAAAAGCCATTGTAAAGACACCTGCAAACAAACCCAGCGCAATGGCAACAATCATAATAATGCTTCGCACCTTGTTCCGCCAAACATTCCGCCATGCAATCGACCAAATCATACAAGTCAGTTTAAAGTTTAAAGTTCCGGGCCTGCCTGTCGGCAGACAGGTTTAAAGTTCAAAGTTCAAAGTTCAAAGTTCCTCAAGCATTCAAGCATTCATGCATTCCCGCATTCCCCTCATCCCCTCATCGCCTTCGTAATTTTCAACCGGCTGATGTTGTACACCGGAAAAATGGAAATGAACACACTTATTAAAAATACAATTATCATCTGGCTGTAAAACAGCGAGGCTTTCATCGAAAAAAACATGTAAGGTTCCATACCGTACTGAAGAGTGGCTTTGGCCATTTCACCAGTTAGCGGAATTGGATGATAATAAAAATACAGACAAAAGAAATAACTGATCAGCAACCCTGTTGCACAGCCAATGATTCCAATAAGAATTGTTTCAATAATAACGATAACTGAAAGTTTGTTTTTTTGCATTCCAATGGCATTAACCACTCCAAATTCCCTTTTTCGTTCTTTTACCATCATCATTACAACACTAAACATACCAAACCCAATGACAAGATATAAAATGCCAAGCATGATCATTCCGCTGCCACGATCGCTTTCAATCAGTTGCACAATTTCGGGCTGCATTTCGGTCCAGGTCATTACCGTGTTGTTCCCGGGCAGAAACTGCTCAATCTCGCGTTTCATCCGGTTAATGTGCTGGTGGTCGTCGGACATGATAACCAGCGAAGTGGACAACCCTTCGGCTGAATAAAAATCGCGTGCGGTTTCAATATCGAGGTAAACCAGCCGCTTGTCGAATTCGGGGTTTGGGTGCGACATGATTCCTTTTATTGCAAACAGTCCGCTGGCGCTGATGCCGCGGTAACCCTGGCTAATCATTACCAATGTGTCGCCAACGGTAAGATTCAGATAGCCGGCCAGTCCTTTGCCAAGTATTACACCGTCATCCCCATTTTTCAAAAATGAACCCTTTTTAATTTTTTTCGAAATTTTGGTGATTTGATCTTCCGCTTCCGGCTCGATGCCAATAACCATGGCGGGTTTGCTTTTTAAGTGGTTGGCGGCCAGCGCGAACGATTCGACCCGGCTGGAAACCAGCGACACATTTTTAATGTTGCTGATTTTTTTTCTCAATTCCGGGGTAACTTCAAAACTGTTGTCAAGCGTGCGTTCGTTCCAGTATGCAGTGTCCTGCACCTGAAGATAACCAGAGTAGAATTTCACCACATTATCGATCATGCTGTCGTATGAACCTTCCTGCATCGACCGCATCCACGAAGCCAGCAGTACGCTGAAAACTATCGACGAGATTGCAATCAGTGTCCGGCGTTTGTTGCGCCAGAGGTTTCGCCAGGCAAGGATGATGTTGGTTGACATTGTTATTGAGTTGTCGTTGTTGTCAAGTTGTCAAGTTGTCATTGTTATCATTGTTGTCATTTCGGCGTTGGGAGAAATCCTTTTCCGAAGAGCAGATTTCTCAGTTCCAGATAAATCGGCATAAACTGTATCTCATTCGAAATGAGAGTTTTACAGAGCTTTTTTTCATTGATGCATTCTTTCTTCATTCTTTTTCTTTTATTCAAGCATTCACGCATTCATGCATTGCCCTTGCCTCTGCCTCTGTATTTTATCCATTCTCGCATTTTAGCATTCACGCATTCACTTTGCCTCCGCCTCTGTCTTTGCCTCCGCCTTTATCTTCTTCCCATTCCCGCATTCACGCATTCATACATTCATGCATTATTGTATCTTCTTCATATTCTGCTGCGAGAAGAACGTCTCATCGATTTTGATGTCGAATTTAATGTTGTTAAAAATCAGGATGGTTTTCTGGCCGGGTTTGTCAGCCGGAATCATTTCAAGCCGGGTGGGCATCTCGCGGTTGTCCATCATTTTTACTTCCGACATGATTTCGGTGTTTACCAGTTTTCCATCTTCATCGAAAAACTCGGCCATGAGCCAGTGGTATTCGTTTTTCGATATCCACATGATAATTTTTCCCCAAACAACGGGCGCATCTTCATTCGGAATCAATTCAACTTTATAACAAACGTAATCGCCAACTTTTTCCTCGCCAGTCAGCTTTTTACTGTAATCCTTTATCAGCGACGATTCACGGACAAGGTCGTCGTTTGTAAAATCCGATCCCATCCATGATTGCATCATCATCGACGGTGGGATTTTTATCATCCGTTCAATGTTGGGCACCCAGTTCCACATCTCTTTTTGCCGTTTTAAAAAAACCTGTCCTTTTTCTTTTGCAGGAGCGGTGATGTAAACCAACGAGTAGTCGTTACCTAATGTCCAGTTTTTCATAGAGATTTCGCGCGACCAAGCAGGCCGCTGAATTATCATGGTAAATTCTCCCTGACTTGAATTTCCGCGGGTTTTTTCATCGGCTTTTTTCACGATTTCCTCCACGTTTTGAGCTCCGGCAAAAAAACTTATGATGCTAAGTGCGAAAGCGGGAATAAAAATCAGAAAATGCATGGTTCGCTTCATCTTTGCTTAGTTTTTTGAACACTAAATATAGTGACAAATTGATATTGTTTCTTTCCGTTTTTAAATAATTAAATCTCATTTTAAAAATGCCCTGTCATGCAAAAAAGATATAATAGTATTTATTTAATGTTTTGTTAATGTTATTTCGTTGACAATGTCCACTACTTTGACTTATATTTACAGCCATTAAGTTTTATTTTTCATCAATGGAAAAGCCTTTGGGTTATATTCTCGGCCAAATAAAACGGGTTTACAGTAACAAACTGATGGCACGATTTAAGGAAAACAATGTTGAGTTAAGTCTTGATTTGTATATTATTCTGTTCCATATTGAAATTAATGAGGAGATTACACAGCAACTACTTGCTGATTATCTGCAAAAAGACAAATCTTTTATCATGAGGCAAATCAATTCACTGACAGACAAAAAATATGTTGTACGCACATGGAACAGGCAGGACAAACGCAAGAAGAATCTGGTATTAACGAAAAGCGGGTATGAAAAACTTTCAGTAATGAAAACGCTTGCCCGGAATGTTTCAGATGAACTGCTTTCCGGGGTCAACGATGAGGACCAACGCGCATTTCAAAGGGTAATTGATATAATTTTGAGGAATGGCGCTTCCGACAGAGAGATTTTTAAAAAAGAAAATGATTAAATGTATTATATGAAGACAACAAAACAAATGAGGAATCTGGGAATTATTTTTATAATGGCTGTGGTTGTTTCCTGCTCTCATTCACCGGGCGGAACTCAGCAACAGGCAGGTAGCCAGCTAAAAACCTACAAGGTAATTGTCCTGAAACCGCAGTCAACCACCATGTACAAAGATTACCCGGCAACCCTGCAGGGGCAGCAAACGGTTGAAATCCGTCCGAAAATTGCAGGTTACATCGATGAAATATTAGTTGATGAAGGTGCTCATGTTAAAAAGGGACAGGTTCTTTTCCGCCTCTTTGCCAACGATATACAGGCCAGCGTGCGATCAGCCGAAGCGCAGGTAAAAGTAGCCGAAGCCGATTTGGCATCTGCAAAAATCAACCTCGAAAAGACCCGGCCACTGGTTACAAAAGATATTATAAGCAAGTATGAACTTGAATCGGTTCAGGCCGCTGTCCAGGCAAAAGAAGCCCAGTTGGCGCAGGCCAATGCGATGTTGGCCAATGCGAGGGCAAATTTGCAGTACACACTGATCACCAGCCCGGCTACCGGAATTATTGGAAATTTTCCCTACCGGGTTGGAAGTTTGGTTAGCAGCACTATTGCCCAGCCACTTACAACTGTTTCAAACACCACCAACATGTATGCTTATTTTGCGATGAATGAAAAAGAGTTTCTGGCATTGACAAAAGAATTAAGCGGAACCACGTTTCAGGAAAAACTGAATTCATTACCTGATGTTTTGCTTGTTTTGGCAGATAACTCGTTATATGATTTGTCTGGCAGAATTGAAACAGCCAGTGGCCTGGTAGATCCGCAAACCGGGGCAATCAACATCAGGGCAACTTTTTCAAATCCACAGGGGACGTTGCGCAGCGGCGGAAGCGGACTGGTCCGAATTCCACGGCACATCGGTTCAGCCATTATTATCCCTCAGAAAGCCACCTACGATTTGCAGGGCAAACATTTTGTGTATGTTGTGGAAAGCGAAAATAAAATTAAAAATACCGAAATAGAAGTTTTGGTTGGCAATCTGAAAGGTTCGTATGTGGTAACCGGCGGATTAATAGCCGGCGACAAAATTGTTATTGAAGGAATTGCATCGTTGAAAAATGATCAGGTCATAAATCCTGAAATGGTTGAGATTACTGATCTTTCGGAGAATACTTCAACGGGAAAACAAATTAATAATTAAATCCCGGAACTTATGTTTAGAAGATTTATAGAAAGGCCGGTTTTATCATCGGTAATATCCATCATCATTGTCATTTTGGGTCTTCTGGGTTTATTCAGCTTACCCATTGAACAATACCCTGACATTGCTCCTCCCACCATCAGCGTTTCAGCATTTTATACCGGCGCCAACGCCGAAACTGTTTTGAAAAGCGTTATAACTCCGCTGGAAGAACAAATCAACGGAGTAGAAAACATGACGTACATGACCTCAAATGCAGGTAACGATGGTTCAGCAAATATCCAGGTGTTTTTCAAACAGGGAATCAACCCTGATATGGCAGCCGTAAACGTACAAAACCGGGTGGCACGTGCGAGTGGGCTTTTACCAGCCGAAGTTTTAAGAGCGGGAGTTGTTACCGCCAAAAGGCAAAACAGCATGTTAATGGTTTTTTCGCTGTACAGTGAGAACGGGGAGTTCGATGAAACCTTCCTTCAAAACTATAGCAAGATAAACCTGCTTCCCCAAATTCAGCGGGTAAACGGAGTGGGTGAAGCATTGGTTTTTGGTTCAAGAGACTATTCTATGCGTGTGTGGTTAAAACCTGATTTAATGGCTACTTATCATTTGATGCCCGCAGATGTAATTGCTGTACTGAACGAACAAAACCTCGAAGCAGCACCCGGCCGTTTAGGCGAACAAAACGAACAGTCGTTTGAGTATGTCCTTAAATATACAGGTAAGCTTACCCAGCCCGAACAGTTTGAGAATATTGTGATTAAAGCCGACAGGGATGGAAACATTCTCCGGCTGAAAGATGTGGCACGGATTGAACTGGGTTCGTTGAATTATTCCTCAACAACACTGGCGATGAATAAACCCGGGATTACGATGGCCGTTTTTCAATCGCCGGGGTCAAATGCCCGCGAGGTGATTATTGAATCGAAAAAAGTGCTCGCTGACGTAGCCCGGAGTTTTCCGGAAGGGGTAAAATACACCATTCTGATTGACGCCAACGATTTTCTCGACAGTTCCATCGACAAAGTGCTGGAAACTTTGCTTGAAGCGTTCATCCTCGTGTTTATAGTGGTGTTTGTCTTTTTGCAGAACTTCAGAGCAACTTTGATTCCAGCCATTGCAGTGCCTGTGGCAATCATCGGGACTTTCTTTTTCCTGAGTCTGTTCGGATTTACCATCAACCTGCTGACTTTATTTGCAATGGTTCTGGCTATTGGAATAGTGGTGGATGATGCCATTGTGGTGGTTGAAGCAGTTCATGCCAAACTTGATCAGGGTGCTACAAATGCCCGGGAAGCTGCTATCTCAGCCATGAGCGAAATTTCAGGTGCCATCATATCAATCACACTGGTAATGGCGGCCGTGTTTGTTCCGGTAACTTTTATTACGGGAACTACAGGGGTTTTTTATAAACAGTTCGGTATAACACTGGCAGTGGCCATTATTCTATCGGCCGTTAACGCTCTGACTCTCAGTCCTGCCCTTTGCGCAATTTTTCTGAAACCGCACAGCGAGAGTGCAATACATCAGATAGGATTTCTGAAAAGGTTTTATTCGGCATTCAATATTTCTTTTGAATACATGACGGGGCGTTATAAAAAGACCAGCCACTTTTTTATTGCCCACAAATGGATTTCGCTGGCGTTGATTGTCTTATTCACCGGCTGTTTATATTTTTTAATGAAAACGTCACCAACAGGGTTTGTGCCAAATGATGACCGCGGAATTCTGATGATTGATATCAGCATGCCACCTGCAACTTCGCTTGAACACACAAAAGAAGTGGCAAAAAAAGTGGATGAACTTGTAGCCAATACTCCCGAAATTGGAAGCAGGTCAATGTCAGTCGGCCGATCAATTATCAGCGGACAGGGCAGTTCTTACGGAATGTTGTTTTGCAATCTGAAACCGTTCAAGGAACGAAAAGGAAAAGGACAGGACATAAACAGTGTGATTGGTAAACTTTATGCGGCAACCGCGCAGATCAAAGATGCCAGAATAGTGATTTTTACTCCGCCGATGGTTCCCGGATTCAGCATTTCTGGTGGAGTGGAATTGAAGCTGGAAGATAAAACCGGTGGCGACATCAAAGATTTTGAGCAGGTTTCAAAACAGTTTCTGGGAGCGCTAAACCAGCGTCCGGAAATTCAATATGCTTTTACTTCATTCAATACCAATTTTCCGCAATACCAGGTTGATGTGAATGTGGCACGTTGCAAGCAGTCCGGAATTCAGGTAAGTTCCGTGCTCGGGGCATTGCAGGGGTATGTTGGTGGTTTTTATGCTTCAGATTTTAACAGGTTTGGAAAACAATACCGGATTATGGTACAGTCTGAACCCGGTTACCGCGGCAACCCCGAAGATTTGAACAATATGTTTGTCCGCACGTCAACCGGAGAAATGGCGCCCATTACCGAATTTATTACACTGACACGTGTTTACGGGCCCGAGAACATCACCCGGTTTAACATGTACACATCCATTGCTGTAAATACTTCGCCTAATTTTGGGTACAGTTCCGGTGATGCCATTCAGGCCATTCGGGAGGTGGCTGTTCAAACGCTGCCACCCGGCTACACGTATGAATTTTCAGGATTGACCCGTGAAGAAATTTCCTCGGGAAACCAGTCAATTCTGATTTTTGCCCTCAGTGTTATCTTTGTTTATTTCCTGCTTGCGGCGCAGTATGAAAGTTATATTGTACCTTTTTCGATTTTGTTTTCGCTGCCAATCGGTGTTGCCGGCTCTTATATTTTTGCCCGGATAATGGGAGTTGAAAATAACATCTACCTTCAGATATCGCTGATCATGCTTATTGGTTTGCTGGCTAAAAATGCAATTCTGATTGTTGAATTTGCGTTACAGCGGCGACACAGGGGAATGAGCATAATGCAATCGGCGGTGGAAGGCGCCACAGCCCGGCTTCGTCCGATTCTGATGACCTCTTTCGCTTTTATCTTCGGACTCACACCGTTAATTATTGGCGGAGGCGTTGGCGCCAATGGCAATAAGTCAATTGGTGTTGGCGCAGTAGGCGGAATGTTCGTAGGGACACTGATTGGGATTCTGGTTATCCCAACAATGTACGTGATATTCCAGACCCTTCAGGAAAAACTGATAAAACCAGTGAAAGAAGAATTCTCGGTGTTTAATACGATGGAAGGAACTCCTGAAAAATAAATTGAATTATGAGAAACAGTTCTTTTAAAAATATTATCCTGACAATCGGAATTGCGGTAGTTTTAATTTCGTGCAATACTTCGCAGCATTACCAGCGTGAAAATGTAAAAACCGACGGACTTTATGGTTTTGAAAGCACCGATACAACAAATCTGGCAAGTATGCCCTGGCAGGAACTTTTTGCCGATTCTTTACTGAATGCATATATTGCTGAAGGACTTGAGAACAATCCCGATCTGCTGATTGCCGTTCAAAGGGTGACTGAAGCGGAAGCTTATTTTAAACAAAGCAAGGCAGCGTTGTTGCCTGGCATTAATGCCAAAGCTACCGGCAATTATACCCGGAATCCAAAATCTGCAACTCCTGAGAGGCCGCTTGAAACCGGCAGTTATCAACTGGGGCTGGAAGCCGGTTGGGAAGTTGACCTGTGGGGCAAGTTAAGAAGTGCAAAACGGGCGGCTTATGCCAATATGCTGGCAACCGATGCCGGGCGGAAAGCAGTGCAAACCAGGCTAATTGCCAATATTGCAACTGCATATTACAACTTGTCGGCGTTGGATGCAAAACTTTCAATAACAAGGGTGACAGTTCAAAACGACATCGACATGGTGGAAACGCTTAAAGTGTTGAAGGAGAGTGGCAGAGTGACAAGTGCAGCCATTGCACAAAGTGAGGCAGCCCGTTACGCAGCTGAAGTTACCATTCCCGATTTTGAGCAGCAAATAAGGGAAACACAAAACACGCTTTGCCTTTTGCTGGGCAGGGCTCCTGAAGAAATTCAGCGGAACCCGCTTTCGGTGCCGTTGGATTCTTCAATGCTGAAAACCGGGGTTCCGGCGCAACTGCTTGACAATCGCCCAGATGTAATGCAGGCTGAATACGATGTAATGAGCGCCTTTGAATTGACCAACAGTGCACGTGCCTACTTTTATCCCTCACTGACACTTACCGCTTCATCCGGTTTTGTATCCGGCTCACTTGATAACCTGCTTGATCCGACCGCATTTGCTGCCAGTGTAATCGGTGGTTTGACAGCCCCGGTATTCAACAAAAAAATTAATACCACCCGTCTGAAAGTTTCACAGGCACAACAGGAAGAGGCATTGCTTAATTTACGTTACATGCTGCTGAATGCCGGGCAGGAAGTGAACAATGCACTTGGAATGTATGACACAGCCGACAGAAAGATAAACCTTCGACAGCAACAAATAAACGCGCTTGAAAAGTCGCTGGAATATACAAGGGAATTACTGAATTACGGATCGGTTTCATACATCGAAGTTTTAATTGCACAGCAAAGTCTTTTACTGGCAAAACTGAATAATGTGAATGATCATTTGCAACAGCAAAATGCCGTGGTTTCTCTTTACCGTGCTTTGGGAGGAGGATGGAATTAATATGTAAAAATTGAAAGATGATTTAAAATAGATTCCATTTCTATTCATAAATTCATAATTTTGGGAGGCTCTTTGTATCAATGGATTTCAACCTGAATCGATATTATGAATGTTTTAAAAATCTTGCCCGCATTTTTCCTCCTTTCATGTTTTTTAAAAGCAGAAGCTCAAAAATTCAATCCTCCTTTTTTTGTTTTTGAAGATGGTTTGTGGAATGCCAAATCAGATGCTCCGGCATATTGGGCCGATTTGGTAAAAACCTCCGGATTCGATGGAGTGGAATTGATTGGACTCGACAAACTGGATGGCATGTTGCCCGAACTGAAAAGGAACAATCTCAGGCTTTTTACGCTTTACATTCAAATCGATCTTGAAAAGGAGCAGCCCTACGATCCCCGGCTAAAGGATTATATTGAAAAACTCAAAAATACCGGGCTGCATTTGTGGGTGCATGTTCACAGCGAAAAGTATAAATCTTCCGACCCGGCTGGAGATGCCAGGTGCATTGAAATTGTTGGCGATCTGGCCGGTTATGCTCAAAAATACGGAGTAAAAATCGCCTTTTACCCTCATTCCGATTTTTGGGTCGAAAAAGTGGATGACGGAGTTCGGCTGGCAAAAAAAATAAACAAGCCAAACGTTGGAACCGTTTTCAATTTGTGCCATTTCCTAAAAAAAGATGAGACCGAAAAACTGGAACAGAAACTGAAAAATGCAATGCCTTATCTTTTCCTTGTTTCCATTAACGGGGCAGATAAAGGTGAAACTCACGAAATGGGCTGGGACAGATTGATTCAGCCGCTCGGCCGCGGTGATTACGATGTGTACAATGTTTTGAAGATATTAAAGGAAAACGGTTATAAAAATCCAATCGGGCTGCAGTGTTACAACATCAAAGGGCAACCGGAAGATTTTTTAAAAGAATCGGTAACTACGTGGAGGAAATATGTTAACCAGATTAATCAGTAGGCAGCAGGTAGTAGGCAGCAGGTAGCAGGTAGTAGGCAGTGGTAAAAAGTAAAAAGGTAAAAGGCAAATCAGCAACCAGTTGCCAGAAGCCAGCAACCAGTATCCAGAATCCAGAATCATCAAAAATCTAGTATCAAGCATCAAGTATCCAGTATCCAAAATCCAGTATCCAATGACAAATCATTTAAACAGAAGAAATTTCATAAAGAGCACAGCGCTTGTAACTGGCGGAATTATTACAGTGCCAACCATAATTCCATCATGTGCAAAAGGAGCGAACGACAAAATTACGCTTGGCATGATTGGCACAGGCGAGCACGGAACTACCTGGAATATGAAACATTATTTCGAAGTCCCTGATTGCCGGATTGTAGCTGTTTGCGATGTTGACAAAAGCCGGATGCTATACGCAAAGAAAATTACAGATGAACAATATGGAGACAGGAGTTGTAAAACCTATACTGATTTCCGCGATTTGCTTTCAAGAAGGGAAATCGATGCTGTTCAGATTTCCACACCCGACCACTGGCATGTGCATCAGGCAATTATGGCCATGCAGGCCGGGAAGGATGTCAGTTGCGAAAAACCAACCTGGACTATTGATTTAGGCCGTAAACTGGTTAATGCCATTGGTAAAACCGACCGTGTTTATGCTGTAAGTCTCGAAGATCGTTCGCTCGAACCCTATTACCGAATGGCGATGCTGGTTCGAAACGGGCACATCGGTAAATTTACCAAAATGCGTACAGGTTTGCCGGGTGCTTATTCCATGAGAGGTTTAAATGATACCTCGATACAACCCGTTCCCAAAGATTTCGACTGGGAAATGTGGCTTGGGCCTGCACCATATTCTCCTTATTCACCAGGTAAAACGCATTTCAATTTTCGCTGGTGCGCCGATTATTCGGTGGGCAGCATTGCCGACTGGGGCGCTCATATCATCGACGATACGCAGTGGTGTAACGGTACCGAAAAATGGGGGCCGGTTGAAGTTGAAGGCGTTGGATCGATGCCATCTGATGGGTATTACAATACTTTTAATAAATTCAATCTCACTTACCGTTACGACAATGGAATTGAACTTGCAGTGCATGGCGAAAAAGTTGAAATTTACATAGAAGGCACCGATGGCTGGCTGCTTGTGGAAGGCTGGAACCAGCCACTTCAGGCAAGTAATCCTGAACTGCTGAAAATGGACTTGACACAGGAAAAAGTTCAGCTTTACACGGCTAAAAACGAGCAGTTCAATTTTATTGAATGTGTTAAAACGAGGAAAGAGCCGTTTCATCCGGCTGAAGATATGCACCGTTCGGCAACCATAGCACACATGGGCATAATTGCCATGAAATTGCAGCGAAAACTGCAGTGGGATCCAGCAAAAGAGGAATTTATAAACGATGCGGAAGCGAATTCAATGCGGTCGCGCGAGGAACGTGATCCGTGGAAACTTGAAAACCTGGTTACTTTGTAAAAGTTGAAATAGTACCTGTTTTTTTCAAAAAATACTAATAAAATCAATTCGATTAAAAGTAATTTTACTGGTTCTAAAATTTATCATTCACATTAAAGATTTTTTGCAATGAACTTTAACAGGAGAAAATTTATTAAGAACACTGCTGTTGCTGCTGCTGCGGTCAGCATTGCCCCGACTGTTTTAAATGCTTGTGCTTCACCATCAGAAAAAGTAAATGTTGGGTTAATCGGTTGCCGTTCGATGGGCTGGAGCGATCTGACCAGCTTTTTAAAAGAGGGAAACAATGTTGAATGTGTTGCTTTGTGCGATGTTGATTCAGAAATTCTGGGAAAAAGAGCAGCCGAAGTAGAAAAAAATACAGGGAAAAAACCGCAAACTTATTCCGATTTCAGAAAACTGTTAGAAAATAAGGATATTGACGCCGTAATCATCGGAACACCCGACCACTGGCACGCCATAATAATGATGATGGCTTTGGAAGCCGGTAAACATGTTTATGTTGAAAAACCGATGGGACACAGTATTGAAGAATGCAATACCATGGTAAAAGCCGCTGCAAAGCATCCAAAATTATATGTTCAGGTGGGGATGTGGCAACGTAGTTCAAAACACTGGTTCGAAGCTTCTGATTTTGTTAAATCGGGGATTCTGGGCGATGTTCATCTTGTGAAAGCATGGATATACAAAGGTTACAACACACCTTATCCGGTGCAGCCCGATGGTGTGGCGCCTGCAACTGTTGATTACGACATGTGGCTTGGCCCGGCGCCCAAACGACCGTTCAATCCCAACCGTTTTCATTACAATTTTCGCTGGTGGTGGGATTACGCCGGTGGCGCTATGACCGACTGGGGTGTGCATCTGCTCGATTTTGCCATGTATGCCATGGATGCTGAAATGCCTCAAACTATTTCTCCGGGAGGCGGGATTTTTTATCATGAACCCGGCGCTATTGAAACACCGGATATTGAGCAGGCCATTTACGGATATCCAAAACATACCATGATCTGGGAATGTGGATTAAATCCCGGAATGGGCCCGTATGGCAAAGGTCATGGGGTTGCATTTGTTGGAAATAAAGGAACTCTGGTCGTCGATCGCGGAGGCTGGGAAACCATGCCCGACAGAAACAATGCTGAAAAGAAACCATTTTTTGAAGGGAAAAAGCAAAAAGAATATGGCGATGGTTTGGATGAACATGTTCAGAATTTTCTGAAGTGCATAAGGGAAGGGGGCAAACTTAATACATCGGTTGAAATTGGGGCCAAAGTAGCCATTGTTTCCGAAATGGGGAATATCGCCTACCGCACCGGCAAACGCATTCACTGGGATGATACAGCTAAAACATTTGCTGAAGAGGAAGCAAATCAGTTAATGAAACTGAAATACAATGAAAACTGGAAATTACCGGTAGTTTAGATTTATTATTTTAAAAAACCAAAATCAAAAAACTGGTTAAAATTGCCGTAGCCCAGGTCATCTGAATATTTCATCCTTTAAGGACTTTTAGGGAAATATGTAACTAATTTTATACCAATATTATCTCACTTCGCGAAAGTTCCGTTAGGAACTAAATATGGGGTAGAAACAAGTTTTAATCCCAAATTATTAAAGTTCCGTAGGAACTTAATAAAATCAATAAATTCAAATGATTCAAAAAAATTTGAACAGAAGACCGTGAAATAAAATCAAAACATTATGTAATGAAATTCCATCTTTTTCTTCGTCTGAAACTGATGGATTTTTTGTTTGAAGTAGCTAACTGAAATTCAGAGCAACGCTTTTTATTCTGTCAATTTAAAATTATCTTTAACCTGAAATCAATAAAAAATCAAATGAACACTAACCGAAGAAATTTTATCAGAACAACCACCCTTGCAACAGCAGCTTTTGGAGCATTTCCAACCATTTTAAGAGCAGGTTCGGCCAACGAAAAAGTTGTGATTGGTCTGGTTGGTTGCAACGGAATGGGTTTTAGCGACCTTACTGCATTTTTGAAACAGCCCAATGTTGAATGTGCCGCCCTGTGCGATGTTGACAGGAATGTACTCGAAAAAAGGGGTGCCGAGGTGGAAAAGATTCAGGGCAAAAAACCGGTTTTGTATGATGATTTTAGAAAATTGCTTGAGAATAAAGATATCGACGCGGTAATCAATGCCACACCCGACCACTGGCATGCTTTAATTGCCATAAATGCGATGGAAGCCGGGAAAGCGCTATATACCGAAAAACCGCTGGCAAATTCTATTCAGGAGTGTAATTTAATGGTTACCGCTCAAAAACGTTACAACAGTGTGGTTCAGGTAGGGCAGTGGCAAAGGAGCGACCCGCACTGGAAAGCTGCTGTTGATTATTTGCATGCCGGAAATATTGGCCGAATCCGTTCGGTTCGTGCATGGTCGTATGTGGGTTGGAAAAGTTCGATTCCGGTAGTGCCCGATTCTGAAGTTCCTGCCGGTGTGGATTACGATTTCTGGCTGGGGCCTGCGCCTAAAAAGCCTTTCAATAAAAACAGGTTTCATTTTACATTCCGCTGGTACTGGGATTATGCAGGTGGTTTGCTGGCCGACTGGGGTGTGCATCTGCTCGATTACGCGCTGTTTGGCATGAACCAGTATATACCCAAATCAGTAATGGCCACTGGTGGAAAATATGCTTTTCCGGATGACGCCATGGAAACGCCCGATACTTGCATGGCAGTTTATGATTTTGGTGATTTTGGTGTTTTGTGGGATCATACCATTGGGATTTATGGTGCAAACTTTGGTAACCGCGGTCATGGTGTGGCATTTGTTGGCGAGTGGGGAACGCTTGTGGTTGACAGAAACGGATGGGAAGTGATTCCTGAAACAACCAGTACTTCGGCAAAAAATGGTTTTGCCGGAATGCCATTGCAAAAAGGAACCGGACAAGGTTTGGATTTGCATGTGGCCAATTTTCTAGATTGCATAAAAACCAACAATAAACCCAATTGCGATATTGAAATTGGAGCGCATATTGCACGTATTTCTCACTTGGGAAATATTTCGTACCGGTTGGGGCGCAAGGTTTTCTGGGACCCGGTTAAACAGGAATTTACAGGCGATGCTGAAGCCAATGAAATGGTGAAGGCACATTACCGTGCTCCCTGGGTGTTGCCAAAAGTCTGATTTAAAACCTAATAAGCACTTTTCCTATACTCATATTATTCTTATAAGTATCAATCGCTTCCAGGATTTTTTCGGGTGGAAATTGCTGGTGTATGTTTGTTCCCAGTTCATGGTTCAAAAGCGACTGAACTTTTCGAATGGTCAGTAAGGTTTTAATCATGCCTTTTTCATGCAGCCAATTGGTAAGCCAGAAACCCTGGATCTTGTTGCCAGTAAAAATCAAATCGCCTGGTAAAATTTCACAGGCATCGGCCGACAATCTTCCGTAAATAAACAGTTTGCTGCCTTTGGGTGCAGCGCTCAACAATTGCTGGGGCGATTTACCACCCACTGCATCAAATAAAATGGTGGCATTCAACTGGTGGGCAAGTTCTTTTAGTTTGATTTCAAAATCAGGGTCCGAACTGTTGACAACATATTCAACACCAATCGATTTCAGCATGTCAACCTGTTCCTTGCGGCGAACTACTGAGATCACCGGAATGCCTTTTTGTTTTCCCAGTTGAATAACCATTTTACCCAGCGCGCTTGCAGCGGCAGTGTTAATGATTCCACGAAGTTGTTTGGTTGGATTTGGTGTGTTTTTATAAACATCAAAAAATGCAAGCGCTGTCATTGGATTTACAAACATCATCGAGCCCTGCTCCATCAATATTTTTTTCGAAAGTGGAACACACGAACTGGCTGTGGTAACCATGTATTCAGCCCAGCATCCATTGAGTTTTGGTGAAGCTGCACAAGCCACTTTTTTTCCCAGCCACAGTTTGGGTAGAATTCCATTTCCTGCTGCAACTACAATCCCGCTGCCCTCGAATCCGGGAACAACCGGGAAAGGTTTTTTTATTCCGTAACCATCAGCCAGAAAAGCCAAATCGGATGGATTAATCGGGGAAGTATGCATTTTTATAAGTACTTCACCGTGGCCCGGCTGAGGAACCGGTATATTTGCTACCGTTGGCTGTGTGCCGGGTCCGGTCAGCACAACTGCCTGCATTGTCGATGGAATATTTGTTTTCATTTGGCAAAGGTAAATTAAAACTTTAGAGAACCTTTTGTTTTGATTTTTGTTTTAAGATTTAAACAAAATTAATAAACAAAAAAATGAAAAAAATAACATTGATTTTAAGTATGGTAATTATTGCAGGAGCTGTTTTTGCACAGCAATCGTTTTACGATTTTAAAGTAAAGGATATTGACGGGAATGATTTTGACCTGGCTTCGTTAAAAGGGAAGAAAGTGCTTGTGGTTAACACAGCTTCAAAATGTGGACTAACTCCGCAATACGAGCAGTTGCAGGAGGTGTATGAAAAATATGGTGGCGACAATTTTACGATTATCGGTTTTCCTGCCAATAATTTTATGAAACAGGAACCCGGTACAAACGAAGAAATTGCCGAATTCTGCCAAAAAAATTATGGCGTTACATTTCAGATGATGGAGAAGATTTCGGTGAAAGGCGATGACATGCATCCGCTCTATCAGTGGTTGACGCAAAAAAGCAAAAACGGAGTTCTGGATTCGGAAGTAGGCTGGAATTTTCAGAAATACCTGATTGACGAAAAAGGAAACCTGGTTAAAATGGTTGAGCCAAAAGTAAAACCTAACGACGAACAGATTTTGAGCTGGATAACAAAGTAGTTATATAAATTCAATTTATGTGAAAGCCGCTGTGAATGAAAATTTTGCAGTGGCTTTTTATTATCTTTTAACCGACGACTCCCTGACTACAAGTTTTGTTGGCAACACCACTTTTTCAGCAAAATTCTGTCCTTTTTCAACACACTCAAAAAACAAACGTGCTGCTTCTCTTCCCATTTGAAGGGTGGGGTGGGTAACCGAAGTCAGCGCCGGTTCAACAACTGTAGAGTGAAATTCATCGGTAAATCCAACCAGTGCGATATCATCCGGAATTTTCAATTTATGTTTCTTTATCTCTTTCATTGCAGCAAATGCAATGGTATCGTTAATTCCAAAAATAGCATCGGGAATTTGCTTCAAATTCAGCAGCTTTTGAGTAGCAATGGTTGCTTCCTCTGCATTCAGACTACATTCAACCAGTAAATCAGGGTTAAATTCCAGTCCACAGTCCTGTAATCCTTTAAAATATCCCTCTTTTCTGTGTTTTGAAATATTCAGATGTTCGGGGCCTGAAATATAAGCTATACGTCGGCAACCATTTTGGTAAAAGTGACAGGTCACATTTTTTGCAGCTTCTACGCCATCCACTGTAACAGACAGAACTTCAGGTATTTCAGGTACACGGTCGAAAAAAACAATTGGAATTTCATTCTGTATCAGGAGTTCGAAATGCGCAAAACTATTTGTTTCCTGGCTGATACAAACGATTAATCCTTCAACCCTCGATTTTAAAAGATTGGTTACTGACTCTTTTTCCTTTTCAAGCGATTCGTTTGATGAGGCAATGATGATAAAGTACCCTTTTTCTTTTGCCACTTCTTCAATTCCTGAAATAATTGACGAGTAAAAATGAGTTACTAAATCCGGAACAATCACGCCAATCATTTTGGTTTGCTGCCTGAGCAATCCCATGGCCAGCGGGTTGGGAATGTAATTCCTTTGGATGGCCAATTCCTTGATTTTTTGCGTCAGTTCCGGGCTGATCATCGGATTGTTTTTCAGCGCCCTCGAAACAGTGGAAATGGAAATCCCCAGTTCACCGGCCAAATCTTTTAATGAAGTGTGTCGCTTTTTCATAGTCGAAGTTTACTCAAATTTTACAATCTCACCTGAAGCGAAAACAACAAACCAAACTGATGTTTTGTCTGATCATTATAGTTTGTCCTCCAAACTCCTTCAATCCGCAAAAATTTAAAAATATTTTCCAGTCCGGCTGAAAATTCCATGTAGGGTTGGTTACCCAATCCTTTCATATTTCCCGGAAGTAGTAAACTGTTGTGTTTTTCTTCATCGTAGCTTCCCCAAAGTGTCCTCATACCAACAACTTCGCGCCATTTCAACTTTCTGAATAAGGGCACTTTATTCAGAAAAAAACCAACAAAATGATGCTCCCAAAACAGGCTGACATAGGTGTCGCTAACAAATTCCTGGTAATACATAAGGTTAAAAGCCTGTGAATCCCATGCATATGTTTCATTTCCTTCGTGAATCTTTAAATAAGGCCAGGGTACGTCGCCCCATATTTTTCCAATCTGAAGGTAGTACTGACTGTACCCCAATGGATTTATTTTCCATTTATCCATTAAGCCGGCATGAATTTTAAAATAGTTGTAATCACCACCTAAAAAGCCGTTTAATCCCTTGTTCATCTGAAAAGTAAAAATCGGGTCGTAACCCGGGATTTCAGTTCGTCCAAAATTATCGCGTAACACTTCTTCGTTGGGAGCAAAGCGCATTTTAAAACTCAATTCCCCGTTTTGAATTGAAGGAACCTCTTCTCCTTTAAAATTGACGAGCGGAACATACGGGGCAGTGTAGATTTTGGTTGATGAAATGCCAAATTCATTTAAAAATCCAACAAACCACTCTTTTTTTGCGGTAAATTCAAGCCTGTCAACCATGCTAAGTTTGGTGTTGGGAGTTTTACTTAACAAGGTTGTTATAATATTTTGCTCCATAAATGCGTTGCTGCTTTTGCCCAGCATTTCTACATCGTGCTGGCCCTGAAATGTCAACACCGATAGCGGTTTTAGGGAAAAGAAATATTCCAGTCCACCTCCGTATTTAAATTCCTTATCCAGTGTTCCATATGCACCATAACCATTCAACCTCAGATTTTTATTGAATTTGTACGTGGTGCGTGCTCCCAGTCTGAAACGCGAACCTTCCACTTTATTGGCACTGTACAAGTAATAATAAGGGCCCAGTTCAACTTTTCCCAAATCGCGGTAACCGTAATAAAACATGTAAATATACTCCGCGGTGGTGCGAAAAAGTTTTACATTTTTCATCGAATCAACCATATTGTAAATTTTCTCTTCGCGCTGTTGCAACTCAATGGGTCGGGTTTTTATCCAAAAATCATCATCTTTAATCACGTCGGGCGCCACGGTAATCTGCTCCCTGAACTTTTTAATTTCATTGGTGACCGGCATAAACATGAAATCCTCGTAAATGTTGGTTTTACGTGCAATCACACCGAGCATTTCGGAATTTTTATTTTTTTGAATGTCAACATCTGCAACAATCGATTCATTGCCCGGTACCCATTTTTCGCCTGTTTTCTGAAATTCAACAGCATACTGAAGGTTGTTGATAAAGTTGACATTTGCCTTTTCTGAAAGCTGAATTTCAACTTTTGTTAAAGCGAAACTGCCATCCTCGACCCACAATTTTCCAATAAAAACAGGCTCCTGCGGAAGTTTTGGCCTGAAAGAAAGTTCATAAATTGTTTTGTCTTCCGATAAAATGCTGTCAACCAGGTAAAACCTGTAAAACTGCAAAGCCAGATTGTTTACAGGCGAAATCAGCCCCACTTCCGAAATGGTGAGGTAATTATCGTAAATATTTACATCTTCATACAATTTGCCGGTTAACTGTGAAAGCACATCTTTTTTCAATCCCGATGTCTTGCTGGCCGTGATTTCTTCGCGGTCTTTGCCACTTTCCTTGTCGTGGTAATAATTCGAAATGGTTTCGGTGAAAAATACCGGGAGGAAAGTTTTTCCTTGTGTGCCGATTGAGTCGAGATAATCAAAAATGAATTCAAAATCAGCCAGAATCTTTTTGTTGGCCAGGTTCCTGCTTACGTTTTTCAGGTCGATTTCGGTTTTTGCGTAAATACGGCTTTTCCACGAGGGGAGTTCACGCGGGCTGTTCCGGTTTTTATTGGCGATAATATTACGAATGAGAATATTCGCGGGGTTTTCGCCGGGCAGAATTTTTACTTCGCCCAGGGTGAAAACCTCTTCTTCCAAAGCAAAATCGATTACATTTTTCTGGTTGATTTTAATGGGAACGGTTTGTTTTTTAAATCCAATGGCAGAAACCACGAGCGTTGCTCCGGGCTTTGAAGTTTTCAGGGTGTAATTGCCATTGATATCGGTTGTTGTTCCAATAAATTTTCCACTGAAAATAATATTGGCATACGGAATTGGATAACCGGTTTCTTTTTCGGTAACCTTTCCTGAAATTTCAGTTGTTTGCGCTGAAATATTTATTAGTGAAAAAAATGAAAAGATAAATATCAGTAGCTTATTAATCACGTTTTCTGCTTTATTGAATTGCCCGAATCGTTTCAGGTAATTTACAATTCTGTTTTCAGAATGTAAATGTAACTAAAACCTGAATTGTCTTTTTCTATTTGCTCCCTATTTCAATAATCTGGTCTAATCATTTAATATTTGACTCTTGCCAGAAATTGTTTTTTCATCTCCAAAAAAATGTTTAACAACACAATTTTTACCATGCAAAGCTTTGCGCAAACCTTTGCATAAACCAGCACAAATTCAGGTAGTTGCGTGAGTTAAAAAGTTTCACAACCTTTGCAACGGAAATAACAATTTAAAGCAGAAAAAGATGAAAAAAAGAGCATTGGTAGCAGGAGCAGGGGGCTTTATTGGAGGCCACCTTTCCAGGAAACTTAAAGATATGGGTTATGATGTGCGGTGTGTTGATAAAAAACCGCTGACAAAATGGTACCAGTTACATGACGATTGCGATAATCTTGTACTCGACCTCAATCTGAAGGAGAATTGTTACACAGCCGTAAATGGTTATTACGAAGTATTTAACCTGGCTGCCGACATGGGTGGAATGGGATTTATTGAAAATCACAAAGCCGACTGTATGCTGAGTGTGCTGATAAACACGCATTTGCTTATGGCTGCGCGCGATTTGGGTGTAACCCGGTTTTTTTATGCTTCGTCGGCATGTGTTTATAACGGCGAAAAACAAACCGACCCGAACAATCCTGGATTGAAGGAAGAAGATGCTTATCCGGCACTTGCTGAAGATGGTTATGGCTGGGAAAAACTTTTTTCGGAAAGAATGTGCCGCCATTTTATGGAAGATTATGGTCTAACCACCCGTGTTGCCCGTTTTCATAATGTATTCGGGCCGTTCGGAACCTGGGACGGTGGCCGTGAAAAAGCGCCTGCCGCCATGTGCCGCAAAGTACTTGAAGGGGAACTGTACGGAAAAGATGAAATCGTAATTTGGGGCGATGGCGAACAAACCCGCTCGTTTATGTACATCGACGAATGTGTGGAAGGAATCCTTAAAATAATGTACAGCGATATAGAAGAACCAATCAACCTGGGTAGCGACGAAATGGTTTCTATCAACCAACTGGTTGATATTGTTGAAAATATTGCCGGTTACAAACTCAAAAGAACCTACGATTTGGATGCGCCCAAAGGTGTACGTGGAAGAAACAGTGAAAACACGCTGATCAAAAAATACCTGGGCTGGGCGCCGTCATATCCGTTAATAGACGGAATGAAAAAGACTTACGACTGGATAAAGGAGCAGATGATAAATAATACAACGAGGTTTTGATGAACGAAAAAACAGTGATGGTCAGCGGATGTTTCGACCTGCTTCATGCGGGGCATATTGCATTTTTTAAAACTGCTGCACAATATGGCAAACTGCATGTATTTTTAGGTCGTGACGAAAACCTGAAACAGTTAAAAGGAAAGGCACCCTATTTTTCGCAGGAAGAGCGCAAATATATGGTAAGTGCAGTGCGGTTTGTAGAACAGGCGCACATTGCATCGGGAATGGGAATGCTCGATTTTGCTGATGATATGAGAGCGCTGAAACCCGACTATTTTGTAGTGAATTCAGATGGCTTTACCCCCGGGAAAAAACAGCTTTGCGATGAACTTGGAGTTGAACTGGTGGTGCTTGAGCGAATTCCTGAAGATGGATTGCCAGCCCGTTCAAGTTCCGGTTCAAAAAAAGAACTGAAATTTCCCTACCGGGTTTGTCTGGCTGGCGGCTGGATTGACCAGCCGTGGGTTTCAGAGATTCACCCGGGTTCGGTGGTGGTGGCGCAAATCTGGCCAACAATGGAATTTAACGACCGGTCGGGAATGGCTACGAGCTCGCGTAAAGTTGCAATCGAACTTTGGGGAGACCAGTATCCCGGTGGCAATCCGGTTCGCAATGCACAAATGTTGTTTGGAGCCGAAAATCCTCCCGGAACAAAATATATTTCAGGAACTCAGGATCATATTGGATTGCTGGTTCCCGGAATAAGCCGGTTGGATTACAATGGTAAATTTTGGCCCAATCACATTGAAAATACAACCGACAAAGAAACCTGCGAATGGTTATCGAATGTTTTAAATTTTGTCCCGCTTCAGCCCCGCCCCGAAGGTTACAACCCGATATTGGAAAAAAATCTCGATTCCGTGCTTGTAAAACGGCTGGGAGAATCGGGAAAAGCATGTTATGATGCCATTCTGAAAAAGGATGTAACACAACTGGGCGAATCGATGAAAGAAACATTTCTGTGTTGGAGCGAAATGTTGCCATACACCGTTCCAGATTGGGTAATGGAAGAAATGCAAACCAACTACTTTCCAAAATATTCAGGAGCAATAACTTCAGGAAGCGGCGGAGGTTATGTTGTGTTCTCATCAGAAACTGCAGTGGAAGGTGTTTTGAAAATAAAGGTCAGATATTAGCATAGCAGAAAATAAAAAGCCGCTTCAACAGCCTTTTTTTGTGCCCAGAATAAAGGCAGAAAGTTGATTTCAGATACAACTGGAATTGAGGTTCAGGGAGCAAATGAAGTGAATATTTTCATGTTACCGGAACTTCTTTCCTGAACGATCAACGGAAGAATTTTAAGGGTGATCATCCGCATGCAGCTATGGAAAAAAGATTGACCGAAGCTTCCTTAAAATCGTATAGTCAACGCAGAGAAAGACATGTATCCGATTATCAGGAATTGTTAAACCGCGCGAGCTTCAATTCTGGAACTGCCCCGACCAGCCGACCATCGAACGGTTGAATGCCCACAAAAACGCCGTAAACGACAATGCGCTGGAGCTTAACTTTTTCAGTATGGACGCTAATTGTCAATCAGTTCTTCGCGCCCCGGAAGTTTGCCCGCCAACCTGCAGGGAATATGGAACAACGAATACAAACCAGCAAATTAAACTATTTGATGCGGATTACAAAAACGAAATCACGCAGGTTAAACCGGGTCAGACGATTACCATTGAACTGAAAGCTGTATTGAATCAGGATTGGAACAAAGCCGATAAAGGTTGGGTCGAAATCAGTAATGGAAAAAGCTCTGCACAAAAATTTGAAGTAATTGAAACTGGACCCAATACCGGAATATTTACTGAAAAATATCAAATACCTGAAGTTAAAAATTCTGACGATTTAGTAGTAAGTTACGGATATATCGGTTTTACTGAAATAGCCAGTGTAAAAATTGCAAAATGATTTTTTTTGATTCATCTTGTAATTTAATTTCATTGACATCAATTACAAATACAGTAAAATTTAAAACGATGAAACTTAAACTTACACCTTTTATTCTCCTGCTTTTTGCCGCGGGTATTCAAATTTCCGTTGCCCAACCTGAGGATTTAAACAAATTTAATGTGGTCTGGACCACCCAAAGTCAAAACTCATCCGAATCGATGCCCTGTGGTGGGGGCGATATTGGCCTGAACGTATGGGTTGAAAATGGCGTAATCCTGTTTTATCTTTCCCGAAGTGGTGCTTTCGACGAGAACAATGTATTTCCAAAGTTTGGCAGGGTTCGGGTGAAGTTGACACCCAATCCATTTGAAGGAGGAGAATTTCGACAGGAACTGAAACTGAAGGAAGGCTATGTTGAAATTTCAGGGAAGAAAGAGGGGAGAAGTTCAGTTGTAAAAGTCTGGGTCGATGTTTTTCGTCCGGTGGTGCATTTGGAGACGGAATGCAACCAGCCGGTAAGTTTTGAAGCCATTTACGAAAGTTGGAGAACCAGCGATTTGGAATGGACAAATCCCCGTCAGACCAACGCCAGTCTTGGT